>CANJMY010000151.1 GCA_947475315.1 Pseudomonadota bacterium | reverse complement strand
GTGACTCCTCGCTGCGCATCGGCGTCCCCGGCCTGCCCGCCGGCCGCTACGACGTCGAGGTCCAGAACCCGGACGGCACCAGCTCCGTGCTGCGCCAGGGCCTGCTGGTCCAGGACGACGCCCCGGCCTGCGCGTCCTTCACGGTCTACTTCGACCTGGACAAGTCCAACCTGCGCTCGGACTCCATCGACCTGCTCACCAGCCAGGTCGCGTGCCTCAAGGAGCAGACCGCCCCCATCGAGATCGACGGCCACTGCGACGAGCGCGGCACCACCGACTACAACATCGCCCTCGGCCAGCGCCGCGCGGACGCCGTGTCCCGCTGGCTGACCAGCAATGGCTTGCCCGCCAGCCGCATCCGCACCGTCACCTACGGCGAGGAGCGCCCGGTGGACCTGGGCCACGACGAGGCCGCCTGGGGCAAGAACCGCCGCGGCGAGATCATCCTCGGCCGCTAGGTCGAGCCCGCTCGGGTGGGCCGACACCTCGGTCCACCGTCGGTGGGTCTCCCTGAGCGAGGGCCGCGCGCACGCGCTGCGCGGCCCAACTCGCCCCGTCAGACCTTCTTGTGCCTGCGCTTGGGCGTCGCCTTGGGGCGCGCGTCGCAGCTGAGCGTGGTGACCGTCACGGGCGTGACCGGCTTCTGCACGGCGCCGGGCCGCGGGGTCATCTTCTTCACGAACGTGAGGGTGACCTGCCGGGCGGGGTTCTCCTTGCCCTCGTCCGACTCATTCCAGCTGCGGCAGCGCCAGTCGGCGTAGGCGGTCTGGCGCTCCTTGGCGTCGTCAGACCACATCGAGCGCATGAACTTGTTCCAGCGGCTGGACCCGTAAAGTCCAGGGACGTCCATGGGCTTGGACAGCACGGGCGGGCGGCCGGTGATCAGGTCGAGGGTGGAGCCGTCGGCCAGCGCGGCGTCGGCCCGCCACCAACCGTCATCGCGCAGCGGTGACGGCGCGTACATGTTCCAGTTCTGATCCAGGCGGAGGTCGAAGATCGCGAGGCGGACAGGGCCTCGGATCGAGACCAGCTTGGGGTCCACGGTCCCCAGGTTCCACCAGAGCACCACGAACAGGCAGGCGCCGACGAACACGTCGACCACCCGCGACGGCCAGAGCCGCGGCCGCGCGTCCACCGTGCCCTCCCACCAGCCCAGGCGGTCCCAGACCTCGCCGGGGATGAGCGGGAGCCAGCAGGCGACGCTGATCCAGGGGAACCAGCCGATCTGGAGCATGACCTCCAGGCTGATGTGGAAGACGACGTAGGTCAACAGGATCGCCATGCGGAACCAGGTCGTCTTCCACGGGATGAACAGGATGAAGGAGCCGACGTACTCCAGCGAGATGATGAACAGCGTGGACGCCCAGAGGATGCCCGGGAAGTTGCGCATCCACACGCCGATCGGCCCGGTGAAGGTGTCGATCTGCAGCGCGTACCAGCCTGCCGTGCCGTCGAACCACGCGTGGCCGGACTTGAGGATGCCGGTCACGAGGTAGAGCACCGCGATCTGCAGGGTGTAGGCCAGCGTCGCGACCGTGAGCGGCGTGCGCTCCGGGGCCTTGGCCCTTCCCGCCCGCCGGTCGAGCGACATCACCTGGTTCAGCGGCAGGAAGATGCCCCAGAACAGCAGCGTGCGTATCAGCAGGTCCGCGCCGTACATCACCCAGGGGTTGCGGGCCTGGATGCTGATCTGAAGGACCCAGCAGACGACCGTGAATACGCGGGTCCGCCAGCCGAGCGCCATCGCCACGCCCGCGAAGAACATCAGCACCAGCCACATGCCGCCCAGCTCGACGCCCATGACCTGGAACGGCAGCGCGGCGCGCACCCCAGCCGGGGGCGCCAACACAGAAGGGAACGCACCGACCTCGGTGTAGAGCGCGCCCAGATCGCGCAGGCGATCGACGGCGTCGATGGCAACGAGCGAGCCCAGCACGATCCGGAACAGCGCGAGCGATCGCGCGTCCAGTCCGAAGAGCCGCTCCTTCAGCGGGTAGTCTGTGTTTGTCATGCGCCCACGCTAGCCCGTCCAAACCGCCTTCGGTGACGCAACGTCACGCGGCGGCGCCGCTTTGCACACGGGCCTCCCCGCGCCCGACCCGTTAAAGCGCCCGGCCCCGCCCGGACTCGATCCCGGGCTACCCGGAGGAATCCGTGAGCCTTGTTCCCGTCCATGGCGGCCTGTCCGCGCCCGTCGACCGTCGCCTCAAGTTCAGCCAGCGCTCTGCCCTGTTGGCCGAGGCTGTCGGCCTGCCCCGCATCGCCGTCACCGAGGGCGATCTGGCCACCGTGAACCGCATCGCGGACGGCACCCTGTCCCCGCTGACCGGCCCCATGACTGAGGAGGTCTACAACCGCGTGCTGGACACGCAGACCCTCCTGTCGAACGGCAAGCCCTACGCCTGGACCATCCCCCTGTCGCTCCCGGTGACGGACGACGAGGCCAAGGCGCTCAAGGTCGGCGGCAAGGCGGCCCTGGTCGGCCCCACCGGCGACGTGATCGGCCTGCTGACGGTCGGCAGCGTGTTCGCCTGGGACAAGGCGCGCTTCCTCTCCAAGGTCTACCGCACGGACCGCACGGATCACCCGGGCGCCGCCATCGTCACGTCCGACGCCCGCACCACCCTGGTCGGCGGCGAGCTGTGGGCGCTGCCCCCCACCTTCCCGCCCGGCTACGGCTACACCATCCTGTCGCCGGTGCAGACCCGCGCGCTGATCGCGGACCGCGGCTACGAGCGCACCCTGGCGTTCCAGACCCGCAACCCGCTGCACCGCGCGCACGAGTACGCGCTGGTCTACGGCGCTGAGGTCCTCACCCGTCAGGGCCACTACACCGGGGTGTTCCTCAACCCGCTGGTCGGCCAGCTGAAGAACGACGACGTCGACGCCGCCACCCGCATGCGCACCTACCAGCGCCTGGTCGACGGCCGCCTGCTCGGCAAGGGCGACTCGGACGTCGCGCTGTGGGAGTCGGCTGGGTACGACCTCAACGACGTGTTCCACCTGGTCGGCCTGGACATCAAGATGTTCTACGGCGGCCCGTCCGAGGCCGTCATGCACGGCATCTACCGCCAGAACCACGGCTTCACGAACCTGGTGATCGGCCGTAAGCACGCGGACGCCC
>CANJMY010000150.1 GCA_947475315.1 Pseudomonadota bacterium | reverse complement strand
TACAGGTCGAGGATCATGGCGCCGACGTCGTCGTTGAGGTCCTCGAACACGCCGCCGGTGGTGTTCACCTTGTACCCGACGTCCTTCATGATCTCGTAGAGGGCGGCGTCACCGTCGGGCGCCAGGCGTCGGGCGCCCGCGTGCGCGACGTGCGGCCAGAGCATCAGCAGCGCGCACAGCGCGGCGCCCAGGATGCGCGCCGCCGCGTGCACCGCGTCGCGCGCCCGGTCGGTCGTCAGCGTGCGACCGGCCCAGCGAAGGTCCTCGACCGCGCTCAGGATCGAGCCGAGCGCGTCGCGTGTCTCAGGCTCCCGCGCGACGCCGCGCGCGTACTCGCGATCGGTGCGCGCCTTGTGCAGCGTGAGCAGGCCACGACGCGCCAGCCGACGGAGCGCCGCGCCGCGCGCGAACAGCACCGCCTCACCCAGGGCGCCCGCCTCCAGCGCACGACGCGCGCGCGCCAGCAGCTCGTCCTCCGGGAGCGCGCCCAGATCGTCGTCGCCATCGATCGCGTCGATCACCACCTGAGGTGCCATCGGGGCCAGCGCGCGGCGTGGCGCCGGCGCCCCGCCAAGGCCGAGCTTCGACCAGAGCACGCGCAGCAGCAGCACGATCAGCACGGCGACCGCGGCCGCCATGCCCCAGCGCAGGGCCGCGTCCATGAACCCCAAGCCGGGCGCCGGGGCGTCACAGCCGCGCGCCGCCCGTCGCCACGGGGACTCGCCGCCGGGCGCGCTGGCAAAGCCGGGCGCCACCTCGCGGCCTTCGTCGAACCCGCTGCAGCCCGTGGGTTGGGCCTCGAAGTTCGCGTCGGCGCAGGTCGTGCGCAGCCCGGGGCAGGCGTCGGCGGGCGCCTCCTCCAGCAGCTCGCACCAGATCGCGAGCTGGTCGGCGTCCGCGCCTGCCTCGTGGCAGAACGCGAAGCGGTCGCTCGCGAGGGGGTCGACGTGCGGGCTCGCCGAGTCGAGCGCGGCGCCGTCGGTGTCCACGGGGGCGACCGCGTCCGTCGGCGCGTCGAGGCCCGCCGAGCACGCCGCGACGCACAGCGCGAGCCAGGCGGCCTTCATGCGCGCTCCGCCGCGGCCATCATCGCGACCTGGACGTCCCAGCCCTCGACCGCCGTGCGCAGGTCCACGTAGAGGATCATGCGGTACAGCGCGATCAGCGGCTGCGCGAGGAGCACACCGGCGAACATCCACGGCGTCACGTCGCCGTTCTGGATCGAGCCGAAGGGCTGGCCCAGCTGCAGGACGAACTGCACGAGCCCCTGCGCCATCAGCTCGGTGCCGAGCACGACCCACACCAGCAGCGCGCCGCTGACCACGCTGCCCACGACCGCCTTCCCGACGCCGTTGGACGAGAGCGCGACGCTGCGGGCGAGCGCGCGCGGGATCGACAGTCGCTCCAGGGCCGCCGCCTCCACCACCCACAGCGTGCCCGCGTGCGCGGGGAGCCAGAGCATGCCCAGCGAGAAAGTGGCCAGGGTCAGGCTGACCAGCGTGGACAGCGCCACCAACGGGTAGGCGCGCCACCCGGCGCTCGACCCGCGCAGGGCGTCGCGCGCGCGCACCTTGTCGTCGAACAGGCGGCGCGCGATCAGTTGCGTGAACGGCACCTGGAGCGCGGGCGCCGCCAGCACCAGCAGCGCCAGCCGCACCGCGTCCCAGTCGTGCGATGTGGGGTAGAGCACGGTCGGTGCGAGGATCAGCGCCACCGGCAGCAGCACCACGAGCATCAGCCGCGCGAACAGGCCTGCGTCCTCGCGCAGCAGACACAGCGCCAGGTCGAGCGACTCGAACGGCGAGCGCGGACGCAGCACGATCCGACAGGCGAACGGGTTCAAGCGCGCCCCCGACCGCCGAAGCCCAGCCAGCCCGTCACGATCGCGAGCTGCACGACCGCAAACACCGCCTTCGCCTCGCGTGGGATCGGGCTCGCGCTCCAGAAGCCCTCGATCGCGGCGGCGACGAACAGCATCACCATCGCGCCCATCACCAGCAGGAAGAGCTCAGGCCCGGCCGCGCGCAGCGACGCCAGCCGCGTCAGCCCGTTCGTCCGCACGAGCGCCCAGCCCATGCGAAGTCCGCCCGCCCCCGCGAGCACGATGCCCGTGAGCTCCCACGCGCTGTGGCCGCTGGTGAACTCCAGCAGGTTGGCCCCCTGCCCGCTGCCCAGCAGGTGGCCGAACACCGTGCCGATCGACACGCCGTTCATCACCAGGAAGTAGACCGAGCCCATGCCGCCGAGCGCGCCGGTGGCGAAGCAGCGGAACGCGATGCCGACGTTGTTGAACACGTAGAAGCCGGCCATCATCGCGTTCTGTCCGGCGGTGCGCGCGACCGGGCCCGAGTACATCTCCTCCATCGACTTGAGCGTGGCGCGGTCGAGCACCTCGGCCGCCAGGTCCTCGCTCTGGAAGGACAGGATCAGGCACAGGATGGCGGGCAGGTAGAACAGCGCCGCCGCGGTGAGCACGTAGCGCCACGAGGCCCGCACCTGACGTGGGATGTCCTGGCCGATCGCGCGGGCGAGATCCCCGCGCAGCACCGGGCGCGCGCCGTACAGCCGATCATGCGCGCGCGCCGTCAGGTCATCGAGGTAGCCGAGCACGTCGGGGCCGAGGTCCTCGTCGCGCGCGCGGGAGAGGTCCGTGCAGGCCGATCGGTACAGGCTCGCCAGCTCCGACCAGTCCGCGCCGCCGCGCAGCGCGCTCGACGACACGACGGCGTCCAGCCGCTCCCAGCGCGGCCGACCGTCGCTCACGAAGCGCTCGCGATCGAAGCGTTCCCGGTCCAAGCGGCTCATGCGTCGCGCCCGGTGGCGCGTGCGTACGCGAGCGTCAGCGTGCGCAGCCAGGTGCCCGCGACCACGCCCTCTCGCTCGCCCAGGCGCGGCCCCAGCACCGCCGCGATCTCCTCGGCGCGCGCGGTCGACAGGCGACGTCGCCTGCGAAGCAAGGCCTCGATCGCGCGCCGCTCGTCGCCGCGCAGGGTCACGCGGATCGGCAGCGCCTGCCGCTCGGCCTCAGTCACCGCCGGCTCGATCGCCGCGGCGTCCAGCAGCTGCGTGCGCTGCTCCACCACCACCATGGTGCCCGCGACCCAGTCGCCGATCCGCCGCAGGCGCGGGTCACACGTCGCCACGATCACGCCGATCACGTACGCGAACGGCAGGCC
>CANJMY010000149.1 GCA_947475315.1 Pseudomonadota bacterium | reverse complement strand
TGCGACGGGATCGACAACAACTGTGAGGCGGGGATCGACGAGGACTCAGCGGTCGACGTGGTCACCTGGTACGAGGACAACGACGGGGACGGCTACATGAACGTGGACGCGCCGCACCTCGGCTGCCCCGACCAGACCGCGTTCCCTTGGGTGCGCGAGCTCGGCATTGACTGTGATGACGAGGACGCGAGCGTCGGGCCGTGCCCTACGGCGGGCAGCTGCTCGACCTCCACCGGCGGCGCCGGCGCGGGTGGCCTCGCCGTGCTCGGGCTGCTCGCGGTCGCGCGTCGTCGGGGGACGCCGCGCGCTTGAGGTCTCGCGCCTACTCGGCCGACGCCGCGCCCTTCAGGTCCCGCGCCTCCTCCGCGTACCGCCGCGCCCACGCGAGCGACGGGTCCGCCTGCACCGCCGCCTCAAACCGCCGCCACGCGCGCTCCCAGTCCCGCGCCTCCCGCGCGGCCAGCCCCTGCTCGTAGAGCGCGGCCCCGACCGTGCGCTGCGCCTCGATCAGCGGCGCGCTCCGCCAGCGCCACACGCGCCCCTGCTGCAGCATCGCGGCGGCCATGGTTCTGTCGGCCTCCTCCAGCGCGGCGTGCGCGTAGCAGGCCGCCTCGGCCCGGGCGAAGTCTTCGCGGCGCTCGTCGATCCAGCGGTCCGCGTTCGGCACGTGCCAGCGCGCCAATCGCCACGACGCCGCAGCGTCCTCGCACAAGCCCGCCCGCGCCGCGTCGATCGCGTGGGTGTAGTCCGACCGCGCCGCGCGCTCGGCGGTGGTCCCGGGGCCCACCTGCAGAACCGCCGGGAAGCGCACCTCACCGCGCGCGAAGCGGGGCGCCACGCCCGCGTCGCCGCCGACCACCGCGTGTGGGGGGAGCGGCGCCCGCGTCGTCGGATCACCTTCGACCGTCGCCAGCGCGACCGGCGCGCCGCCCGCGCCCAGCATCACGAACCCGACGTCGAAGTCGGCCGCGGGCAGGCTCTTGTCGAGCGTCAGGTCGAACCCGCCGCGCCACACCTCGCCCGCGCGCCACTCAGACGGCGGCAGCCAGTCGAACCCGAGCGGCAGGTCCCACGACTGCACGCGCCCCTCCGGGCCCGCGATGAACATCAGCAGCCGCGTGCCGTCGTCGAGGGCGGTCGCGTCCGCGCGCACCGACACCTCGACGTGGAAGGCCTTGCCCACGCTGACTTGGGGGCTGGGGATGTCGAAGCCGGCGAGCGTGAGGCCGTTCCCGAACCGCACCTCACGGCCGCTCGGGCCGTCATAGGCGGGGGACATCAGCAGGTCGCGGCGGATGTAGGTGCCGACGTGCGGGACGGTCTCGGACATCGGGTACGGCGGCACGGCGATGTAGTCGTGGACCCAGCCGTCGGACTCGGGCACGCGGGTCGTGCTCGCCCAGCCGCCGTGCATGTGCGCGGTCTGCGGCCGCGCCTCGTTCATGACGTAGTCCGCGGCGAACGCGCGATCGTCGAGCGGGTGGTGGGCGAGGGTAACCGACGTGAGGCCGAAGTAGTCGACGATCGTGTCGGTCGTGAACCACAGCGACCCGCCCGGATCGGGCTCCATTCGACGGATGACGGTGTCGCGCACGCCCAGCCGATCCAGCAGCGTCGTGATGTACGCGGCGCGCTTCTGGACGGACGCGGGCTGCACCTCGCGCTTGCCGATGAACCACGCCGTGTGGTTGATCCAGCCGATCGCGACGAAGAGCACCAGCACCGTTGCGGTCAGCGTCCCAGCGGCGGTCCTGCCGCCCAGGCGCGCCTGCACCGCTCCCGCGATCGTGCGGAGCCCGAGGGTCAACGCGATCACCAGTGGGACGGAGAGCGGGCTCAGGTCCGGGTGCCCCCGCATCCAGCTGCCGTTGAGCGCGAGGCTGAGCGCGATCGTCAGCGCGGCGCAGCCCCACGCCGCCGCCAACGCGCGCCCGCGCACCACGCCGACGAGGATCACCGGCGTGACCCACACCACGCGAGAGTCCCACAGCCAGCGGGAGATCTGTGACCAGCCGCGGGCGTGCCACGCGAACGGGCTCGGCAGCGCGCCCTGCATGGCCACGTACACTGGCGTCGCCAGCGGCCAGGCGAAGAACCACCACCGCGCGAATTCCAGCGCCGCCAGCGGCAGCACAAACCCGACGCCCCAAGCGGACGCGACGCGACGGAGCCTGCCCGCGCGCGCCGCGACGAGGCACGCCGCGATCGCCCCGATCCACCCATAGAGCACACCCTCCGGTCGGGTCAGCGCGATCAGCGTCCACAGGCCCACGCTCCACGACCGCCCGCCGCGCCGCGCCTCCACCGCGCCGCGCCACAGCGCCGCCGTCAGCAGCAGGTGGAAGAGGGGAAGCTCCAGGCCCGAGGTGTTCCAGATCACAAACTGCGGGTTGAGCGCCAGCAGCACCGGCGCCAGCAGCGCGGCGCCTCGCTCGTCCTCGTCGAGCACCTCGCGCGCCAGCGCCCACGACAGCACGATGGTCACCGCGGTGAACAGGACCGCCATGATCTTGCTGCTGGCGAAGCCGTCGACGCCGGCGAGCTGCCACAGCGTCAGGAGCGCCAGCCACGCCGGGCTGGTGAAGCCCTCCACGCGCTCGCCACCGGGCGTCGCGACGAAGCCTGCGCCGTGGGCCAGGTTGCGCGCGAACGCGAAGGCGATCTCCGAGCCCTCGATCCACCAATCCGCGAGCCGCCAGCCGATGAAGGTGAGCGCGCCGTCCTTCACGAGGAACGCAGGCCCCGCCATGAGGACGAGCGCGGTGCACACGGACAGCGTCAGCACGACGACGGTCCACGTTCGGCGACGTGTGGTCGACATCCAGCCCCCCGGAGGCGGCAGATTAGCCTAGGGAGACCGGGTTTGGTGGAGTTTGTCGGCGGTCACGGGCGTGCGTGGTTCACCGCCGCGCCCAGGGCGCATTCGCGGTGGTTCAGATCGCGAACAGAGCCCCTAGAACCGCATCCCGAGCGACCCGCCACCGTACAGCAGCGTGTGCAGCCCGCCCTCAACCCGCAGCACGAGCCGGTCGGCGAACGTGAACTTCAGGCCGACGTTGAGATCGACCACCGGCAGCACGCGCGGGATCTTCTTCTCGGAGTTCGGCGCGTCGCCCTGGTCGTAGAGCTGGAAGGAGGGCTCGTCGTTCTCGCCGGGGACCCAGCGGTCGAGCTTGCCGACCATGAGCGCCAGGCCCGCGCCGGTGCCGACGTGGAAGTGCATGGC
>CANJMY010000148.1 GCA_947475315.1 Pseudomonadota bacterium | reverse complement strand
CGAGCCCGGTTGGATCACGCTGGGCCGCGGCTTCGAGGATCTGCTGGAGCGCGAGTCGGGCTGGCTGGCGGCGGAACGGTGGATGGCGAAGGGGCGGCCGTGAGCCAGGTTCTACGATCGCAATTCGACTTGTGATCGATGCTCAGGCGGCGCGGTGCGCGGGCGATCGCGGCGGCGCGCGGCGGGCGGCGCGGTGCGCGAACGCCGCGGCGCACACAACGGTGCGCCGCACACGCGCAACGCCGCAGAACGCTAGGCCGGAACCTCGCCCTCGTCGAGGCTGGTCATCAGCGCCTCAAGGACCGCGTAGCTCTCGGCCTCCATCGAGTCGACGCGACCGTCCACGCCGACCATCTCCAGCACGGCGTCGAGCACGAGCTGACGGTGCTCCTGCGGGATGTCCATCGGGTCGATGTCGTCCTCGTTCGGCGGGTGGTCGAGCCAGCTGGCCGCCATGACGGCATCCTCGTCGCCCAGGCCAAAGCGGCGGATGAGGTCCACCACCAGCTTGCGCTCTGGCGCGCCCACGTTCAGATCTGCCCACGCGAAGGAGCAGAGGAAGCGGAGGAGCCGGAGCTTTTCTTCGTCGGTAAGTTTTTCTAGCATGCATCAGCCTACGCACCGGACCTTCCCACAGCCGTGGTGAATCCGTCAAGCCTGGATGAAACGCGCACCGGTCCATGCGGTGATATGACCGGATTTCGCCGCGCCCACCGCGCTCGCGGAAGGCGCAACAGGGGCATCGATGTCACACGCGATCACACGCCAGATCGAGGTCTCGGTCGCTCCCACCTACCACCCGGAGCACTCGGAGCCTGGGCGCAACCGCTGGTTCTTCTCCTACACGATCCGGATCACCAACCACGGCGCGGACGTGGTCCAACTGCTGTCGCGGCACTGGATCATCACCAACGCGCATGGCGTCCGGGAGGAGGTCCGCGGGTCGGGCGTCGTCGGCGAGCAGCCCGTCCTGGCACCCGGTGAGCACTTCGAGTACACGTCGTTCTGCCCGCTCAGCACGTCGCTCGGCTCCATGGAGGGCAGCTACCAGATCGTGAACGACGCCGGAGAGCGCTTCGACGTAAAGATCCCGCCGTTCGCGCTCGTGGATCCGTCAACCGAGCAGTAGCTCCGCGGCGGGGTCGGCCGCAGGCCCGATGAACGGTCCCAGGTGGCGGCGCGGACCATCCCAGATGGCGGCGCGGACGATCCCGCCTAGCGGTCGAGCTTGGAGCGGATGCGCCCGACCGCGCGCTGCACGGACGCGTCGCTCGTGTGCGCGTCGACCTGATCGAAGGGCACCCAGCGGACGGCGAGCACCTCGCCGGTGTCGACGAGCGCGTCGTCCTGCGCGAGCCACAGCGTGCGCAGGTCGAAGTGGCGGTGAGCCGGCTCCCCCTTGCGCGGGTTCGCCGGGATCGCGTGGACGTCGATGTCGAGCAGGTCGGGGAAGCCGTCCAGCCGCAACAGGCTCGACACGCCCGTCTCCTCGACGATCTCCCGCCGACAAGCCGACGCCAGGTCCGCGTCATCGACCTCGACGTGTCCGCCGGGCTGCAGCCACAGCCCGAGGAAGGCGTGGTGGATCAGCAGCACCCGCTCCATGTCGGGACAGATCACGAACGCGGACGCCGTGACGTGGCCGGGCGCCACGGTGGACCGGGAGAACGGCGCCGCGGACGTCGCGAGCAGCTCCAGGACCGCCAGACGGTGCGCGGCCTCGGCGTCGTCCGCGGGCACGTGCCCCCTCACCTGCTGAGTTAACGCCGCACGATCCACGTTCCCTCCCCAGAAAGCAAACGGGGGCGCCACCGTCCGTGGCGCCCCCGAGGGACAATCAACCGGCCCGACTCAGAGGGCGGGCGGAGGCGTGTTGATGAGCAGGTTCAGGTTGTAGTGCTGGCAGCTGATGTTGCCCGTCGTACGCTTGACGTCCACCCAGTAGCTGGCCGTGTTGTCGGCGCAGTCGTTGTACAGACGCTCGATGGTCGTCGGCTGGGCGTTGTTGCCAACCGGCGGGGCGCTGGAGAGCGTGGGGTCGGCGCACTGCTGACGGCTGGTCGGCAGGGCGTGGTTCGGCGCGTCGCCGCGGTCACGCTGGTACCACTGGTACTGCGTGGTGCCGCCGGGGAAGGTGGCCGCACACTCCTGGGGGTTGCCGGTGGCGCCGCGGAAGGTCTTGAAGACGTAGTCCGAGGTGCCGGCCGTCATGTCGATGAAGAAGTTGAAGTTGTTGGTCGCGTTGGCCGCATCCACCGCGGGGTTGTCCACGGTGTTGAAGCGGAACCAGTCGTCCGTGTCCGCACCGTTGAGCATCGAGGTGACGATGTTGCCGATCACGTTGATGTTGGCGTTGGCGCCGTCCGTGAAGTTGGCGAACTCGTTGATGACGCCGCTCACACCCGCCGTGCCCGCCGTGTTGGAGTCGCCGTACGCGGCGCCGAGCAGCTCGTAGGAGTCGAACACGCCGGCGGCGCAGGACTGCGTCAGGACGGAGTTCGAGTTCGCCGAGGTGTTGGGCTGCTGGTCGACACAGTAGGCGTAGCAGGTGGTGTTCACGCCGCGGTTGACCGCGATGTCCTGGGTGAACAGCTGCGACGCGCCGCAAGTACCCACGATGTTGGGCGACACGTAGCCGCCATCATCCGAGCACCTGAAGTTCAGGACCTTGCACTCCGAGGGAACCGAGACGCACGACCCGGTCAGGCGCACCGCCGCTTCGTTGATGTAGCGAGGAATGCTGGTGATGACCGGAGCAGCCGGGAGGCTGAGATCCTGGATGGTCTGCTCGGTGGTCTGGTAGGGCGTGCCCGAGGCCAGGCCGTCGTTCGGGGTGACCTTGCAGTAGAACTTGTCACCGAAGTTGGTGATGTTCTCGGTCGGGAACGAGGCGTTGGCGCGCAGCATCCACGCGGTGTTGCTGTTGACCGTCGGCAGGATGGGCGCGGAGGTCGTGCCCGTCGTCGACTTGATCAGCGTGAGCGTGGAGTTGGGGCTGACGCCGTTGTTGTAGAGGTACGTGCGGTACCACTCAACCGTGTAGGTCAGCGCGTCGCCGTCGGCGTCCGTCGCGAACGTCAGGACGTTGCAGTTCAGCGTGTCATCCTCACCAGGCGGGTTCGGAAGGATGCTGAGCGTGCCGGGGTCAGGGATGGCGTTCACGATGGTCTTGACGGCCGTCGTGATCGCGTTGCCGGTGTCGTAGCCGTCCCAAGCGGTGACGATGGCCTGGAACTGATCACCGCGAGCGGTGTTCGTCGCAGGCATCGTGGTCTGGGGCGACAGGGTACCGACGAAGCTGGAGCCGTTCTTGGTCCAGGCGACCGTGTACTGGG
>CANJMY010000147.1 GCA_947475315.1 Pseudomonadota bacterium | reverse complement strand
GTCACCGCCGGCTCGATCGCCGCGGCGTCCAGCAGCTGCGTGCGCTGCTCCACCACCACCATGGTGCCCGCGACCCAGTCGCCGATCCGCCGCAGGCGCGGGTCACACGTCGCCACGATCACGCCGATCACGTACGCGAACGGCAGGCCGTCCACGCCGCGCATCAGGTTGCGCAGCACCGCCTCGCGCGGGCCGATCGCCGAGCCGTCGGTGCACACCACGCGCAGCTGCAGCGCGCGCTTGCCCGGGGTCTGGCCCGCCCAGAGCGCCTCGAAGAGCGCCGCGTAGAACCAAGACACCACAAAGAACACGAGCAGGCCCGCGCCCGTGCCTGCCTCGCCGCCCAGCCCGCTGAACACCGAGGTCAGGGTCAGCACCAGCATCAGGCCCGTGACCACGAACCCCTGCAGCAGCAGGTCGAGCAGCCAGGCCACGCCGCGCACGCCAGGGCCCGCCAGCCGGTGCGTGAAGCGCACACGCTCCGGAGTGTCGACCGTCGTCGTCGTGTCTAGACGCTCCAACCAGGCCCCCCCTTCGCCGTATCGCGTGAGCGGTCGCCGCGACGGGTGGTCGCGAGAGTACGTAGTTCTACGAACGCACATCGAGCGAGGTGCCGGAGCCTGAGCGGCGGCCTCCGCTGTACCCGTTCGCGATGAGCCTTATGCAACGGCAGTAATCCGTGACACGCGAACGGGCAGGAGTACGGCGAGGGTGCATGCATCGTCCGCTTTCACGCTCCACATGCCACGTCTTGTGTGTTGCCACACCCGCCACATCGTGTTCCCGCACAGTCGGGGAACACCACAACCATGAAGCGGCCCACGATCCCGGGAAAGATGGTGCAATCCGCGGCACGGGGGTTCCTCACCGTGGCGTTGTTCGTGTCGATCGCGCTCACCGGCTTTGAGGTGTCGCAGTCGATGCGCCGCCAGTCCGATGAAGCGCGCGAGGCGGGCCTAAGCTCGGCGGCGCGGATCGCCCGAGAGTTGGACCTGCGCGAGCACGCCGTGGAGTCGCTGGCGGCCACCGCCGAGGACATCCTGAGCGGTCGCCTGACGACGGCGGAGACCATCACCCCGCACCTTCGGGCGGTGCCCGAGCGCGCCGGCTTCGCGATGTCGGCGCCGCCCGGGTACCGCGCCGAGGACCTGGGCGGCCTGATGGGCGAGGGCGATCCGCCCGTGGCGGGGTCGGAAGCGGCCGCCGAGATCGACATGGCGTTCGCGCTGTCGGAGGAGCTGAAGCTGGTCCATGGGCACGACGAGTCGCTGCCTTGGGTCTACTACATCTCCAAGCGCGGCTTCTTCTACATCTTCCCCAGGCCCCCAGAGGGATCCTTCCTGTGGAACCACGAGCTGCTCAAGCGGTACGACATGCTGCCTGGGGCGGCGCCGTTGAAGCTGGAGGGCCCTCGCACCGGGTTGTCGGCCGTCTACTCCGACACCGGCGGCAAGGGCCCGATGATCACCGTCAGCCGGCTGGTCGAGCACCATGGCCAGATCGCCGGCGACATCAGCGTGGACGTGTCGGTGCGTACGCTCGCCGAGCTGCTCCACGATGACCGCGTCCCTGACTCGACGCTGCGCTTGTTCGACCCGACCGGCGCGGACTTCCTCGGAGGCAGCCGCCTGCCCGGCGGCATCTCCGTCCAGGAGCCTCACCCGAGCTCCCCCATTCGCGTCGGCGACGTCGAGGTTTACATCCTCGACGTGAACCCCAGCGGGTGGCACGTCGGCGTGGTCACCTCACGCCGCGCGATGCTGTGGACCGCGCTGCGGCAGTCGTCGCTGCACGGTCTGCTGGTGCTGTTCAGCCTCGGGAGCCTCATCCTGTTCGTGGCGCTGACCAGGGCGCTCCAGCTCGTCGAGTCGCAGTCGCGCCACGACGCGCTGACCGGCCTGTACAACCGTCGTCACTTTGATGAGGTCGCCGAGCTGGAGCTCGCCAAGGCGCGCCGCAGCGGCACGCCGGTCGGGCTGCTGATCCTCGATGTCGACCACTTCAAGAAGTACAACGACCGCCTCGGCCACTACGCGGGCGACCAGGCGCTGCGCGACCTGGCGACGGCCCTGCGCGGTAGCCTCCGACGCGCGGGCGACGGCGTGTTCCGCCTGGGCGGCGAGGAGTTCGCGGTGCTGGCGTCGGTCGAGGACTACGACAAGCTCCAGCAGCTGGGCGACAAGCTGTGTGACGCCGTCCGCGCCCTGGGCATCGTCCACGAGGGCAGCGATCTGGGCCACGTCAGCATCTCGGTCGGCGCCACGCTGGTCGACGCCGCCCACTGGGTGGACATGGACAAGGCCTACCAGGCGGCGGACAAGGCGCTCTACCAGGCCAAGTCGACCGGCCGCGACCGCGCCGTCGTACACCGCCCCGCCCCGATCGCGCAGGCGGTCTAAGCGCCCGCGCGCGGCTCAGCCTGCCTCGCCCACGGCGTGACGCCGATCAGGGCCCGCAGTTCACCGCGACGCCGTAGGTCACGTCGACCACGGCGTTGGGCGCGGGGTCCGGATCGAACACGACCGAGTTGCGCGCGACGTCGTAGGTCCAGCCGGTGAACTGCTCCACGCCGTCCACCCACACCCGGACGCTGCTGGGATCCGGGCTGCGCTGGCCGAGCTCGAACACGCCGATGTCGGCCACGGCCTGCTGGGCGATGGCGGCGAGCGCGTTCGGCCAGTTGTTGTCGTAGATGTTGAGCAGCGTGCCACCGGTCCAGCTCACGGCGTCGATGTAGCCGTAGGGGCCCCGGCTGCTGGCGTCCGGAGTCTGGCTGTTCACGTCGAGGACGCCGTGGACCTTCATCGGCGCGCCGGCGCCCGCGAAGGCGCGGAAGGAGGTCACGTAGGGCGCCCAGTAGTTCGGGGTGCCGGCGTTGGGCGACTGGTCGCGCTCGTCGGACACCAGGATGATGTGCAGCGGCGAGCCCGGGTCGCGGAAGCCGAAGTTGCAGCCCGCGGCGGTGGCGTTCTGCGTCAGCTTTAGGAGCGCCTCGGTGTAGCTGCCGCCCGCGCCGTAGCTGACGGCGTTCGAAAACTGGGCCTGCCAGTTGGGGGTGGCGGCGGTCAGGGTGGTCATGCAGCCGTTGTCTTCGGTGAGCACGCCCACCTTCCAGGCCACGTTCGCGTTGGCGAAGACCTGGATGAACGACGCGAACTGGCTGTTCAGCTGGGTAGCGTGGTCGTCCATCGAGCAGGACTGGTCGACCGCGACGATCACGTCGATCGGGATGTTCTCCGGGACGATGAACTGCTCGCCCACCTCCTGCGCGTAGCGGGCGCTGCCGCTGATGCCGACGTGGGCCTCGCCCGCCGGGTCGTTGCTGGTGACGACCAGCTCCGCGCCAAAGCGGTCGGCGATCGTCGG
>CANJMY010000146.1 GCA_947475315.1 Pseudomonadota bacterium | reverse complement strand
CGTGTGGCTGTGCTGGTGAACGAGCGCGCGGACAGCGCCCACAACCGCTACACCGTGAGCGGCCTCGCGCTGGCGCGGGCTGAGCAGAAGCTGGTCGACGAGGGCCTGGAGATCGTCGGCTACTACCACTCGCACCCGGACCACCCGGCCCAGTACAGCGACTTTGATCGCGACCACGCGTGGCCGAACATGTCGTACGTGATCGTCAGTGTGCTGACGGGTCGCGCGTCCACCACCTTGTCCTGGCGCCTGCGCGATGATCGCAGCGCCATGGACGCTGAACCCATCTCCATCGTCGAGGACTAGACACCATGGCCACCATCCACATCCCCACGCCGCTGCGCGCCTACACCGGCGGCAACGCCTCCGTCACCGTCGACGGCGCCACTGTCGGCGACGCGCTCAACGCGCTGACCGGCACGCACACCGGCCTGGCCCAGCACCTGCGTGACGCGAGCGGCAAGCTGCGCAGCTTCGTCAACGTGTACGTGGGCGACGAGGACATCCGCTACCTCCAGAACGAGGCGACGCCCGTGCAAGCCAGCACCGAGATCACGATCGTCCCGTCGATCGCCGGCGGTGTCTGATGGCTGAGCTGCCCGAGCTGACGAACGACGAGGTCGCGCGGTTCAGCCGCCACCTCATCCTCGACGAGGTTGGTGTGCAGGGCCAGCGCAAGCTCAAGGCCGGCAGCGTGCTGTGCATCGGCACGGGCGGCCTCGGCGCGCCCCTGCTGATGTACCTGGCCGCGGCGGGCGTGGGCCGCATCGGCATCGTCGACTTCGACGTCGTCGACACGTCCAACCTTCAGCGACAGATCATCCACGGCACGGCCAGCGTGGGCATGCCCAAGGTGCAGTCGGCCCGCGCGCGCATCCTCGACATCAACCCGCACGTGCAGGTGGATGTGTACGAGGAGCCGCTGACGGTCGACAACGCGCTGCGCCTGTTCGCTGGCTACGACGTGATCGTGGACGGCACGGACAACTTCCCCACGCGCTACCTGGTCAACGACGCGTGCGTGATCCTCGGCAAGCCCAACGTCTACGGCTCGATCTTCAAATTCGAGGGTCAGGCGACGGTGTTCAACTACCAGGGCGGCCCGAACTACCGCGACCTGTACCCCGAGCCTCCGCCGCCCGGCCTCGTGCCGTCGTGCGCTGAGGGCGGCGTCCTCGGCATCCTGCCGGGCATCATCGGCACCATCCAGGCGACTGAGACGGTGAAGATCCTGCTCGGGATCGGCACCACGCTCTCGGGCCGTCTGCTGCTGTACGACGCGCTGAACATGAAGTTCCGCGAGCTCAAGCTGCGGCGTGATCCGAACGCCAAGCCGATCACCGAGCTCATCGACTACGAGTGGTTCTGTGGTCTGAAGGTCCCTGTCTCTGATGTGGTGGAGGAGCCCGTGAAGGAGCCGTTTGATCGTCTGAGCGTGAGCGAGGTCAAGGCCAAGCTCGACGCCGGCTGGAAGCCCTACGTGCTGGACGTGCGCAAGCCGCACGAGGCGCAGATCGTGAAGCTGGCGTTCGCCGACCGCCTGCAGCCGCATGAGAGCGTGCTCGACATCGCCGCGGACCTGCCCAAGGACCGCGACATCCTGATCCACTGCAAGATGGGCGGTCGCTCCGCCGCGGCCGCTGAGGCGCTCGCCAAGGCCGGCTTCACCCGCCTGTTCAACATGGACGGCGGCATCACGTCGTGGGCCAAGGAGATCGATACGAGCCTGCCGACCTACTAGGGCTCGGTCGGTTCGCCGGGCGCCGCGGCCTCAGGCTCGGCGCCTGGGCGGGCGGGCAGGGGGAGCGGGCCTGCGTGGCTCACCACCACGCCCTCGGGCAGGTCGGTGACGCCCAAGTCTGCGCGCACGTAGACGTCGTAGTGACGACGGAAGTGCTGGTTCACGCGGCCCAGGTAGTCGTAGGGCGCGTCCAGGCGCTTGAACACCTTTCGGTCGTTCGGGTAGACGAACTCCGCCTGATCCGAGGTGCGCAGCGTCGACACGAACAGCTCGGGGTTCACCGGCGTGAGCGCGAGCGTGTCGGTGTCCTTGCCGTCCGGGTGGGGCTGGGTGAGCGCGCGATCGTGCAGCTCGGCCACGTTCACGTGCATGCCGATGTAGTAGGCGGCCACGCCGGCGTCGCGGGTGGCCATCCAGCTCCCGGGCTTGAGCTTGGGCGCCAGCGCCTCCATGGCGCGCTGCGTGCCGTTGTGCGGCAGCACGGTGTTGCGCAGATCGTAGGTGCGGACGCGATCGCCGGCGGAGACGTCGTAGGCGGCCATGCCGACGCAGAGCGCGGCTCCAAACGCCAGTCCGGCCGCGCGCGGCAGCCAGACCAGGAAGGCCGCGAGCAGCACGGCGGTGAGCGTCATCCAAGGCAGGTACAGGCGAAGTCCGGGCATCCACTCCTGCACGGTGAGCGGGATCAAGCCGAGGAGGGCGGTGATGGCGATCACCAGCGCCTTCTTCGACGAGTAGGGCGGCGTGATCGCGCCTAGGGCAAACGCGGCGAGCGTGGTGTAGAGGATCGCCTGCTCCGGCTGGAGGTAGCTCTTGTTTCGCGTGAACGTCTCGGTGATCGGGAATGAGGTCTTGGCGTACCAGGTGTTGGGTAGCCACGCGCCGTAGGTGTGGTGACGCCAGACCTCCAGCAGCAGGAAGGTCCCGAGCGCGCCGATCCAAGTGGGGGCGGCGCCGGTGGGGGCGCGGCGGTGGTTCCACGCGTCGTGCGCGCAGATCGCGCCGGCCACCACGATGCCCTCGGGGCGGGTGAGGACGAGCAGGCCCAAGATCGGCGCGAGCCAGGTTCGACGAGCGCCTTCAAGGCCCAGGTGGGCGGCGAGCGCGGTGAGGGTGACCGCCAGGAACAGGCTCGACTCCAGCCCGTTGGTCGAGGTCACCGCCATGTGCGGCGACAGGCTGAGCAGCAGGGCGGGGAGCGCTGCGCGCAGGTCCGAGCGGCCGGTGAGGGCGCGCATCAGGGCGATGGACGCGCCGATCGCCACGAGCGTGAAGATCCAGCCCAGATCCGTCATCAGCGGGATGATCGGGAGGGCCGCGACGCGGCCCGCGGCCAGCAGCACCGTCCAAGACAGGTTGGTGTAGCCCTCCACCGCGGGCTGCCCCGCGTTGTAGACGAGGCCGTTGCCCTGCGCCATTTGCTCGGCATAGCGGGCGGAGATGTAGGCGTCGTCGACCAGCGACGACCACGTCAGGGAGGCGCGCCACGTCAGCACGGCGGACGCCGCCAGCCACACGCCGACGAGGCCCCAGGTCGACTTGGGACCGGGCTGCGGATCCGTCACTGCGCCTCCCACCGGCCGCGTCCTAGCCCGGTTGCGTTGGGGGCGTCGACGAGCCGTGCGGCG
>CANJMY010000145.1 GCA_947475315.1 Pseudomonadota bacterium | reverse complement strand
CGTGTGGCTGTGCTGGTGAACGAGCGCGCGGACAGCGCCCACAACCGCTACACCGTGAGCGGCCTCGCGCTGGCGCGGGCTGAGCAGAAGCTGGTCGACGAGGGCCTGGAGATCGTCGGCTACTACCACTCGCACCCGGACCACCCGGCTGAGTACAGCGACTTTGATCGCGACCATGCGTGGCCGAACATGTCGTACGTGATCGTCAGCGTGCTGACGGGGCGCGCGTCCACCACCTTGTCCTGGCGCCTGCGCGATGATCGCAGCGCCATGGACGCCGAACCCATCTCCATCGTCGAGGACTAGACACCATGGCCACCATCCACATCCCCACGCCGCTGCGCGCCTACACCGGCGGCAACGCCTCCGTCACCGTCGACGGCGCCACCGTCGGCGACGCGCTCAACGCGCTGACCGGCACGCACACGGGCCTGGCCCAGCACCTGCGTGACGCCAGCGGCAAGCTCCGCAGCTTCGTCAACGTCTACGTGGGCGACGAGGACATCCGCTACCTCCAGAACGAGGCGACGCCCGTGCAAGCTAGCACCGAGATCACGATCGTCCCGTCGATCGCCGGCGGTGTCTGATGGCTGAGCTGCCCGAGCTAACGAACGATGAGGTCGCGCGGTTCAGCCGCCACCTCATCCTCGACGAGGTCGGTGTGCAGGGCCAGCGCAAGCTCAAGGCCGGCAGCGTGCTGTGCATCGGCACGGGCGGCCTCGGCGCGCCGCTGCTGATGTACCTGGCGGCCGCGGGCGTGGGCCGCATCGGCATCGTCGACTTTGACGTCGTCGACACGTCCAACCTGCAGCGCCAGATCATCCATGGCACGGCCAGCGTCGGCATGCCCAAGGTGCAGTCGGCCCGCGCGCGCATCCTCGACATCAACCCGCACGTGCAGGTGGATGTGTACGAGGAGCCGCTGACCGTCGACAACGCGCTGCGCTTGTTCGCTGGCTACGACGTGATCGTCGACGGCACGGACAACTTCCCCACGCGCTACCTGGTCAACGACGCGTGCGTGATCCTCGGCAAGCCCAACGTCTACGGCTCGATCTTCAAGTTCGAGGGTCAGGCGACGGTGTTCAACTACCAGGGCGGCCCGAACTACCGCGACCTTTACCCCGAGCCTCCGCCGCCCGGCCTCGTGCCGTCGTGCGCCGAGGGCGGAGTCCTGGGCATCCTGCCCGGCATCATCGGCACCATCCAGGCGACTGAGACGGTGAAGATCCTGCTCGGGATCGGCACGACGCTCTCCGGTCGTCTGCTGCTCTACGACGCGCTGAACATGAAGTTCCGCGAGCTCAAGCTGCGGCGCGATCCGAACGCCAAGCCGATCACTGAGCTCATCGACTACGAGTGGTTCTGTGGTCTGAAGGTCCCTGTCTCTGATGTCGTGGAGGAGCCCGTGAAGGAGCCGTTTGATCGTCTGAGCGTGAGCGAGGTCAAGGCCAAGCTCGACGCCGGCTGGAAGCCCTACGTCCTCGACGTGCGCAAGCCGCACGAGGCGCAGATCGTGAAGCTGGCGTTCGCCGACCGCCTGCAGCCGCACGAGACCGTGCTCGACATCGTCGCGGACCTGCCGAAGGACCGCGACATCCTGATCCACTGCAAGATGGGCGGTCGCTCCGCCGCCGCCGCCGAGGCGCTGGCCAAGGCCGGCTTCACCCGCCTCTTCAACATGGACGGCGGCATCACGTCGTGGGCCAAGGAGATCGATACGAGCCTGCCGACCTACTAGGGCTCGGTGGGTTCGCGGGGCGCCGCGGCCTCTGGCTCGGCGCCCGGGCGCGCGGGGAGGGGGAGCGGGCCCGCGTGGCTCACGACCACGTCCTCGGGCAGGTCGGTGACGCCCAGGTCCGCGCGCACGTAGACGTCGTAGTGACGACGGTAGTGCTGGTTGACGCGGCCCAGGTAGGCGTAGGGCGCATCCAGGCGCTTGAAGACCTTGCGGTCGTTCGGGTACACGAACTCCGCCTGGTCGGACGTGCGCAGCGTGGACACGAACAGCTCGGGGTTCACCGGCGTGAGCGCGAGGCTGTCAGTGTCCTTGCCGCCTGGGTGCGGCTGCGTGAGCGCGCGGTCGTGCAGCTCGGCCACGTTCACGTGTATGCCGATGTAGTAGGCGGCCACACCCGCGTCGCGGGTGGCCATCCAGCTGCCAGCCTTGAGCTTGGGCGCCAGCGCCTCCATGGCGCGCTGGGTGCCGTTGTGGGGCAGCACGGTGTTGCGCAGATCGTAGGTGCGGACCCGGTCGCCGGCGGCGACGTCGTAGGCGGCCATGCCGACGCAGAGCGCGGCGCCAAAAGCCAGTCCGGCCGCGCGTGGCAGCCAGACCAGGAAGGCCGCGAGCAGCACGGCGGTGAGCGTCATCCAAGGCAGGTACAGGCGAAGTCCGGGCATCCACTCCTGCACGGTGAGCGGGATCAGGCCGAGGAGGGCGGTGATCGCGATCACCAGCGCCTTCTTCGACGAGTACGGCGGCGTAATCGAGCCCAGGCCAAACGCGGCGAGCGTGGTGTAGAGGATCGCCTGCTCCGGCTGGAGGTAGCTCTTGTTCCGCGTGAACGTCTCGGCGATCGGGAACGAGGTCTTGGCGTACCAGGTGTTGGGCAGCCACGCGCCGTAGGTGTGGTGACGCCACACCTCCAGAAGGAGGAAGGTCCCCAACGCGCCGATCCAGGTGGGGGCAGCGCGGCCGGGGGTGCGGCGGCAGATCCACGCGTCGTGCGCGCAGACCGCGCTCGCCACGACGATGCCCTCCGGGCGGGTGAGGACGAGCAGGCCCAGGATCGGCGCGATCCAGGCTCGACGGGCGCCTTCCAAGCCTAAGTGGGCGGCGAGCGCGGTGAGGGTGACCGCCAGGAACAGGCTCGACTCCAGCCCGTTGGTCGCGGTCACGGCCACGTGCGGCGAGAGGCTGAGCAGCAGGGCAGGGATCGCGACGCGCAGGTCGGAGCGGCCCGTGATCGCGCGCATCAAGGCGATGGACGCGCCGATCGCCACGAGCGTGAAGATCCAGCCCAGATCGGTCATCAGCGGGACGAGCGGGAGGCCCGCGACGCGGCCGGCCGCGAGCAGCACCGTCCAGGACAGGTTGGTGTAGCCCTCCACCGCAGGCTGGCCCGCGTTGTAGACGAGGCCGTTCCCCTTCGCCATTTGCTCGGCGTAGCGGGCGGAGATGTAGGCGTCGTCGACCAGCGACGACCACGTCAGGGACGCGCGCCACGTCAGCACGGCGGACGCCGCCAGCCACACGCCGACGAGGCCCCAGGTCGACTTGGGACCGGGCTGCGGATCCGTCACTGCGCCTCCCACCGGCCGCGTCCTAGCCCGGTTGCGTTGGGGGCGTCGACGAGCCGTGCGGCG
>CANJMY010000144.1 GCA_947475315.1 Pseudomonadota bacterium | reverse complement strand
TCAGCCACCTCGCCAGAGAAGATCGGCGGGGACACGAACAGCGCAGCGAGCAGGGGCGTCAGCATGGGCCTCCGGGACGTGACCACGCCACCAGTATGGAACAGAACGCCGCGACCTTCCAGGAAAACCTGGTTCAGCCGCCCACAACGTCCCATAAGACCGATTGGACCGACGCGGCGCGCGGGGGCGGCGCCGACGCGCGTGTGGCGCCGCGCCCCGCATTCAAGCTCACGCGGACTCGACGACCTCAGCGAGGTGACGCACGATCGCCGCGACGTCTTCCGCCGTGGTGGAGCAGTACGCGATGCGGATCGCGTTGACCTCGGGCAGCGCGATGACGCCGACCGAGCGCTCGGTGATCAGGCGCTTGCGAACCACGTCGGCGTCCACGCCCGGCGCCAGGCCGATGAGCGCGAAGTAGGCCGAGTTGAACGGGAACGGCTGGAGCTTGTCGCTCTTGACCTGGGCGAGCGCGTCCTTGAGCGCCTGCCAGCGCTGCGAGAGCTGACCGCGGAGCGCGGCGAACTCGGCCGTGGTGCGCGCGTGGTCGCGCAGCGCCGCCAGCATCATGGCCTGGCTGGGGCCCGCGGGGCCGCCGACGGTGGCGCGCACGAGCGCGTCGACCTTGGACGTGAACGCGGCCTCGGCCTCAGCGTCCTGGAACGACGCGGTGATGAAGCCCACGCGCGACGAGAAGAACAGCAGCTCCTTGGTGGCGCCGTCGATCTTGAGCGCCAGGGTGCGGGCCGGGTCGATCGCCTCCGAGAGCATCCAGAACAGCGAGTGGTCCAGGCGGCCCTCCTCGTGGATGACGCCCTGGTAGGCGTCGTCGACGATCACGACCATCGGGTGCGGATGCGCCGCGACGCGCTTGACGATGGCGGCGGCTTCGGCCGGCGTGGGGCTCCAGCCCGTGGGGTTGGACGGGAAGTTCAGCACCAGCACGGCCTTGCCGGTGATGCCGTCCAGCGTGGCGCCGAGCGCGTCTAGGTCGAACGTCTCACCCTTGAAGAAGGGCCACGTAGCGACCTTGGCGCCGCTGCGCGCCGTGAAGAGGAACTCGTAGTTCTCCCACGTGGGCGTGGGGATGATGACCGTGGTCTCCGGATCGGTGAAGAGCTCAGACACGATCGACAGCGAGTGCGTCAGGCCGTGCGTGGCGTAGGGCAGCGTGCAGGCGCCCGCGGTGCGGCCGGCGAGCGCCAGCTGGCGGGCGAGCCACAGCTTGCGGACCTCCGGGTGGCCGGACTGCGGCGAGTACAGGAACGCCATCTTGGCGTCGAGCGTGCCGGAGGCCTCCTTGAGGACGGGCAGGGGCAGGGGGCTCCCCGCGCCGTCCGTCACCTGCCCAATGGTGCCGTTGAGCTTGGTGGCCTTGGCTTCGTTGGCCTGGAACGGGATGCCCTTGGGGAACGCCAGCGACTTGCCCAGGGGGGACAGGCAGGCAAACAGCGCGGGCGTGCGGGCGGCCAGGATGGCGTTGATGCGCTCGACTTCGGACATCGGGTGGCTCCGGTTAGGCCGCGGGGGGTGCCGCAGCGACCGGCACGGTTAACATGTCAAGTGTGTGCAGCCCGGTCCGATTCGCCTGCACCATGTGGAGGCCCCTTGCGTCTGCTCTCGTCGACCCTGCTGATCACGCTCGCCGCCTGCTCCGGCGACGTCGTCGCGCCCCCGGCCGGCCCTGATCCCGAGCACCCCGGCAGCATCTGGGTCAAGCAGGCCATGACCGATGAGGCCATGCGCGCCAACGCCGCCCAGCGCGAGACCATGCGCTACGTCAACGCCGGCGGGTCGATCGATTACGCCACGACGATCGCGGGCAAGCCGGTGACGTTGACGTTCGAGGTGGAGCTGGCCGCGTTCCAGGTGGCCGACGTGCCCACGTTGGAGCACCCGATCGGCTTCGTGAAGCTGGGCACGTTGTCGCTGAAGAGCACCAACTCGGCCTGGGACAAAGTGCTGGTCGACTCCATCTTTAGGCGAAACAGCTCGCCGATCCAGCTCACGTTCGAGTCGCACTCGGTCGGTGACATGCAGGGCCGCTTGACCGGTCTGGGCGCGCACGTCTCGGGCCGCGCGGTGGGCAACATCCAGGTCGACGACCGCCAGGTGGACCTAACCCTCAACGTCACCGTGGACCGCCTGACGGAGACGACGCTGACGGTCCACGTCCTGCCGTCCGAGGTGGACCTGTCGACGCTCGGTCTGGACTCGTACCTGACCACGGCGGGCAAGGCGGTCGGCGGGGCCATCTCGCGCAAGGGCATGCTGTCGGGCACCCTTGAGCTCAAAAAGTTCGACGGCGCCCAGATGCCCACGTTCGCACGCACGCCCGTGACCGTTCAGACGGTGGCCGAGGTGGTGAAGAAGCTGGACGCCGAGCACTCCGACCTAGAAGCGGCGAAGCTGCGCCTGAAGAAGGCGGGCGTCGATCAGGAGATGGTCGAGGGGCTCAACGACGAGCTGCTCCAGCAGATGGTCGAGGCGCGAAAGAAGTACGACCGCGAAGCCGCCAAGGCCAAGCGCGGCGGCGACCTCAGCAACCGGTGAGGCCCTAGGGGGCGCGTCCGCCGTTGCGGGCGTTCTTCCCCAGACTCGTACTTGACATAATATACATTATCGGACGTTACGGACGGTGGTCGTTCTCCGGTCCGATGTCCCAGTCGACGCGTCCCGCCGCGTTCAGTTCGCTTCAGGATCCGGCGTCACGGGCAACACGGACGGCGTGGCCGTCGGCGGGCGCATCACCGAGCGCAGCTCGGGCGCCTTGCGCGGCTTCACGTGCGTCACGGCGCTCATCGGACCGATCGGCGTGATCATGCTGTACAGGAAGCCGGCGTTGGTCACGAACAGCAGCTGTCGCCCGTCCACCGCCGGCGCGGACGTCACGCCGTCCAGGTTGACCGACGAATGGAACCCCCAGGTCTCCAGGCCGTTGGCCGGGTCGATCAGGGTCACCGTGCCTTCGCTCGACGCCACCAGGATGCCCGCCGGCGTGATCACCGGCATGGACAGCGCGCCGTCGTCGGCGGCGTCCCAGGTCCAGCGCTCCAGGCCGGTCAGGACCGACATGGCCCGCAGCACGCCGTCCGTGCCCGGGTGCAGCAAGGTCGCGTCGTCACCGTCGCCCAGCACCACCGCCGACGCGGCCGCCCCGTGCGGCGCCTCCCACACGGACTTGTGGGTCGCCAGGTCCAGCGCGACCAGCGGCTCGTCGTAGCCGGACACGAACAGCAGGCCCCGGTACGGCGTCGGCGTGGCGACCAGATCCGGGTACCGCCCCGTGCCCACGCGCGACTGCCAGTGGACGTCGCCGGTGGTCGGCGCAAACGCGACCAAGGTGCCGTCCGAGAAGCCCGCGACCAGGTCCGCGCCGACGCGCGTCAGCCGAGGTGCCGCATACAACGCCAGCTCTGCGCGGCGCGTGATGTCCACAGGCTGCTCGTAGCGCCACGCCAGCGAGCCGTCCTCGGCGTGCAGCGCGACGACCAGATCGTCCACGTTGGCGACGAACACGTAGCCGTCGTCCACCGTGGGCGGCGCCAGCACGGGCG
>CANJMY010000143.1 GCA_947475315.1 Pseudomonadota bacterium | reverse complement strand
TCTCCACGCGCTTGAAGTCGACGTCATCCGTGAACGACAGGCCGACCTCCAGCGGCGTCTTCTTCGACACCTGGAACGAGCCCATGACCATCAGGCGCAGCGCGTCGAAGTCGACGGTGTTGGGGCCCAGGTAGCCCGCCTGGGACGCGTGGTGGTCGTAGGTGACGCGGCCGCCGACCGTCAGCCGCGGGACGGGCTGGCCCTTCACGTCCACGCCGATCCAGCCGGTGTCCTGGTTGCCGCGCGCCCACTTGCGGTCCTGGTGGAGGAGCGCGTCGGCCTCGGGCGTGATCTCCGTGTCATCGCTCGTGAAGCCGCTCGCGACGATGTCGAAGTCCTTGTACTCGCTCCAGCGCGTCCACCCCGCCATGACCTCCAGCGTGACGTCGTCGGTGGGCTTGACCTGCACGCCCATGTGCAGGCGCATGGGGTAACGGTAGCCGACCACCGTGGCGCCCCGCGCCGTGACGCCGCACAAGCTGTACTTGTTCATGGCGATCTGGCCGATGGTGTCGGTGTCGGGCGGGCATGGCAGGTCGAGCTGCAGCGTGCCCTTGTGGTCGACGCGCTCGCCGTTCACGAAGCCGAGCGAGAGCATCACGCGCGGGTGCGGCCGCACGAACACACCCGCTTGGAACGTGCCGGCGTCGTCCTTGAGGTGCTGGAAGTCGGCGAGCGCCAGGTAGTCAGGGTTCTCGACGTTCTCGTCGCCGTAGATGTCCGCGGGGCTGTTGTAGATCGGGATGGTCTCGAAGATCTGATCCGCGAGCAGCGTGGTGATCTGGTTGTCGATGCGCGCGGCCCAGGTGGCGTGCACCCAGCTGCCGGACACGCCGACGCCGACGATGTCGCGCCACGCGTAGCTGACGCCGAACGAGGTGTGCATCGCGAAGATCTGCGCCGACCGCAGGTGCGTGCCGCCCACGTCCTCGGACCCCGTGGACTTCCCCGCCCGCGCGTACGGGATGTAGAACGCGCCGCCGACGCCCAGGCCCGGCACGCCAAAGTCGGAGTTCACGCCGACGAACGGGACCGCCGTGATCACCCGCCAGGTCTCAGGTCCGCCGTGAAGCGGGTCGTCGCGGTCCAGGTTGACGGTGCCGATCACGGGTGCCACGTCGATCAAAAACTGCGTGCCGTGCGTCGCGGAGAGGGTCGCGGGGTTCCACCACAAGCCGGGGGATCCACCTGTCGCCGGCGTGCCCCAGGGCCCGCCCACCTCTTGAAGGTCCAGAGCGCCCGCCCACGCTTGTTGGGTGGACGCCAGGGTGCACAGCAGCAGCGCACCCTTCAGAGCTTGAGGAACCATGAGACTTGCCTCGGTTGGGCGTCGGGCATGGGCCCGAAGTTGGCACCTTGGAGCGCTCCGGCCGCGCACGAGGCGACGCTGGAGAACTGGTTGTCCGGGTCGTTCCCGATCTGCAGCGCGCCGATCTCGGTCTTGCCGTCCTTCTCGACCAGCGTCATCACGACCATCAGCTGCTCACGGCCGTCGATCGGCTCGGGCGCAGACGCGGCGCAGGGGCGCAGGCGGTCCGCGCGCTGGCTGAACAGCTGCTCCACGCCCAGCACGTTCGGCGCGAGCGGCGTGCCCTCGGCAGGCGGCGGCGGCGCCGGGTCACCCGCAGGTCGGATGGGGTTGCCGGAGTTCGGGTCGATCGTCCAGTGGCGCAGCTCCTGGGCCTTGCCGGGGTCGCCGTTCAGCACCTGCTCCACGGTCTGGCCCGGCAGGACCTCAGGCGACGGCGGCGTGGCGGGCTCGGGCACGGGCGCCTTGGGGTCGACCACCACGGCCGCCGCAGGCTCCGCGGCTGCGGGCACGTCGGTCGTCCCGGTGTCGGGCGCCATGCCGACCATCACGAACGCGCCCAGCAGCGCCCCAGCGCCGCCCGCGCCCCACAACAGCCAACGTCGGTCCACCCGTCCCTCCGATCTTTCGAAACCTAGCACGGGTGGAGCGGATTCAGATCACCATCGACTCGGCGTGACCGATCGTGCGCCCGATCGCAAAGGCGCCAAGGTCCACGCGACCGGTCGGCAGGTCGACGTACGGGAGCGAGCGGCCCGCGTCCGCCAGCGCGCGCGCGACCGCCGCGGTGAATGGCCCGAACATCGCCCCGTGGCCGGAGAAGCCCACCAGGCGGATCAGGTTCGGCACGGTCGGGTCGACGTCCAGGAAAGGGTTGTGGTCCGGCGTGACCGCGTAGAAGCCCGCCGTGGTGGCCTGCACGCCGCCGAACTCGCCGACGCCGGGCACCACCTCGGCGAAGCGCGCCCAGGCCTCGTAGGGCACCGCGTCCACGCCCGACGTGTGGGCGAAGCGCGGCTCGACCGCGTCCTGGTCCTCGTCGGTGAACGCGGGCTCCGGCGCGCCAGGGTGCGCCCAGCCCATCAGCAGCGTGTCGGCGTTCTCCGGCCGCGCGTACACGCCCGACGGCGACACCACGAGCGGCATCCCCTCCAGCGCGTCCGCGCCCAGGCTGCCGTCGCGCCGCAGGAACCACAGGTAGCGCTTGATGGGGGAGACCGGCAGCGGCGTGGCGCCCAACACCGCGCCCACACGCGGCGACCAGGCGTTGGTGCAGTCGACGAACAGGTCCGCTTCAAAACGGGCAGTCGGCGTGTGGACCGCGACCAGCCGCCCGCCCGCGTGCTCCGCGCGCACCACCGGCGAGCGCACCTCGACGCGACCACCCAGCTCCCGCACGCGCCGCGCGCCCTCGCCGTAGATCACCGCGGGCAGCAGGAAGCCGTCGGACGGGCACCACGTCGCCCCGGCGACCGCGCCCGCGTCCACCCACGGGAAGCGCGCCGCCAGCTCGCTGGGCGACAGGAACGCCACGTCGTGCAGGCCCGCCGACCGCTGCATGACCACGCGCGCCCGCGCCGCGTCCGCCGCCGCGTCGTCGCCGCATAGGAACAGGTAGCCGGCCTGCTCCAGGCAGCGCGCACCCACCTCGTCGCCGAAGCGCTTGTAGAAGTCGACCGCGTAGCGCATCCCGCGCACCGTCGACGGCGTGCTGAACTGCTGCCGGATCCCCGCCGCGGTGCGGCTCGACGACCCGGCGCCCACGTGCTGCGCTTCCAGCACGGTCACGTCCCAGCCCGCCAGGCACAGCTCGCGCGCGACGAGCACGCCGCTGATCCCCGCGCCGACGATGACCGCGCGGCCCATCCGGGCGCCTAGCGCGGGAAGGCGTTCTCGACGCCCCCGTCCACCGGGATGGAGGCGCCGGTGGTCGGTGTTTGGCGCGTGGCGAGGAAGACCACCGCGTTGCCCACGTGCTCGCCGGTGACGACCGCCTTGAGCAGGTTGCGCTGGCGGTAGTGGTCCGGCAGCTCGTCGAACGCCAAGCCCTTGGCCTTGGCACGGTCCGGGCCGACCTCGGCCCACAGGCCGCTCGCCACGCCGTCCTGCGCGAACACCGCGTCGGGGTTCACCATGTTCACGCGCACGTCGAACTTGGCGTACTCGATCGCCGCCACGCGGCAGAGCTGGTGCGCCGCCGCCTTGCTCGCGCTGTAGGCCGCGAACTCAGCGCCCGGGCCGAACACGTTCTTGCTGCTGATCAGGATGATGTCGCCGCCGGTGC
>CANJMY010000142.1 GCA_947475315.1 Pseudomonadota bacterium | reverse complement strand
GCCCATCTCGACGACCTCGCGCTGCCAGGCCACCTCGAACGCCTCGCCGACCGCGGCGATGTCTTCCTCGGTGAAGGTGCCCCAGTCGCTGCCCCACCTCACCACGAAGTTCTCGGTCTCGTAGACGTGCGGTGCGACGGCCACGCCGTCCCGCAGCAGCTTGGCCTCGCCGGCGCGCAGGACCGGCAGCGTGTGCAGCTCGCCCGGGAGCGCGGGCATGTGACGCGCCGCGAGCCCGTTCGTCAGGCAGGCTTGGAGGCCGCGCGTACGAGCCTCCGCCTCGGCGCCGCGCAGCGTCGGCGTGCCGCACGCATGATCCGCGGACGCGCGGTGGGCGTCGAGTGCTTCGAGCAGCCTGTCGCAGTCGGGATCGGCGAGCGCGAGGCTGAGCGTGGACAGGAGGAGGAGCATGGTTCACCCGACGGGCGCAGTGTGCCGTGGACCGCGGGGATGGTCAAACGGTTCGTGAGCGCCCTACGCTACAGGGCCAGGAAGTCTCACGAGCCGTGTACGCCCGTCGTGGGGGCGCGGCATCACCGCCCGTCCGGGCATGACGCTACGGCAACGGCCAGGTCCTCATCGACGTGGGCGACACCACGTCGAGGAAGTCCACGTCCCCGCTCGCTTGCTGTCGCGTGCCCACGGGCGCGATCACCTCGGCGCACAGTCCGCCGGCGTAGTCCGCATCAAGACCGAAGGTGTTCACGACGGGCACGCGGATCAGATCCGCGCGGGCGTCGTGCTCCACGCGGAAGCACAGGAACCCCTCACCACAGTCCAGCGTGGAGGGCTCGGTGATCTCGCCGTAGAGCTGGGAGAGCTGGCTGTAGGCGTCAAGGTAGCGGACGCCCGCCCCGCGGACCGCGCGCACCGACACCGGGTTTTGGTGGCTCGTCACGTACCAATTTCCGACGCCTTCAACCTGCTGCAAGCCGGCGGCCGAGGTCAGGTCCGTGACGGAGAGCGAGACCTTGTCGCCGATCTGGGCGCGCTCTTGGGTGCGCATCGGCATCGTCGCCAGACCATCCGAAAGGTACGTCCACCATGTCGGATTGCTCGTGTTCGGGATCCGGATGCGAGCGACGACGGTCGCGTCCAGCACGAGCAGCCCCACGTGGCTGCTGGCGGAAGTTCGCGACGCGATCCGGAACAGGTACGCGTCGTATGAGGTGGGGTAAGGCGCCAACGTGAACAGCGCTTCAGGCACATCGCCCGTCCAGGGGTCCGGCGGTGCGCAGGGCCCGAACGGTGCCTCTGTGTCCGGAAGGTCGGTGTCTCCCAAGTCCGTGTCCAGCACGCCGTCGGTGTCCACGACCACATCGGTGTCGTGGACGCCCGAGAGGTCCGTGTCCGCAGCGGCGGTGACGACGCAGACACCACCCTTCTGCTCGGTGCCAGACCCGCAGGTGGTGCAGCCTTCGCAGAGGCCCGCGATCGCGACGGCGGCGGCCGCGCCCCGTGTGTGTCTGTTCATGGCGCCGACCAAGTTCGCATCCACGCGGGCTTGAGGACGTCCAGGAACTGCGCGCTGCTAGAGACGGTCTGACGGATGCCTGCGGGCGCGATCACCTCTGCGCACAGGCCGCCCGCGTAGTCGGCGTCCAGGGCAAAGGTGTTGTCGGTCGGGAGACGAACCAAGTCGGAGCGCCCGTCATGCTCCAGGCGGAAGCACGTGAAGCCCAGGCCACAGTCCAAGCTGGACACCCCGGTGAGCTCGCCGGTCAGGTGCGACCGCTGGCTGAAGGTCGTCAGGTAGGTCAGGCCCGCCGCCTGCACCTCTGCGACGTACACGGGGTTGCCTGTGCTTCGCGGGATCCAGTCGCTGACATCCTCCACGGAGCGGTACTCCGCCGAGCCTCGCGTACGCGCCGAGACGAACGCGACCTTGTCGCCGATCGCGGAGGGTTGCTTCGAGCGCACGGGAAGCGTGACATGACCATCGGCGACGAAGGTCATCCACGTTGGGATGTCGGAGAGGCTCTCCTCCACGACCGCGACGACCGTCCCGTCGACCACGATATCGGCGGAGCTCCCACCTCCGTTCGCCGACGTGCCATCGACCATGTGCTGGAGCAGCGCGTCAGACGAGCTCGGGTACGGCACCGCGGTGTAGAGGTCGGCCGGGATGTCGCTCCGCCAGATCTCGGGCGGCGCACACCGCGCAGTCACGGCGTCGGTGTCAGCCTTGAGGTCCGTGTCGCCGGGTGCGTCGGTGTCGGACGAGACGTCCGAGTCCACACGGGCGTCCGTATCCACCATAAACGTCGGCCCATCGACCGTACAGGTCTTGTCGTAAAGAGACGTACCCGCACCGCACGCGGTGCATGCGTGGGGCGCGAGGGCTGCAAGTGCCACGCAAAACCTGTTCACCCGGGCTCCTCACGATGACGCCGCCCCGCACGTTGACGGCATTGCGGTTCCCATTTCTGCCCCGTCCAGCGGCGGCGCGCTACCCATTTTCGTCGCGACGGCGTCGTGACATAACATGACATATACATTATTGCCGTTCCCCCCCCCCGATCGCTGTATCAACAGAACGCTCGACAACCAGTGTCGTTCACTCAGCATGTGGCAGCAAGGGGTGTACAGCATGACGATTCCTAGAATCACGCGTCAACTCACGGCGCAGCTCGGCTCGACAGATACAGCGTACCGCACGATGTTGACGACGCCGTGGATGCTATTGGTAGGCAGCGACAGCCTTCGCGTGACCACGAGTATCGAGGCGCGGTCAGGTGGGTACCGCCACCCCGCCCGATACCGAACCGCAGACGTATCTACCCGGTTCCCGTCAGCCTGGACGGACTCGAGTAATGTGCGGTCCACCGAAGACTGCTGGGCGGAGGACTTTTCCAGCATCACTGCAGGCCCCCTGTGGGTGCAGGCCGGTTTGGCCGTTTCGTCAAGCAGCGGGGCCGGTGAGGCCCTCGCAAGTCTTCAGGCATCCACCTCCAGTGCTGGTCAGATTGTGGCCGCGCGCACGTTGCAGATCGAGCCGACCCTGAACTCCGGGGCCGCGGCCTACATCCCTCTCGGCCGATGGGTTCCGCAGCTTGGAGTTACGGGTGTGACCTGGGCGATTTGGGCGACCGGGGTCACCGGAACCCTGTCCGTGCGTGCGGCCGGTCGCGTGTGCGACCGGCCTGAGCTGCCGGGGAGTTGGGTCGACTTCGGGTCCGATGACACCGACATCACCACCGACGGCGCGGCGCCGAACTTGGTGTACACGGTCACCGATGGCGGTGGGGCGTTCATCCAGCCCGCGCTGAAGATCCACAGTGTCGCGCGAGGCACGCTCAACGTGCTCGTCGCGATGAAGTTCTAGGAGGGCACCATGGGTAATCCCTCGGGCGTGGGTGGAGGTGTTGGCGGCGCGGGCTCCGTCGCGGGTGACGGCCCGCCGTCCGTTGTGCCTGGAATTGACGACGAGGTGCTGCGTCGGTTTCATCCGAACCCGTCCGACCTCCGGGGCGGCCGGGTTCAGGCCGATACAGCGTGGGTCGACACCCTGAATGACCGGATGGTCATTCTCCAGAACACCGGGTTTATCGAACTTGGGGTGACGACGGGTGCCGAGGCCGCGACTGAAAGCGTCGCTACGGAGACGAAGGGCGAATGGGTGTCGGAGGTGGTTCAAGCTACATGGGAATGGCTCAAGGACCATCTTGACCCT
>CANJMY010000141.1 GCA_947475315.1 Pseudomonadota bacterium | reverse complement strand
GCTCAAGGACCGCAAGGCCGAGGTCACCGCCGACAGCATCCGCGCCTGCGAGGACCTGTGGTGGGGCAAGACCGACCGCGGCGAGCTGCCGAACAAGGCCGCCAAGGGCGACTGATCAGCCGCCGTCGGCGTCCCGCGCCGCGAGCACGCGCTGCCACGTGCCCCAGAACCACTCGGCGATCACGTCCTCGGGCGGCGGCAGGCGGCCGTTCTCCGGGCGCCACAGGCGGCCCACGGGGGCGGCGGCGGCGTAGTGGGCGAAGAACAGCAGCAGCACGCGGTGATGCGGGGCGCGGTTGTCCGCCTCCATACGCCACGCGCGGAACAGGCTGGCCTGGGTGATGGCCAGGTGGGTCACCAGGATGGACTGCACCGTGTACGGGCGCTCCTCGGTGGGGACGCCGCCCCAGCTGGCGCGCGCGGCCTTGAGCCAACCCTCGCGCACCGTGGCGAGCGCCGCGCCCACGTGGCGGACGTCGGCGCCGATCTGATCGGCGATCTCGCGGTGGGTGGCGGGTGCGGCGGCCCAGTCGAGCAGGGGCTGCAGGCAGCGCTGCACGTAGGGGGCCAGGTCGAAGAGCGCCGCCTGACGGTCGGGCGCGATGGTCTCGCCCAGGAGCACGCGCGCGCAAAGCTCGGCGTACAGGCCCTGCATCATGATCGTCACGCGCGACATGGCGTGGCGGTCGAACACACGACGGGCGTCCGACAGCGCAAGGCCGCCCTCACCCTGCGCGATCCAGCCGTCCGGCGGCAGGCCATCGCTGGCCAGCGGCAGCGACACCCACGCGGCGCTCGGGTGCGCGCGACCCAGGCCGGTCAGCGCGGCCCAGCCCTCGCCGCGCCAGCGATCGTGGTCGAGGAAGGTGTTGTGCTCGGCGCTCGGCACGGTGCACACCATCTGGTCGAGCAGGTCACGGACCTCCTCCTCCGACGCGCCGATGCCGCGGCACACGCCGCGGATGGTGGCCGGGTCGACGAAGCGGGCCGCGAAGTGGGTGTCCGGAACGCAGCTCCAACGCCCCGACTCCGGCAGCCAAGGCAGGTAGAGCGCCTCACGCGGGGGCGGCACCTCCTCGTCGATCAGCGCGTAGAGGCGGCAGCCGCGGTGGGTGAAGCGCTGCGCGGGCGCGCCCACGGCGCCCGGGAACAGCATGTGGAACAGGGCCTCGGGCTGCAGGCGCGGGTTGCCGGCGCGCTGCCACAGCCAGTGCAGGGCGCGGGTCTGCTTGAGGACCCCCGACACGCGCAGGTCGATGTCCGTGCGGATCTCCTCCAGCTCGGCCGCGGTCAGACCCAAGGCGTCGGACATGGACGGCGTGACGTCGAACAGCGGCGCGTCATGGCGCGTCGAGTAGACCGACAGCGTCCGCGACATGTGCGGCACGCTGTAGAGCGCCTTCGCCATGGCCAACGCCACGGCCCGGGGAGGGGGGCCATCCGCCTGGGTGCGCATGGGTCGACCCGCCAGGCCTGCCACGTGGGCGACGTGCCCGCCGATCTCAATGCCCGTACGGCGGCTGTCGTCCATGTCCCCGCGGGCGATCAAGCGCGCGTGGCGGGCGAGCGCCGCGAACAGGTCAGCGACGGCGGAGGGTGTGGGTTCCATGGGGCGCCCCAAATCGGAGCGCGAAGCCTAGCACCGTCCACCGCCGCAGGCTGGACGATCCGGTGGTGTACCCGTCACGCTGGGTAAAGCCTGCGGCGCAACGCCGGTGGTTCGAATAGGCCGCGCCCGGCGCGCAGCGTGCGCCGGACGAGGGTTTCATGCGGTGGGCCTTGCTTTCGCTCGGGATGTTGGCGGCGTGTTCGTCCTGGGGCGGCAAAGGGGAAGACGAGGATCAGGCCCCGCCTGAGCCCGTCACGGTCGTGCAGACCCAGGTGGTCACGGTCGGCGACGTGGCCGATCGCCTGCTCACCAGCGCCACCATCGAGGCGGCCGCCTCAGCCGACATCACGGCCGAGGCCACCGGCACCGTCGTGTCGATCGCCAAGGACGTGGGCGATCACGTCCGCCGCGGCGAGCTGCTGGCCGTCATCGACAACGTGCAGCTGGACGCCGGCGCCGAGCGCGCCGACGCCGAGGTCACCAACCTGCTGGCCCGCGTGGCCGAGGCCGAGAAGCTCCACACCAGCGGCGCCGTGTCGTCGCGCGAGCTGGAGGACCTCAAGTTCCAGCTGGCCACCGCGCGCAGCTCCAAGCGCGAGGCCGATCGCGGCCGCGGCACCCTGCGCCTCACCGCCCCGTTCGACGGCGTGGTCGCCGCGCGCGACCTGCACGTCGGCGAGCTGACCAGCCCCGCCCGCGTGGCGTTCACCGTGGTCGACCCGAGCGAGCTGCGCGTCCGCGCCCGCCTGCCCGAGCGCGACGTCTCTCGCGTGAAGGTGGGCCAGGTCGCCACCCTGACCGGCGCCTACGACGCGTCCGGCAGCGCCACCGCCCACGTCACCCGCATGGCGCCCGTGATCGACGCCACCAGCGGCACGTTCGAGGTGGTGCTCACCCTCGACCCCAGCCAGACCAGCCTGCGCCCCGGCCAGTTCGTGTCGGTCGACATCGAGGTCGACAAGCACACCGGCGTGGTGGTCGTGCCCAAGGACGCCGTCCTGCGCGACCGCGGCCAGCCGATCGTGTTCGTGGTCACTGACGCGCCCGCCGAGGTCGTCAACACCGATGAGGCCAAGAAGGACGACGCCGAGAAGAAGGACGAGGCCAAGGACGAGGCCGAAGCGCCCGGCCCCCGCTGGGTGGCCAAGCGCACCGAGGTGCAGACCGGCCTGGGTGACCCCGACCGCATCGAGATCACCGGCGGCCTGGCCGAGGGCGCGCGCATCGTCGTCGTCGGGCAGTCCAACCTCAAGGACGGCGCCCGCATCCGCGAGCCGGTGGTCGCGACGACGCCCGCCGCCCCTGCGGCGCCCGCGGCGGAGACGCCGTGACCCAGCGGACCACGACCGCGGAGGAGAACCAGGGGCTGATCGCGCTGCTGGTCACCCGGCCCGTCGCGGTCACCATGCTGTTCCTCGCGGCGCTGGTGTTCGGCTTTGTGTCGTACAAGCGGCTGCCGGTCGAGCTGATGCCCGACATCAGCTACCCGACCATCACTGTGCGCACGACCTTCAACGGCGCGGCCCCGCAGGAGGTCGAGTCGCAGATCAGCCAGCCGATCGAGGAGGCGCTCGCCACGCTCGACGGCCTGGTCACGCTGGAGAGCCGCAGCCGCGCCGGCACCAGCGACGTGGTGCTGGGCTTTGACTGGGGCACGGACATGGCGGCCTCCGCGCAGTCCATCCGCGAGGCGCTCCAGACCACCTTCCTCCCCGAGGACGCCGACCGCCCGCTCATCCTGCGCTACGATCCATCGCTGGAGCCGTTCATGCGGCTCGCGCTGTCGACGGACCCGACCGCGGTCACCACGTCACCCGAGCAGTCGCTGTTCGTGCTGCGCGAGGTGGCGGAGGACGAGATCCAGCGGCGCTTGGAGGGCATGAAGGGCGTGGCCGCGGTGCGCGTGCGCGGCGGCCTGGAGCGTGAGGTCCGCATCGCGGTACACGACGACTGGCTGGTCGCGCGCAACGTGACGCTGGAGGACGTGCGCGACGTGCTGCGCGGCGAGAACGTCAACGTCGCCGGCGGTCAGGTGCTGGAGGGCGACACCGAGTACCTCGTCCGCACCGTGGCGCAGTTCGGCGACGTG
>CANJMY010000140.1 GCA_947475315.1 Pseudomonadota bacterium | reverse complement strand
CTCCCGCTTCCAGAGGACTACCACGGACAGTCCTCAGCCACGCTCCCCTTCTGCACCCCCTGATCCCGACCCGGTCGGAAGGACCCGGGCCTGGACGACACGGTCAGCACGGTGGTCGAGGTCCGTGACGGCGTGCTGACCGGCGCCCTCGCGTCGAGCGCGTTCGGCCACCACAAGCTCACCGCGTGCGAGGCGTGGGCGGCGCGCGAGAAGGTGGCGCTCGCCGACTGCACCTTCTACACGGACAGCTACAGCGACGTCGCGCTGCTGCAGAAGGTGGGGCGCCCGGTGGTGATCGACCCGGATCGCCGGCTCGCCCGCCTCGCCGCACAACGTGGCTGGCCGGTGGTCGACTGGGGCAGATCCTCGTGACCACCGTGCTGTCGGGTCGGCGCGTCGTGCTGCCCGATGGCGACGGCTTCGTGATCCGGTCGGCACGCCTGACGATCGATCACGGCCGGATCCTGACGGTCGACGTCGACCCGCAGACGCCCGATCCTCCGGGGACCGACGATCTTGGCGACGCGCTCCTCACGCCCGCCTTCGTCGACGCGCACACCCACCTCGCGCTGGTCGGGCTGCGCGGCGCGGTGGGCGCGGCGACCACCGGCAACGTGGTCGAAGATCTGTTCTTCCACGTCGAGCGCAAGATGGTGGCCGACGACGTCCGCGCGCTGACCCGCGTGGGCGCCTACGAGGCGCTGCTCGCGGGCACCGCCGCGGTGTGGGACCACTACTACTTCGGTCGCGCGGTGCTGGACGGGCTCGCCGACGTCGGCCTCGCCGGCGTGGTCGCGCCCGCGCTCCAGGACCTCGACGGGCCGGGGCGGGATCGCTGGGAGGCCGAGCTCGACACCACCGTCACCGCGGCGCACGACGCCGCGCTGGCGTCCCGCGGGCTGGGCGTGTGTCTCGGCCCGCACGCGACCGACACCGTGTCCGACGCGCTGTGGCGCACCGTGGTCGACGCCGCCAGTCGTCACGGCCTGCCGATCCACACCCACGTCGCGCAGAGCCTGGACGAGGTGCGACGGATCGGTGGGCGCGCGTCCACCACGCCGCTCGGGCTGCTCGAACGGCTCGGCGTGCTGGGCGCGGACGTGAACCTGTCCCTCGTGCACGGGCTGTTCCACACCGACGCGGACCTCGACCGCCTCGATCCCGTGCGACACATGCTGGTCGCGTGCCCGTCGGCGCAGGCGTGGTTCGACTTTCCGGCCCCGGTGGCGACCTGGTCGCGGCGCGGCCTGCGATGGGCCCTGGGCACCGACGCCTCGGCGACGAACGACGCGCAGGACGTGCGGAGCGAGCTGCGCGCGGTGGCGATGCTGCGCACCGCCCACGTCGCCAACGATCCGGCGCACGGGCGCTGGAGATCGGGCGCCGGGATCGCCGAGGCAGAGGCACTGCGCGCGGTTCGCGATCGCGCACACCGTGAGGACGCGCCGCTGACCGACACCGCCGCAGCGCTGCACCGGGTGTGGACCACGCCTGGCGCGCAGCACCCTGGACTGCCGTGCGGCGCCATCGCGCCCGGCCACCTGGCGCATCTGGCGCTGTGGGATCTGGAGCATCCGTCCTTCTGGCCGGGGCGAGACCCGCTGCGCGCGCTCGCCTTCGGGCAGGTGGGCGGCGCGCTCCAGCAGGTGATGGTCGCGGGGTCGTGGCGCGGTGCGCGCGGAGACTTCGCGCGCTCGATCACCACCTCGGCCGCATGGCGGGACGCCTCCCGCGAGGCCAGCTCCCGGCTCGGCCGCCTGCTGCCCCTGCCCTGGTGACGCGCCGGTGCCCGCCGCGGGCCCGGATCGCGTCCGTCGGGCCTCCGACGCCCGCGTGACCGCCCTTCGGCGGACACGGCACGCCGCATGCAACCCTTTGTGACGGGCAAGGCGCGGCGGGTCCACGCTTCGACCCAGGCGCTCGGAGTGCGCTTGACCATGGAGGGCTCAAGGATGACCGTCATCGAACGCTACGCGCGCTGGCTGGTCCGCCCCGGCGTCTCGTGGGCCGTGGTGATCCTCACGCTCGGGATCACCGTGGTGGCTGCCCGGCTGTCGCTCGACGTCGAACAGGACGACGACATCCTGGCCTTCCTTCCGGACAGCAACGACGACGTGCACGCGTTCCGTACGATCAACGAGCGCTTCAAGTCGACCGACATCGCCCTCATCGGAATCCCGACGGCCGATCCGTTTGACGCGGCGTTCGTCGCCCAGCTCCAGGCGACGACGACGGATCTGCAAGCGGTGCAGGGCGTGGACTCCACCCTGTCCCTGACCAACCTCCCTGACTTCGTGCAGGCTCCGGTCAGCGGCGGCGTGGTGATGAACGCGCTGGTCCCCGACCCGCCAGCCGACGAGGCACAGGCGCGCGCGATGCGCGAGCGGGTCATGAGCCGCGACCACGTGGTCGGTACGCTGGTCAGCGCGGACGCCGACGCCGTCCTGATCTACGCGTTCGCAACGCCGGGCGTCCAACCACGCGTGCTAGCCTCGCACATCCGGGAGGTGGTGCGCCGGCACTTCCCCACAGACAGGATCTACTGGGGTGGAGGCCCCTTCATCTCCAGCTGGATCTACGACACCACCCGCGGCGACATGGCCGCGTTGACGCCGTGGTCGCTGGCGGCGATCGTCGCCATCATGCTCATCGCGTACCGAGATCCGCTCGGCACCGTCCTGGGTCTGGTGGCCACCACCACCGGCATCGTCGTGACGCTCGCGGCCATGCAGCTGCTCGATGTCCAGTTCAACATCGTCCTGTCTGCGATGCCGATCATCCTGTTCGCGTTGGGCAGCGGCTACGCGATCCACATCCTCTCCCACTACGACCAGCAGGCACGCGTCGTCGGCCGCAACGCCGAGGCGGTGGTGCGGGCGCTGGTGCAGATCGGCCCGGGCCTGATCAACGCAGGCTTCACCACGATCGTCGGCGTGCTCTCGTATGTCGTGATGGACATCCGCCCGATGCAGATCTTCGGCCTGGCGTCCGCGTTCGGACTCACGATCGGTCTGGTCGCCTCCCTGCTGTTCGTGCCCGCGTTCATCGCCCTGTGGCCCCGACCGGTCCGAACGCACGCGGATCCATTCTGGACGGAAGCCACCGTGGCGTTGGCGCGCACGGCGCGACGGCACCGCGGCCCGGTCGGGGTCGCGACCGCGGTGGTCACGGTGGTCGGACTGGCGCTCTCGAACCGCGTACAGACTCGGATGGACGTCTCGGCCTTCTTCAACGAGGGGAGCGAGCCGTGGGTCGCCCAGGCGTTCCTGGAGCATGCCTTCGGTGGATCGCAATTCGTGCAGCTGGAGATGTCGGCGGACTTCGACGATCCCGAGATGGTGCGCGAGCTCGAGCACGTGGGCGACCGGATCCGGGTGTTGCCGCACGTGACCGACGTCCGTGGCGTCGCGGAGGCCATCGAGCTGGTCAGCGACGCGATGACGGGCGCGCGGCGGATCCCCGACACGTCCGGCCAGCTGAAGGTGCTGTACCGATTCCTGGAGAACGACCGGGCCGTGTCGCGCATGATCACCGACGACCATCGACGCGCGCTCCTGCAGATCAAGCTCGACACGTCCGACGCCGAGGAGATGCAGGCAGCGACCCAGGCCGTCCGCGACACCGTGGGGTCGGTGGCGCTGACCGGGTACCGTGTGGTCGATCGTGCCAGCGAACCGGCGGCCGTGGATCACCGGACCACCGACCTCATCACCGCCCGAGTGCTCGCGCTCGCCGATCAGCTCCGAATCGATCTCGGCGCCGACGCCGACCCGCG
>CANJMY010000139.1 GCA_947475315.1 Pseudomonadota bacterium | reverse complement strand
GACCGCCGCCACGGCGACCGCGAGCCAGCCCGAGCTCGTGACGCTGTCGGCGCCGACCACGCTGGCGCTTCGCAGCCTCGCCGCCCGCACCGCGTCCGCCGTGCGCGACGACGCGTCGATCACCGTCGCGGGCGTGGCGCGCGCCTGGGCCCGCCGTCGACCGCAGCCCGCGCGCGCGGCGATCGTCGCGGCCAGCCGTGACGAGCTGCTCGCGGCCCTCGACGCGATCGGCGCGGGCACGGCGCTCCCCGCCCACGTGTTCGCCGGGGAGGCCGCCGACGGCGCGCCCAAGGTGGCGTTCCTGTTCCCCGGCCAGGGCGCGCAGCGCGTCGGCATGCTCCGCGATCTGGCGACCCGCTTCCCGGTGGTCGCGGCCTCGCTCGCGCGCCTGGAGCAGGGCCTGCTCGGCGAGACCGCCGTCCCGCTCACGCACCTGATCTGGCCCGAGCGCCGCGCCACGCCGGTCGACGCCGCGCAGGCGGACGCCGAGCTCACCGCGACCGAACACTGCCAGCCCGTGATGCTCGCCGCAGGCGTCGCGCTCACCGAGCTGCTCGCCACCTTGGGCGTCACGCCCGCCGTCGTCACCGGTCACTCGCTCGGTGAGTTCACCGCCGCCGCCGTGGGCGGGGTGTTGACCGCCGAAGACGCCGCGCGCTTCGTCGCGCGTCGCGGCAAGGCGATGGCGTCGCTGCCTGGCGATCACGGCGCGATGGCCGCGGTGATGGCCGAGCGCCATGTCGTCGAGGGCCTGCTGGTCGACGGCGCGACGATCGCCAACGTCAACCACCCGCGCCAGCTCGTGGTGTCGGGTCGCACCGACGCGGTCGACGCCGTGGTCGCCAAGGCGGAGGCCGCCGGTGTTCGCGCCAAGCGCCTGGACGTCAGCCACGCGTTCCACAGCGAGGTCCTGGCCGCCATCGACGTGGGCCCGCTCGTCGACGAGATCGCGTTCGCCGCCCCCACGGTGCCCGTGGCCAGCGGCATCGCCGAGCGCCCGTACGCGGGCGTGGAGGACGCGCGCAGCGTGTTCCTGCGCCACGCCACGTCGCCCGTGATCTTCACCGGCGCGCTCGCGCAGTGCGCCGAGCTGGGCGCCGATCTGTTCCTGCAGGTGGGCGCGGGCGGTCCGCTCGCCAGCTTCGCGCGCGGCAGCGTCCCGGCCGGGACCCGTGGCGTGTTCACCCTCGCACCGCTCGACGACGCGGACGGCGGCGTGGGCTTGCTCGCCACGCTCGGACAGCTGTGGATCGCGGGCGTGCCGGTCGACGTGCGCGCGATCACCGCGACCTCGACGGTCGCCTCTGTGCCCCCGAGCGTGCTGCCCCGCGAGTCGTACTGGGTGGTGCAGGACAAGCCCACCCGCCGTGTGTCGCTGGGCGACCGCACGCACACGCGCCGCGCCGCGCACGTGGCCGAAGAGCCCGTGGTGATCGAGGCCGCAGCCACGCCCGCCGAGGCCGTGGACGTGGAGCTGGAGGGCGTGTTGGCGGTGGTCGCCAAGGTCAGCGCCTACCCGCTCGCCTCGCTCAAGCCGACCATGCGCCTGACCGAGGACCTGGGCTTTGACTCGCTGATGGTCGGCGATCTGGCGACCCAGCTCGCGGAGCGCTTCCCGGGCATGGGCGGCATCCCGCGCGAGCTGCTGGTCAACTCACCCACCGTGAACGATCTGGTCGAGTTCGTGAAGACCGGCACCGTCGCGGGCCCCGACGAGGACGACGACGCGGCGCTGCACCGCTACGCGCCCACCTGGCGCCCGGCCAACCTGCCCGAGCTGCCCACGCGCCCCATGCCGACCGGGCCGGTGCTGGTGGTGGCGGACGACCCCGCCGCGCGAGAGGCGCTCGCCCACTCGCTGCGCGAGCAGGGCCTGGACGCGCAAGCGACCGACGCGGCATGGGCAGCCGAGCGCGACGCGGACGCGATCCTCTGGGTCGGCCCGCAGACGCCCCCGGCGTCCTTCCAAGCCGTGGTGCGCGAAGACCGCCCCTGGCGCGATCAGGCCGGCGAGCTGCTGGCGATCGTGTCTGCGCACGCCAAGCGCGGCGCCAAGCCGCACGTGCTCGCGCTGTCCCGCCACGACGATCCGTGGTCCGCGGGCGTCGCGGGCGCCTTGCGGGCGCTGTCGCGCGAGTGGCCGAGCGCCACCGTGAAGCACCTGACCACCGACGACGTCGGACGCGTGTCGGTGCACCTGATCGACGAGCTGATCAGCGCGGACCGCAGCGTGGACGTGCGCTGGACCGGCGGCGCGCGGCACGTGCCGGGCCTGGATCGCGTCGACCTGCCCGCCGCGGGCGTCAGCATCACCGCGGACGACGTGGTGCTGGTGACCGGCGGCACGCGCGGGATCGGCCTGCGCGCGGCCCTTCGGGCGGCGTCGCTGGGCGCCAAGGTGATCCTGGTGGGCCGCGGCGTCCCGTCCAGCGAGGACCAGGCGACGATCGACGCGTTCGAGCGCGTGCGCGTGGTGCGGGTCGACGTGATGGACCGCGACGCCGTGCTCCGGGCGCTGTCGGGTTCAGGCATCACGCAGATCGTACACGCCGCGGGCATGCTCGCAGACGGCGCGGTGGACGCGGTCCCTGCAGAGCTTGGCGCCCTCGCGCGCAAGGTGAAGATCGACGGCCTCGCGCACGTGATCGCCGCCGCGGGCGCGACGCTGCGTCGGGTGGTCGGGCTGGGGTCGTGGGCCGGTCGCCTGGGCAACCGCCACCAGACCCACTACGCCGCCGCCAACGCGCTGCTCGCGTCGCTGATCACGCACCTGCCGCACGGCGTGCACGGCGCGGTCGGCGAGTACGGCCCGTGGGTGGGCACCGGGATGGAGACCACCATCCCCGAGACGATCAAGACCGCCATGCGCGCCGAGGGCGTCGACTTCGTCGGCCCGCAGGCGGGCATGGACGCGCTGTTCGACGACCTGGCCGGTCCGTCGGGCGCGTGGGTCCGTGGGCGTCGCCTGCCGGACCGCCTGCGCCGCGTGGTGGCGCCAGTGCTCGTGTCGCTGGAAGGACACCCGTACCTCCGCGACCACACCATCGACGGCAAGCCGATCCTGCCGCTCGCGAGCGTGGCGGACCTGCTGGCGTGGGCGGCCGATCGCGCCGTCCCCTACGAGCTGCACGACCTCACCTTGTACGCGGGCGTGGTCGCCGATCAGCCCCGTGAGCTCATCCTCACGGTGGACGGGAACCGCGCCGAGCTGCGCTCCGCCAAGGGCCGCCTGCACGACGCCGCCAAGCTCTTCCCGTATGACGCGTCGCGCCCGCTCCCCGAGCCCACCGTCGGCGGCGACGCGCCGGAGCTGACGCTCGAGGCCTTCTACAGCGGCCTCACCTTCCACGGTCCAATGCTGCAGGGGATCCGCTCGATCGACGCGGTGGGGCCGGACTTCGTGCGCGGCACGGTCGTCGCCGGCTCCCCCGCCGCGTGGCTCCCGGGCACCGAGCGCACCCGCTGGGCGATCGATCCGCTCGCCTTCGACAGCGCGCAGCAGCTCGCCGCCTACGCCGCGTACGTGCGCTACCGTCGCGCGGGCACGCCCGTGTCCATGGGCCGCGTCGCCGTGCTGGGCACGCTCACCCCCGGCCAGACCTACACCGCCGAGGCGCGCTTTGGTGAGGCCAAGGGAGACAGGTTCTCCATGACGATCGTGCTGCGGGACGCCACCGGCGCGCCGCTGCTGATCGCGGAAGAAGTGCACGCCGAGATGAAGAAGCTCGACGGCGACGACGCCCCGTTCGTCCCGCGCGCCGAGGACGTCGACTTCACGAAGTGGCAGGAGCTTCAGGACCTGGACATCCGGCTGGACGGCCTGAAGATGATGGGGCTG
>CANJMY010000138.1 GCA_947475315.1 Pseudomonadota bacterium | reverse complement strand
GGCGTGACCTTGAAGACCTGCAGGCTGGTGTAGCGCCACGCCTCGTCGCGCGGCGCGGGGAAGCCGACCTTCTCGAAGCAGGCGAGCGCGTCGCGGCGCAGCGTCGCGAGCCAGGCGGGCTCGACGGCGCCTTCTCGGTACGCGGCGTGGCTGGAGCGCCAGGTGGTGATCACGGCGTCCTCCTCAAGCGCCGACGCGGTCAGCGGCGTAGCCGTGGGCTTCCAGGTCGAGCGCGAGCGAGCGGTCGCCCGAGCGGACGATCTTGCCACCGACCAGCACGTGAACGAAGTCGGGCACGATGTAGTCGAGCAGGCGCTGGTAGTGCGTGACCAGCACGAACGCGTGGCCGGAGTCGCGCAGGCTGTTCACGCCCTTGGCGACCACGTGGAGCGCGTCGATGTCCAAGCCGGAGTCGATCTCGTCGAGGATGATCAGCTTGGGGTCGAGCACGAGCAGCTGGAGGATCTCGTTGCGCTTCTTCTCGCCGCCCGAGAAGCCCACGTTGACGAAGCGGCGCTTGAACGACGCGTCCATCTCCAAGAAGGCCATCTTGGCGTTGAGCAGCTTGAGGAACTCGCCGGGGGAGATCTCGGGCTCGCCGCGGCGCTTGCGCTGCGCGTTGATCGCCGTGCGCAGGAAGTAGTCGTTGGTCACGCCGGGGATCTCGACCGGGTACTGAAAGCCCAGGAACACGCCCTCACCGGCGCGCTCCTCGGTGGGCATGGCCAGCAGGTCCTTGCCGTTCCAGGTGACGGTGCCGCCGGTGACGTCGTAGTCCTCGCTGCCGGAGAGCACCTTGGACAGCGTGCTCTTGCCGGCGCCGTTCGGCCCCATGATCGCGTGCACTTCGCCAGGGCGGACGACGAGGTCCAGCCCGGTGAGCAGCGCGCGGCCCTCGTGCGAGGCCTGGAGGTTCTTGATCTCGAGCATGGTGGTCCTCTGGGACGCGAAAGGGATCAGCCGACGGAGCCTTCGAGCGACACGGCGAGGAGCTTCTGCGCCTCGACGGCGAACTCCATCGGGAGCTGCTGGAACACGGACTTGCAGAAGCCGTTCACGACGAGGTTCACGGCGTCCTCGGTCGAGAGGCCGCGCTGCCGCAGGTAGAAGACCTGCTCGTCGCTCACCTTGCTGGTGGTGGCCTCGTGCTCGATGGTGGCCGTGGGGCTCTTGACCTCGATGTACGGGAACGTGTGCGCGCCGCACTTGTCGCCGATCAGGAGGCTGTCGCACTGCGTGAAGTTACGGGCGTTGTCCGCCTTCTTGTTGATCTTGACCAACCCGCGGTAGGTCTGGTCGGCGCGGCCGGCGCTGATGCCCTTGCTGACGATCGTCGAGCGCGTGTTGCGGCCGAGGTGGATCATCTTGGTGCCGGTGTCGGCCTGCTGCGCGTTGTTCGTCACCGCGACCGAGTAGAACTCGCCGACGGTGTCATCCCCCTTGAGGATGACGCTCGGGTACTTCCAGGTGATCGCGGAGCCGGTCTCGACCTGCGTCCAGGAGATCTTGCTGCCGTTGCCCTTGCAGATCCCGCGCTTGGTCACGAAGTTGTAGATGCCGCCGCGGCCGTTCTCGTCGCCCGGGTACCAGTTCTGGACCGTCGAGTACTTGATCTGGCCGTTGCCCTCAGCGACCAGCTCGACCACCGCCGCGTGCAGCTGGTGCTTGTCGCGCTGGGGCGCCGTGCAGCCCTCCAGGTACGACACGTAGGCGCCGTCCTCGACGACGATCAGCGTGCGCTCGAACTGCCCGGTGTTGATCGCGTTGATGCGGAAGTAGGTCGACAGCTCCATGGGGCAGCGGACGCCCTTGGGCACGTAGACGAACGAGCCGTCGGAGAAGACCGCGCAGTTCAGGGCCGCGTAGTAGTTGTCGTAGATGGGGACGACGCTGCCCAGGTACTTGCGGATGAGGTCCGGGTGCTCGCGCACCGCCTCGCTGAAGCTGCTGAAGATGACGCCCGCTTCCGACAGCGTCTTCTTGAACGTGGTGGCGACGCTCACCGAGTCGAACACCGCGTCGACCGCGATGCCGGCCAGGGCCGCGCGCTCGGCCAGGGGGATGCCCAGCTTCTCGTAGGTCTCGAGCAGCTTGGGGTCGACCTCGTCGAGCGACTTGGGGCCGTCGGTCGGCTTCTTGGGCGACGACCAGTAGCTGATCGCCTGGTAGTCGATCGCCTCATGCTGCGGCTTCTGCCACGCGGGCTCCGTCATGGTCTGCCAGTGACGGAAGGCCTTGAGGCGCCAGTCCAGCAGCCACTCAGGCTCCTGCTTGCGGGCGCTGATGGCGCGGACGGTGCCCTCGTTGAGGCCAGGCGGGAGCGTGTCGGACTCGATGTCCGTCACCCAGCCGTGCTCGTACGACTTGTTCAGGTGCGCTTCGAGCGCTGTGTCGGACATGGTTACTTCCCCGCCCTTAGCGCCAGCACGTCGCCCGAGGCGGACGTCCGACGGATCGCTGGCTGCGCAGGCCGAGACAGGTCCAGGATGGACACCGCCTCAAGCGCGCCTCGTACCGCATCGTGGATGCTCGACCAGTGGCCTGAGACCTGACAGTGGCCCTCGTCTGCGCAGGCTTCGCCTTCCACGCCGCTGCACGCCGTCAGGCCGACCGGACCCTCGATGGTGTCGATCACCTGAGCGACCGAGATCGCCGCCGGATCACGCGCCAGCGAGTAGCCGCCGTGGATCCCGCGAGAGGACACGAGCAGCCCGCCGCGGGCGAGCTGCTTGAGCACCTTCTCGACCGTAGGCTGGGGCACGCCGGTGGCCTCGGACACCGCGGGGGCCGCGTGCACGCAGACGTGCGCCTCCCGGGCGAGGTGCGCGAGCACGACGATGGCGTAGTCCGTGAGCTTGGCGATGCGGAGCATGGGCAACCCGGCGGGTGAAGACCCTCATCTGAGACCGAGAGAAGCCCGCAGGCCACGCATCGGCTCAAAATCGTACCGGATTAGTACCCTTGTCCTGGTCGGTCGGCAACCGCCCGTCGACGGATCCGTCAGAACGTGGCAACACCGACGACGAGCAGCGAAGCGGGACGGTCGTGCGTGGCGACCACGCGCGCGGACTCGCCGCGGGCCAGGCGGCCGCCCGGGCCAAGGACCTTGCCGTCGGACTCGACCGAGCCGGAGATCACGAGCACCGCGACGTTCGCGGGGATCTTCCAGCTGCTGCCGGGCTCCACGTGGGCGCGCCACGCGCCGCCCTGCGGGGTCTGGACCAGCGTGTCGAGCCAGGTCTTCTCGGGGATCATCCGGGTGCCCAGGTCGCACCAGTCGGCTGCACGCTCGATGCGCACGCCCGGGACGGCGCCGCCCAGCACCTTGGGCTTGCGGACCCGCACCATGGCGGCCTCGACGGCGACGCGGCGCTCACCGGGCGCGGGCGGCGCCAGGACCAGCCGGGCGATGGCAAAGGCCAGCGACTCGATCAGGAGCATGCGCCCCTGCTGGACGAGGAAGCCGACCGCGTCGTGGACGGCGGAGTAGTCGACGGACTTGGACAGGTCACCGCCCGCGGCGCCCTCAGGATCCACCGCGAGGCGCAGGTCGATCCACACCGGCTGGGTGACGCGCTGCTCTTCCTCGCCAATGCCGACGATGGCTTCGACGACGTAGTCCTCGATCTCGATCCAGTTCCGCATGACCCCTCCAGCGCGCGCGAGGCTTGAACGCCCGCAGCATAGCCTCGCGACGCCTACCCCGTCAGTACCGCGCCGAAAGGCCGCCATCGACAGGCAAGATCACCCCGTTCAGGTAGGGCGCCTCCATGGCGACGAAGGACACGAGCTTGGCGATGTCCTCGGGCGAACCAACCCGACCCATGGGGATGCGACCGGCCAGCCGGACGCGCTTGGCCTCGTCGTAGTCCGGCGGCCACATGACCTGGCCGGGGCTGATCCCGACCGAGCGGACCGCAGGCGCCAGCTCGACCGCCATGCACTTCATCAGCATCACCAGGGCGGCCTTGGACACGCTGTAGGCGGTGTAGCCGGCGAGCGGACGCTCTGCGCCGATGTCGCCGATGTGGACGACCACCCCACCCTCTCCGGGCGCGCGGCCCTGCGTGCAGCCCCCCGCGCGCAGCAGCGGCAGGAGACCCTGCGTGAGCAGCATGGGCGCGCGCACGTGGAG
>CANJMY010000137.1 GCA_947475315.1 Pseudomonadota bacterium | reverse complement strand
CGACACGATCTTCCAGCCGTGCGAGGCGTAGAAGGGGATGGCGCGCTCGCGGGCGTTGCACCAGATGGGCTCGGCCACCTCGCGAACGGCGGTGACCAGGACGTCGCCACCGATCCCCATGCCCTGCAGGTCCTCATCCACGGCCATGCCGCGCAGCTGCCAGGCGGGGCCGTCGGCGCCGGGGAACGGCGTGCGCTGGAGGGTCACGCAGCCGACCACGCGAGCCTCCGCGTCGCGGTAGGCCCAGTGGCGGGTGTCCGGGAGCAGGTCCTGCTCGTAGCGAGCGGACTCGATCGGGCGGCCCGGACGGAGCACGCGCCAGCGCAGCTCGAGGATCTCGTCGACCGTGCAGCGCTTGACCGGCTCAGAGCTCATGTTGACTGATCTGTCGGCCGAGCCGGAACACGCGCTCACGGATCGCCTTGCCTTCGGCGTCGTACTCGACCCAGGTGCCGTCTTTTTGGCCGTCGACCCAGGTGCCTTCCTGCGGGACGCCGTTGGCGGCGTCGAACGACACCCACACGCCGTTCTTACCGCCGTCCTTCATGGGGCCCTCCGCGACCACGGTGCCGTCGTCGCGGTAGTTCGTCCAGTAGCCGGTCTCGGAGCCGCTGAGGTACTCGCCCTCACGCTCGATGTGGCCCTCTTGGGTCCAGTACCACCAGTGACCGGTGCGCACGCCCTCGGCGTAGGGGCCGGCGGACTGCGGGCGGCCGTCCGAGTACCAGCTGCGGGACGGGCCGTGGCGAACCGGCTGGGTGCCGTCCGATCCGTCCTTGGCGCACCACATCTCGGTGCCCATCGGGGGCAGCTGGCCGAACTCCTTGGTGCCGACCGGGCAGTCCAACAGGGACTTGGGCGCGTTGGCCGGGTTGGTCAGGTCGATGATCTCGGTGCGCTTGGGGCACGCTGCGATGAGAAGCAGCGCAACCAGCCACGGGGTCCTGGGCATCGCGTCCATCCTCCGCCCGCGGCGTTGCCGCGAGGACTGCGCAACGGTAGCACCGACTGACCGTTCGGGCACGCCCGACGCGCGAGGTGTTGCGTGGTGCGTCGTTCGACAAGCGCGGTGGCGCTTGCTTGGTGTCTGTCCTCGTGCGCGTCCCATGACGCCGCGGCCGCTCGTACGTCGTGGGATGACCTGGAGTCCAAGGCGCGCGGCGCCGTGGAGAAGCCGGGCTACGAATCGATGGATCTGCCGGTAGACTGGGAGATCCACGCGGGCCACGTGATGACCGCCGCGGGCACCACGTTCGAGCCGGGCGTGGTGATCGTCGAGGCTGGGAAGTTGGTGTACGTCGGCCCGGCGGACGAGCAGCCGCTGTGCGCGCGCTGCAAGATCGTCGAGGCGCCGACCGGCTGGGTGACGCCGGGGCTCATCGACACGCACTCGCACCTGGGCGTGTACCCGTCGCCCAACGCGAACGCGCACGAGGACGGCAACGAGATGGTGGCGCCGACCACGCCTGGCGTGTGGGCCGAGTCGTCCATCTGGCCGTACGACCCCGGCTTTCAGCGCGCGGTCGAAGGCGGAGTCACCGCGCTGCAGATCCTGCCCGGATCGGCCAACCTGATCGGCGGCCGCGGCATGGTCGCGCGGCCCATCCCCGAGCGCGGCGGCCGCGCCATGCGCTTTCCGGACGCGCCCGAGACCGTGAAGATGGCCTGCGGCGAGAACCCCAAGCGCGTCTACGGCGAGAAGGGCGGCCCTGCGACCCGCATGGGCAACGTCCGCGGCCAGCGCGCCGCGTTCGCCAAGGCCGAGTCCTACCTGGACCGCTGGGACGACGACGCCAAGGACGCGCCCGACCGCGACCTGGACATGGACACGCTGATGGGCATCCTGCGCGGCGACTTCCTGGTGCAGGTGCACTGCTACCGCTCCGACGACATGATCACGTTCCTGCAGATCGCCGACGAGTTCGGGTTCAAGGTGCGCTCCTTCCACCACGCGGTCGAGGCCTACAAGGTCCGCGACATCCTGGCCGAGCGCGACATCGGCGTGAGCACGTGGTCGGACTGGTGGGGCTTCAAGATGGAGGCCTTCGACGCGGTGCTCCCGAACGCGGCGATGCTCCAGGACCAGGGCGTGCGGGTCGCCGTCCACTCCGACTCCGACATCGGCATCCAGCGGCTCAACCAGGAGGCGGCCAAGGCCCAGGCCGACGGCGGCGACGCGGGCTTCCCTGTGACCGACGACCAGGCGCTGCGCTGGATCACCGCCAACCCCGCGTGGATCTTGGGCATCGACGAGCAGACGGGCACGCTAGAGGCGGGCAAGCGCGCCGACGTGGTGCTGTGGGACGCCAAGCCGCTGAGCGTCTACGCCAAGGCCGACAAGGTGTGGATTGACGGCATGCTGGTGCACGACGTGGAGCACCCGGTGCCGCCCTGGTCAGACTTTGAGATCGGTCAGGAGGTGGGACGATGATCAGCCTCCTGTTGGCGACCCTGTCGGGCGCGTTTGGCTGCGAGGCGGTGGTGGACGTGCGCGTGCACGCGCCGGACGGCCCGCACGATGGCTGGGACGTGGTGTGGGAAGGGGAGAAGATCATCCAGGTGGGCGCTGACCTCACGCTGCCGCCAGGCTGCGTGGTGCACACCCAGAAGGGCGGCGAGCTGACGGCGGGCTTTGTCGCGCCGCTCAACCTGCTCGGCCTGATGGAGGTGGAGCTCGAGCCCTCCACCCACGACGACGCCTGGGACGGCGACCCGGTGCGCGCCGAGCTGCGCGTGTCGCTCGCGTTCAACCCGCGCAGCGTGGTCATCCCGGTCACCCGGCTGGGCGGCATCACGTCGGCGATCATCACGCCCACCGGCGGCCTGGTCTCCGGTCAGGCGGCTTGGGTGACGCTCGACGGCGGCGCGCAGGCCGACAGCCTCGTCCGGCCCTCAGTCGCGATGGTCGCGGACCTTCGTGGCCTCGGCAACCGCGCCGCGGCGCTGGTCCGCCTGCACGAGCTGATCGACGACGCGCGCTACTACGCGTCGCACGGCATGGCGCGCGAGCACGCGGGCCTCGACGAGCTGTCGGCGAGCCGCCTGGACCTGGAGGCGATGCTGCCGGTGGCGCGCGGCGAGATCCCGCTGATCGTGCGGGCGGATCGTGCGTCGGATCTGGAGGCGCTGATCGCGTGGCGCGCCGACGTGGGCGTGAAGCTGGTGATCGCGGGCGCGGCCGAGGGCTGGCTGGTCGCCGACGCGCTGGCCGCGGCGCACATCCCGGTCGTCGTCGACCCGTTGGTCTACGGGCCGGGTGGCTACGATCAGGTCGCGGGCCGCGCGGAGAACGCAGGCCTAATGGCCAAGGCGGGCGTTCAGGTGATGCTGTTGCAGCCCGAGCCGCAGAACCAGCGCGCGCTGCGCTTCATCGCGGGCAACGCGGTGCGCGGCGGGCTGACGCACCAAGCGGCGATCGCCGCGCTGACGTCGGTGCCGGCGAGCGTGTTCGGCGTGCCCGATCGCGGCGTGATCCAGGTCGGTGCCAAGGCGGATCTAGACCTGTGGACCGGCGATCCGCTCGACGTGACCGGGCGCCTGGCGGGCCTGTGGATCCGCGGCGCGACCGTGCCTCTCACCAGCCGTCAGACGGCGCTGGTGGACGCATGGCGCGCGCTGCCGCGGCGGCTGTTCCCGACCACGGACTGAGCGCGGCCGCGTCCGCGACGCCCGACGACTCCGCGACCGCGCGCGTGGCGCCGCGTCCGCGCGGAGCGCCCGCGAGGTCGGCCCACCACGGCCGCGTCGCGGGCGACTCCGGGGTCGCTAGGGCGCTGGCTCGCCGAAGATCTTCTTGCAGTCGTCCAGCACGTCGGCCGGGTGCGTGCCGACGTCGATCTGGTCCACGTACTCGAGGATCAACGTGCCGTCCGCGTCCAGGACCTTGGTGATGCGGTCCGGGAAGGGCGCAGACTGGTTCTTCACCGCGCCGTAGTGCAGGGCGAGCGTCTTGTCGTCGTCGTCCCAGACTTCAAAGGCGAACTCCTGCTTTGTGATCCACTCGGCGTTCTTCGCAGGGCCTGCGAAGGACGCTCCGACGATCACCACGCCCAACTTGTCGAACTCTGACTGGAGGTCGCGGTACCCGCAACCCTCCTTGGTTCAACCCGCGGTTCCCGACAGCGGGAAGAACCACATGACGTGGGGCGCCCCGATCAGGTCGTCGCGATGGCGCGCGCTGGTGTCTGAGTTGGTGGCGTTGAATTCCGGCGCGGCGAGGTTCTTGCGCGGCGCCGTGCCGTACAAGCCCTCCGGGAGCGTGATGCCGCCGCCCGTGGCGTCCGAGTCCGACAGGTCCGTGTGACCGGAGCCGTCGTCGCTGGACGCGGGGGGCGTGTGGCTGCACGCGGCGGCCAGGAACGCGAAGGTGAGGGGGAGGCGGTTCTTCATGGGCGCGGAATT
>CANJMY010000136.1 GCA_947475315.1 Pseudomonadota bacterium | reverse complement strand
GGTTCATCCGTGGCGGTGAGGTGACACGACGAGATCAAAGCCGACACAAGGACTCTAGGCGATTCGAATCCAACTGCCAACCGCGTCCGTGAGCGCGCGGTCCAGCCAGAGTTCGAAGCGGGCGGTTCGGGCGGCGTCGCTCTCTTCGGGGAGCATCATCAGCGGCGGCACCTGGATGGGCAGCGTGGAGCGCGGGCGCACCCGGACGAACGCCGTCCACGCGCCGGACCCGGACGTGCCGAGCGCGGCCAGGCCTATCTGGATGCGGGTCCGGGGCGAGCGGGCCGTCAGCGTGATCAGGGCGCCAGGCTCGTGGCGATCGGCCGTCACGCCAGACTCCGTGGCCTGCCGCCAGAGCTTCTCGGTCGCGCCGGTCTCGACCACGACCTCCAGTCGGTCGCCTAGTTGCGCCTCGACCTGCTGCAGGCCAGCCTGCGCGATCGTCACCAGACCTGCGATCCGTTCCCGCATCCCCGCGGCATGGTCGCTCCACTTGGCACGGAGCACGCCGAGCGTGGCGCCATGGGCCAGAACTTGCTCGATCGTCGTGTCGGGCTGGGGCGACTCCGCCAACAGCAGCAGGCGCGACACCAGCCGCTCCTGATGCCCCGCGAGCAGGCGGGTCACGGGCGCCAGATCGTTCGTCTTCGCCGCGACCTCCAGCGCGTCGGCCCAACCCGAGCCGCGCTCGGTAGACTCGCCCCAGACAGGCGGCAGGCCGGCGCGGATCAGGTTCCAGTTGGCCAGCAACCGTGACACCCGGCCGTTTCCATCCACGAAGGGATGCACCTGCAGGAAGGCGTGCACGAGCCATGCGGAGCGAACGTCGACCATGGACTCGGGAAGGCGCTCATGCTCCGCGAGCAGCACCTCCAGCTCCGCCACGACGCGCTCCGGTGGGCAGAATTCGCACACCACCTTTCCGCCGACCGACAGGTGGTTGGGCTTGTCCTTGAGCTTTCCGTAGGGGAACGGCACGTAACGGAAGCTGCCGTCGTGCAGAATCACGCGCGCGGCCGTCTGGTCCCGGGTGGCCAGGACGTGCAGCTCTTGCAGCATGGGGATGGAGAGCGGCTTGGACAGCACGGCGTGCAGCTCGTCGGTCAACGCGGAGCTGCTGCGCGCGTGCTTGTCGAGCCGCTCGCGGGACTCGGGCCTGACGGTGAGGATGTCCTCGCGCACGCGCCGCCAGAAGGCGACCAGGGCAGGAACCTGCGGCTGCGCCATCGACGCGGTGTCCCCGATCGGGACCAGCGGCGCCCAGGGGGTGAACTCTTCGCGGGAGGTGGGAACCACGGGGCCCTCCGTCAGGCGAGCACGCGCTAACGTTGCTTGGCCGCCCAGACACGCCTCAGGCCGGTTGGTACGAAAGAATCGACGCTCTTGACCGTATGTCGGCAACTTTCAATTCCACGGGTGGTACACTCCGGATGTGGCAAGAGAGAGGGGGCCTGTGCGCGCGCTCCGGGTGAGGCATGCGTGGCTTGGGTGGCTGGCCTTTGCGGGCTGTGCCGTCGATCCGCTTGAGCCAGACCCCACGCCTGTCGACGCGGACGGGGACGGCGTGACCGTCCAGGCCGGCGACTGCGACGACCACGACCCGCTCGTGGCCGCCGGGCGTCCCGATGACGCCGGAAACCTCGTCGACGAGAACTGCGACGGCGTGGACGGGGTGGACGGCGACGGAGACGGCGTGGCGTCGGTCGCGTCGGGCGGCGTGGACTGCGACGACGCCGCGGCGAGCGTGCTGGGCCCGGGCGTACCGGACGCGGCGGACGACGGCGTCGACGCCAACTGCGACGGCACGGACGGCGTCGATCAAGACGGCGACGGTTCGCCCGACCTGGCGAGCGGTGGGCAGGACTGTGACGACGCCAACCCAGACGTGCGGCCGGGCAACCCGGAGCGCTGCGACGGTGTGGACCAGAACTGCGCGAGCGGCTCAGAGGACGAGCGTGGCTTGATCACGCTGGAGGACGGGACCACGTTCCACGATCTGGACGAGGCCCTCCTTCGGGCGAGCCACGGGGACACGATCGTGGTGTGCCCCGGGGAGTACACCGCGTCCGTCGAGATCGACGACGACGTGACCATCACCGGGCTCGGGGCCAGGGAGGACATCGTCCTGGACGCCCACGGCGCGGGGCCGGTCGTGACCGTCGGGTCGGTTCGGTGGCGGGCCTCGCACCTGACGCTCCAGGGCGGGCTGGGCGCCGAGGACGTCCGCGGCGTGCGGGTCGGCGGTGGCGTGCTGGTCGCTGGGGATGGGGCGGTGGTCCAGCTCGACGACGTCGTGATCTCCGGCAACGCCGCCGAGGAAGGCGCCGGGATCTTCTCGGCGTCGGACGCGACGATCTCGGTGACGGACTCGCTGATCACGCGCAACCTCGCGCAGGTCGGCGGAGGCGTTCAGCTTTACGGGGGCTCGCTCGACGTCGTCCGCACCACCTTCGTCGACAACGCCGCCCTGGTGCGTGGCGTGGACCTGTCGGCGGACCCGATCCTGGGTGACGCGTTCGCGCGCGCGCCGCAGATCAGCTTTGAGGACGTGGAGATCGGCAGGCACGACGTGTCGGTCACGGACCCCGCGGACGCGGTGGTCGTGACGGGCGGCACCTTCACGGCCGTGGGGGGCCGCTTCGCGGGCGTGTTCGGGACGCCCCTGGTGGTGATGCCGCCTCCTGGCGTGACGCCGTCGTCGCAGCTCCGCCTGCAAGGCACCATCTTCGAGGACAACGCGGGCGGGGCGGTCGGCGGGCTGCTCGACGGCGGCGCTTCCGTGGTCGAGCTGACCGACGTGGTGTTCCGACGGAACAGCGGGAAGATCGGCGCCGTGAAGATTCAGGGCGACCCGTCGATCGCACGCAACGCGACCTCCGCCAGCATGTCCGGCGTGACGGTCGAGGACAACGTGGGGACGGTCGGCGCGGGCGGCCTGCTGCTGCTGGACGTGAACCTCGACGTCCGAGACTCGACCTTCTCAGGGAACAGCTCGCTGGCTGGCAACCTGGAGTTCGCGGGGGCGGCCATCACCGCCAGGCGCACCGACGACGGGCTGAGCCGGGCGACGGTCCAGGTGGACGCGTGCTCGTTCACCGGGAACCACACCAACCTCGACGGCGGCGCGATCGCGGTGTACGGCGCGTTCGACCTCTCAATCGAGCACACCGACTTCGAGGGCAATCAGGCGGCGCGGGATGGCGGCGCGGTCTACGTCAACGGGCTGGGCGGCGCCGCGACGCTGTACACCGACTACCTGAACTTCACCGGGCAGCGCGCGGGGCGGGACGGCGGGGCCATCGCCACGGTCGGCGTCGCGCAGCACGTCGGCCGCGTGAACTTCGTCGACTGCGTCGCGGGCCAGGACGGCGGCGCGATGGATGCGATGCCGTACGTGGACGCGCTGCGCGTCACCGAAGGGAGCGTCTGGCTGGGCGACGCGTGGGCGGCGGACTGCTCGGCGGGGGGCGCGGGCGGCGTCTTGCACGCCACGACGCCGTCGGTCACGGTGGTCCACGTGGAGGCGACCCGCGTGCACGCGTCGCGCGGCGGCGCGTTCGCCTTCGACCCGTACCTCCGGTACGGCGCCTGGGTGGGGCCGATCGTGGACATCGAGGGCGTGACGACGTCGGAGAGCTCCGCGGTGCGAGGTGGGTTCCTGGACGCGGTCGGCATCGACCTGTCCATGCTCGACGACATCGTCACCGACTCGAGCGCGGACGTGGGCGGCGCCATCTACCTGGAGCCCGCGGTGGACGAGCTCGGGCAAGCCAAGCTCTACGCCTCCGCGGAGATCGACTCGTCCACGTTCGCTCGCTGCACGGCGACAGGAAACCTGGACCAAACGCGCGGCGGGGCGATCGCGGGTGTCGGCACGAACATGACCATGTCCAACGTGATCCTGGAGGACAACGGCGCCGCGCGTGGCCGTGGCGGCGCGCTCTGGCTGGGGCCGTTGCGGCAGGCCGACGGTCGGATCGATGTGCGCTCGGTCATCCAGGTCAGCGACTCGACCTTCCGGCGCAACGGCGCGACGGAGGGGGGCGCGCTGGCGCTCGACGCGGGGGCTGGGCGCGTCTTGCGCACGCGGTTCGAACAGAACGCTGCGTCGGCGCGTGGCGGAAGCATCGCGATCTTCGATGGGTCGGACCGTCCGGGCTTCCTCCCGTTCGCGCTTGACGAGTCGCAGGTGAACCAGAGCTCGGCGCCGCTCGGCGGCGCGCTCTACGCGACGTCGGTGGACCTGACCCTGAGCGAGACCTCGTTGAGCGGCAACTCCGCCACGTGGGGAGGCGCCGTCGCGCTCGACGCCGCCTTCCTCACCCGGCTGACGATGAGGGGCGGTCACATTGAGGGCAACACCGCTTCGGTGCGCGGTGGCGGGATCTACGCTGTCGCGCCCGTGGACCCGGCGCTCGGCCTCCTCGACCTCAGCATCGTGTCGTTCGGT
>CANJMY010000135.1 GCA_947475315.1 Pseudomonadota bacterium | reverse complement strand
CGAGGGTCAGAGCGGGCGCAACCTCGAACGTGATCAGCTCGGACAGGGGGGACCTCCGAAGGCGCGCTGACGTACGACGGCGACCCAGGGGGAGCCAGCGGCGACGGGGCCGTTTGTGGGGTCGCGCGACGATCGGCGGCGTCGATCGCGTCGCGCCGGGCCCGGTTCGACCGGCGGAGACCTATGGGCCTGTCGTCGACCCGTCGCAGACGAGATCGCTGCTGAGCTGGTTGGAGGCTGAGCGAGTTGCGCGCGAAGCGGGGGAGGCGCGTTCGCCGAGCTGGTCGATCGCTCTAGGTGAACCTGCCGTACACCTTGGTCAGGGCCTCCGGGAGCCGATCAGGGTGCGGCAAGATGCTCCACGCGCCCGCGCCAAAGATGGCGGGGAGCGCCTCCCGCGCGACGGCGTCGATCGCGAGCGCGTGGACATGCACGCCGTCCTGGCGAGCCTCGGTGAGGGCCTGACGGACGTCCGACATGCCGTATCGACCTTCGTAGCGGTCGTAGTCGGTGGGCTTGCCGTCGCTCACCAGCAGCAACACGCGCTCGGTCGCGTCGGCCTTGCGTAGCTCCGCGATCGCGTGTCGAAGCGCGGGGCCGATGCGCGTGTAGCCCTGCGGCTCCAGACGCCCGAGCCGTGCCTTGCCAATCGACCACGGATCACGCCAGTCGCGCACGTGCCACACCCTCACCTGATTGCGGGTGTGGGACGCGAACGCGAGGACCTGCAGGCGATCACCGAGCCGGTCTGCGACCTCGCCAAGCACCAGCACGGCCTCTCGGGCCACGTCCAGCACGCGGCGATTGTCCACCCAGCTGTCCGTCGACAGCGACACGTCGAGCAGGACCGTGGTGGCGACGTCCCGCCGCTGCCGCGCCTGACGAACGTAGAGTCGCGGCGATGGCTCGTGGCCCGCGGCGACCGTGGCAAGCGCGTCGACCAGCGCGTCGACGTCTACGTCCTCGCCGTCCAGCTGTCGGTCCTGTGGGCGTAGGGCCGCACGGTGCCGCTGGAGCCGCTCGTGAAGCACGTCGATCAGGCGACGGTGCCGCAGGACGGCGGCGCGTGCCCACGCGCCGTCACCGGGAGACATGGGCGTCGGGTACACGGCGCACCACGCCTTACGGTACGCGCGCTTCCCGCGGTCCCACTCGTCGTACATCACCGCGCGCTCGGTTGGCGCGATGTGGGCCACGTCTGGGACGTCGATGTCGAGGGCTACGTCCGCCTTGAGGACGCTGTGTGCGTCGGGGCCGCCACGCACAAGGTGGGAGAGCTGCACCTCATGGAGCGCCTCGAGGTGTTCCTCCAGCTCGTCGTCGCCGTCCAGTTGGCGCATCGTGCCGTTGAAGGACTCGGCGGTCTCGACCTTCTCGAAGCTGTGGGTTGGAAGCTCCATCGGCTTCTTGTCCGTGAGCGAGACGAGCGTCAGGTCCTCTACCGGTGGTGCGGCGGCCTCGGTGCCGTCGCTGCGGCTGCGCGGCTCGTCGGCGTCGGAGCCGGGCTGCGCGTCGGTGCGTTGGGGTGGTGCTGGCACCAAGCGACCCCACAGCACCACAGGGGGGCGCGCGGGGCCTTGCCGGGGCGCATTGCGCAGGCGAGCGACGAGGGTGCGGTCCTCCCAAGGCCGACCGCCCCGCAGGGCGTCCTGCAGGCACACCTCCTCCAACGCGTCGCGACCCCGCAGCGTCGCGATGTCCGGGCGCGTCGTCAGCTCCAACATCGCGGCGTCGGCGTACGCGTCGGAGAACCGCGGGAGGTCGCTCGCGAGCGCCTCGATCGCGGCGCGGGCCGTCTCCAGTCCGCGGACGAAGTCGGTGACCTCGTCGCCGGTCGCGCGGACACCGTCGCGGACCCGCGTGGCGTCGATCGCGAGCCGTACGACGTACAGCGCCCGGTTCAGCTCGGGATCGGCGCCGCGGTCGATCCACGCGGGCACCAGCAGCTCGTGCCCACGGACGCCGCCGCCGCCCTGCACCTCCTGCACGGGGATGGGGGCGCCCGCGATCATTTGTGCGAATGCGCGAAGCGATCCTGCGTGGTCCTTCCAGACCGCGGCCCGTGACGCGTCGAACGCGGGCGGGGCCACGGGCGCGACCGCGCGCCAGAGCGCGCGCAGGGCCTTGAAGACCCCCATCTCCCAATCCAGCTCCAGGCGTGGCGAGGCGGTGCTCATCAGAACACGAGGTTCGCGACGTCCTGCAGCGCCGTCGCCAGCTCCGGGTCGTCTGTGAGGGGCTCGATGATCGCCACTCGGCAGGCGAGGCGCGGGTCCAGCCCCTTGTCGATCAAGCGCGCCGCGTCGACGAGCAGGCGCGTGGACGGGACCTCTGCCAAGCCCAACGTGTCGAGCGACCTCATCTTGGCGGCGAGGGCGACGAGCGCCCTGACGACCTGTGGCCGAGCGCCCGTCTCGCCCTGTACGATCGTCTGCTCGACGTCCGCGGCGGGGTAGCGGAAGGACAGCCCGACGAAGCGCTGGCGCGTGGAGGGCTTGAGCTCCTTCAAGCCGCGTTGGTAGCCTGGATTGAAGCTGACCACGAGCATGAAGCCGGGCTGGGCCTCCAGCACCTCATCGTGCCGGTCGACGATCAGGCGGCGACGGTGATCGGTGAGCGGATGCAACACCACCACCACGTCTGAGCGCGCCTCCGCGATCTCATCGATGTACAGGATCGCGCCTTCGCGAACCGCTCGAGTGACGGGCCCGTCCTGCCACACAGTCTGGCCGCCGACCACCAGGTAGCGACCGAGCATGTCGACCGCGCTGGTCTCGTCGTGGCAGGCGATGGTGACCAGCGGTCGGCCGAGGCGCGCCGCCATGTGCTCGACGAAGCGCGACTTGCCACACCCCGTCGGGCCCTTGAGCATCAGCGGGAGGCGGTTGTCATACGCGGCCTGGAACACCGCGAGCTCGTCGCCCACCGGTTGGTACCACGGAAGGTCAGGCGCAGGGTTCGCGGTGTTCACGGGGCACCTCTACTTGGCGGCGGAAGGGGACAGCTCAGGGTCGGCAGCGGCGGTCGGCGCGTCGAACGGTGTGCCGTAGGACAGGATGTTCCAGATGAACATCGTGATGCCGATCGTGAACAGACAGGCGGCGAGGATGAGGCCGAAGAAGTGGACCTCAGTCGCGTGCTGCACCGCAAGGAAGTCCATGCCGACGCGACGCTCCAGGTACACCTGCGTGATGCCTGCGACCGCGAACGCGCCGGTCATGGCGATCATGCCGATGTTGGAGATCCAGAACGCCCACTCGGGCATCCAGCCTTCATAGAGCTTGCGGCCGGTGATCTCGGGGATGGCGTAGGACATCATCGCGAAGACCACCATCGCGTATGCGCCCCAGAACGCCATGTGCCCGTGCATCGCCGTCACCAGCGTGCCGTGCGTGTAGATGTTCACCGACGGCAGTGTGTGCGCGAACCCCAGGAAGCCCGCGCCCACGAAGCTCATGATGCCGCACCCCACAGACCACATCAGCGCGACGCGGTTGGGGTGTCGACGCCCACCGCGGCGCGCCATCGCGACGGTGTACAGCGCCATGCCGAGGAACGCGAGCGGCTCCAGAGCGCTGAACACGCCGCCGATCACGAGCCAGTACTTCGGCGCGCCGATCCAGTAGTAGTGGTGGCCAGTTCCCAGGATGCCCGACAGGAACGTGAGGCCGACGATCACGTACAGCCACTTCTCGATCACCTCCCGGTCCACGCCCGACAGCTTTACGAGCAGGTACGACAGGATGGCGCCCATGATGAGCTCCCACACGCCCTCCACCCAGAGGTGGACGACCCACCAGCGGAAGTACGAGTCGTAGATCTGCGACTCGAAGGTGATCATGCCGGGCAGGTAGAGCAGCGCGGCTGCGGTGAGGCCCGAGAGGAGCGTGAGCGCGGTGGTCGTGTACCGCTTGCCCGTGAACACGGTCATGCCGATGTTGAGCAGAAACGCGAGGACGTTGATCACGACCAGGTAGTCGAGCGGCCGCGGGATCTCGAGGAACTTGCGACCCTCCCAGTAGTTGAGGTGGAAGCCGATGATGGCGACCACGCCGACTACGACGAGGCTGGCCCACTGAACCCATGCGAGCTTAGGCGACCACAGCTCCCGCTGCGCTTCATCAGGGATGATGTAGTACGCGGAGCCCATGAAGCCGGCGAGCAGCCACACGACCAGCAGGTTGGTGTGCGTGGCGCGCGCGGTGTTGAATGGGATCCACTCGTGCAGTCCATCGTACCCCATGTGGGCGAAGCCCATGATGAAGCCGTACACGATCTGCAGCGTGAGCAATCCCAAGCAGGTGATGAAGAAGGTCCACGCAATCTTCCAAGACGCTGGACGTTGGGCGACGAGACTGGACATGGTGTCCTCCTTCAGCGGTGCGAGAGCAGGAACGGGACGAGCGCGTCCACGTCCTGTTCGGCGAGGTGGAGGTTGGGCATCTTGGTGCCGGGCTTGATGGACGTGGGGTCGTGAAGCCAGGCGCGCAGCTTGGCCTCGTCGAATCGGCTGCCGACGCCATCCAGCGCAGGCCCGACGTTCCCGCCAGCGCCACCAACCGAGTGACAGCTGATGCAGATCTGGCTGAAGATCGCGGGCGGAGGCGGGCCGCCTGCGACTGCGCTGGTGGGCACCGGCGCCTTGGG
>CANJMY010000134.1 GCA_947475315.1 Pseudomonadota bacterium | reverse complement strand
TTTATGCCCGAGCTGCCGATCAACTACTTCGACTACTACAACGGCAGCGGCAGCATCACCGAGTACCACCAGTACGCGGCCGGCGTGTTCATCCGCTACCTGAGCGACGTGCACGGCGGCGAGGCGCTGATCGCCGACAGCTGGACGCAAGCGCCGCCGTTCGGCGACCCGCTGGTGGTGCTCGACGGGCTGCTCACGCCGCAGGGCTCCAGCGTAAGCCAGGCCTACCAGGAGTTCGCGGCGCGCTCGGCGACCTGGGACTTCCCGGACGGTCTGCTCTACGCCAGCGTGGTCACGCAGATGGGCGGCTGGAACTCGACGGAGTCGTCGCGCCCCACGGGCAGGCTGCTCGCCGCCGACGCCGTCGAGCACGGTCCAGGCGCGGCCGGCCCGGGCACGTTCGGCACCAACTACTGGGCGCTCGGCGACTTCCTCCCGGACCCGGTCACCCTGCGCTTCACGGGCAGCCCAGGTCCCCAGTGGTCCGTGACCGTCGCCACCCGACGCGGCACCGAGCACGAGGAGATCCCGATGCCCCTGACAGACGGCGCCGGCTTCGTCGAGGTGGCCGACGTCGCGAGCGCGGGCGAGGCGTGGGTGGTCGTGTCCGCCGCGGCGGGTCCGTTCGATGACCTGACGCGCTACCGCTACAAGCTCTCGATCGACAAGGTGCCGCTGCCGACCGTGGTCGAGGAGCCCAAGCGCCGCTGCGGGTGCGCGACCGACGCGCCTGAGGGCGGCGCTCTGGTCACTGTCCTGGTCGGTCTCGTGGGCCTCAGACGGCGGACGAATCGCCGGGCGTCGTGACGCTCAAGGCGCGTCGACCAAGGCGCTGATCCGCCAGAGCGGGCCGCGGTCTACGGGCAGGCCCACTGCGAGCGCACCACCGTGCCCGCGATCTCCGCGAGGCAGTCGTTGTCGTACATCTGCCGGTTCACGCCACACACCGGCATGTACGTGAACGGGCAGAACCCAAACCCGGTCGACCGCTCGTAGGGCTCGGAGAACAGGTACCCAGTGCTCGGCGTGTAGGCGACGGCCTGGAAGGTGTAGACGCCGCCGGGCTGAGCGGCGGGGAACCGGAACAGGCCGGTCGCCACGCCGGGGCGGTTGGCGCGCGCGGTGGCGACCAGGCTCACCGGGCCCACGATGTCGAGGCAGTCGCCCTGAAAGCGCGCCGGGCAGGGGCCCGCGCCGACGCCGTGGGACGTGCCGAAGACCTGGACGCTCGCGCCCGCGGGAAGATCAGCCCACGTGAAGCGCACGTCCGAGCCGGGCTGGATCTCGCCGACCGCGAAGGCGGCCATGCTGGCGGGGACCGGCGGGGTCGGCGGCGCGAGCTCCGCGTCGAGCGCGTCGGCGGCGGGGTCTGCGGCGAGGTCGGCGTCGTCGAGGACGCCGTCAGGGGCGCAGGCGGCGAGCAGAAGCGTGGCGAGGAGGGTGACGTCGAGGCGCATCGCGGGCTCCATCGGGGGGCGGCGGGAAGCGGCGCGGGGCCGTGATCTTCACGCTTTGAGTATGGACTCAATAGACGGACTTGCGGCGAGTGTCAAGCCGCGCAAAGATGTGTTTGAGGCAGATCAGATCGGCATGGCCAACCCCCGCAGACCCCGTCGGACCCGAGACCCCGCGCAGGCGCGTGAGGACATCCTCGTCGCGGCCCACGCGCGCTTCTCGCGGTGCGGCTACCGCGGCGCCCGCATCACGGACGTGGCCGACGACGCCGGCTGCTCCGAGGCGCTGGTCTACTTCCACTTCAAGTCCAAGGCCGAGCTGTTCCGCGAGGTCGTCACGGCGATCGACTCCGAGACGCGCTGGTTCGACGACACCACCCGCGAGGGGCTGGTGCAGAGCATGCACGACGGCGAGCTGCACTACCACCGCGACGCCCGCTGGCGCGCGCTCGACCACGTGTGGTCGGAGGCGCTGGGCGGCGAGAAGGACCTGCTCGACCTGATGAGGCCGCAGCTCAAGCATGCCGTCGAGCGGCTCAACGGCGTGCTCGGCAGGTTTGATCCCGCAGACAGCCCCAAGCGCGACCTGATGGCCAAGCTGCTGCTGGCCGTGTCGTACGGTAGCCGCGTGCTGCGCCGCTATGACCCCGAGGCGCTGACGCCCGAGGAGGCGGCGGAGCTGCTCGGCTTCGCCACCGCCACGGCGCTTCGCACGCTGGACGCGCCCGCTACGCCCGACGACGACGCCGGCTGATCGCCAGCAGCGCGAGCGCCACGCCGAGCGGCGCGGGGCTGGACTGGCTGGCGCAGCCGCAAGTCGGCGCGTCGAGCACGTCTGAGGCGTCGCCGCCCGCGCAGTCGTCGTCCAGCCCGTTGGCCGGGACCTCCTGCGCGAACGGGCCCACGTCGGGGTTGCCGTCGTCACAGTCGTCGCCGCCCACCTCGGACCCGGTCACGCCGTCCAGATCCTGGTCCGCGTCGTTGTCGTCGCAGTCCTGATCGACGCCGTCGTACCAGACCTCGACGGCGCCAGGGTGACGGTCGGCGTTGAGATCGTCGCAGTCGTCGGGGGAGGGCACGCCGTCCAGATCCTGGTCCGCGTCGTTGCCGTCGCAGTCCTGATCGATCCCGTCGTACCAGACCTCGTCCGCGCCCGGGTAGACCGCGCCGTCGTCTGGCACACAGTCCACGTCGTCGTCGCTGTGGTCCAGGTCGTGGTCGATGAAGCCCAGGAAGCGCTGGACGCTCGACACCTTGCCGTCGACGATCCCCGGCGCCACGATCATGACGTCGGCCAGGCCGTCGCCGCTGGTGTCACCGAACGCGCCCAGCGCGCCGAACGCAAGGTCGTCGCCCGACGCCACGAAGGGCAGGAGGGTGCGGCGCGAGAACCACACGTCCGTCGCGAGGCCGAGCGCGACGCCGCCCGTGGCGTCCGACACGCCGAGCGGATCCACCAGGGTGGGCAGGCCGATCGCGATGTCGTTCACCGCGTCGCCGTCAAAGTCGCCGACGCCGAGCAGGCGAACGTCCTCGCCGCCCGCGTCACGCCACGCCACCTCGGGGTCCGAGAAGCGGAAGCCGTAGTTGGGGTCGCCGTGGTAGGCGAGCAGGCGCGAGGCCTCGCCCGCGACGCGCGGCGTGATCGAGACCAGCACGTCGTCGTGACCGTCGCCGTCCAGATCGCCCGCGGGCATCGTGTGCAAGTCCTGAAGCGAGGTTGTCGGGCCGATCGACATCGCCGACCAGAACGCGTCCTGCGGGCCGAACTCGTTGCCGTGGTAGACGTCGATCTCGCTGACGCGCGTGGTGGGATCAAGCTCCAGCACGGACGTCGCGGCGGTCTCCAGGTAGCCGTCGCCGTCCAGATCCCCGATGAACTGCAGGTCGGTGCCGAGCAGGCCGGGCCAGTCGAAGGAGCCGGTCCACCCGGCGACCTTCTCGACGCCGGTGGCGTTGCCCAGGTGCACGCTGAACACGATCTGTCCGGCGCGCGTGGGGCCACCGATCGACTTGAAGATCACGTCGCCGAAGCCGTCGCCGTTCTGGTCCGCGATGCGGCCGACGGGCAGCTTCTTGCCAAAGCCCACGGGGTTGTAGAAGTCGCGGATGGCCAGAGGCTGCGCGTCGCCGGGGCCGCCAGGGCCGCCCCAGCGCACCCACACATCCCGATCGCCCTCGAGCTCGCCCTCGCTCCAGGTGACGAAGTCGTCGTCGCCGTCGCCGTCCAGATCGCCCCACGCGCCGAGCGCGGAGGTGGCGACGTCGCTGCCCTTGTCGAACACGACGTCAGGCGTGGCGGACATGGTCGCGCCGCCGAAGAAGATCAGCAGCCGCGTCGGGTCATCCAGCTCACGGTGCGCCGGGTCGACGATCGGGTCGGAGACGATCAGATCCTGCACGCCATCGCCGTTGGTGTCGGCGAGCAGCACGCTCGGCCACGCGGCGTCACCGCCGGTGTCGGCCCACGACCAGGACGGCGCGTCTCCGCGCGGGTCGGTCCCGGCCAGAGCAGGGGACGACAGCGCGAGCAGGACGAGAAGGCGGGTGGACATCGGACCCCCAGGGCGGCGTGGGATGACGATATTGAGTCACTGCTCAATAGCCGGTCAATCACCCTTCGTCCATCACTCTTGGGGTGCGACGGAGGGTGGCGGCGTCGCCGGTGGCCGACGCGTGTCGGCCCGAACCACCAGCGCCGCGCGCAGGACCGGAAAGATCGCGCTGGAGCACATGTCCCCGCCGGTGCAGGTCCACCCGATCTGGCCCAGCGCGCCGCCCTCGGCGAAGAATCCGAGGGCCACCCGCGGCGCCACGGCGGCCTCGTAGCCCAGGCTCGACACGCCACCGACGGTCCACGTCGTGCGCCCGCCGTCCGCGCCGGGCGGCAGCAGCCCCGCGCGGGCCTGCAACCCCCAGGAGAACACGCCGGCCTTGCGAGTGGGGAAGCTCAGGCCAAAGCCCGCGTGTACGGGCTCCACGATCACCTCGGGCGCTGAGCCGGGCCAGAGGATCGCGCCCGCCTCGGCCTCCAGCACCAACGCCGCCGCCACGCAGGGCCGGTCGGCCACGTTCACCCGCAGCGACAGGCCACCCAACGGCCAAAGGATCGGCGATCCAAAGCTGTTCCAGGTGAAGCGGACGTAGGGCGCGATCTCGACCCGGTCGCTCGGCGCAAGTCGCGGCCGCAGCTCCACGTCGGGGTAGCCCGCCATGAAGTCGACGCGCGCGCCGCGCTTGACCCGGCCGCCAAGCTGGCCGATGTCCGCCGGGAGCCCCGGGTCGTGGATCGCACACATCATCGCCATGGTGGGATCCGCCCTGGTCTGTTCGGACTGTAGCATGCAGGGTCGTTCGTCGTTCCCCTTTGGCGCCGCGCGCCGTCGC
>CANJMY010000133.1 GCA_947475315.1 Pseudomonadota bacterium | reverse complement strand
GGTGTGGCTGGCCCCGTACGGTGGCGTGGTGTCGGTGTGGTTCGCCATGACCGGCCACGCTTGGGACGCGACCCCCTGGCAAGCGCGCTGCGACGGGGACTACCCCTGCTTCAAGCACGACGGCGTCGAGTTCCGCGGCCTGATGGGCCTGCCCGAGGCCGCGCACGAGGGCGTGATCGTCGCCGCCGACCACCAGCCCGAGGACTACGCCCAGACCTGCACCCGCGTCACCGGGACCCGGCTCGACGCGTGGGTCTGCCGACCGCCGACGCCCTGACCCTCGCCGGACTTACGACGCGCGCGACCGGCTCGACGTGATCAGCGCCATCGACAGCAGGTGCAACGTGATGGGTGCGGCGATGTACAGCGTCTCCAGGATGAGTACGTCCCAGGTGACCAGCTCATGCCAGTGCGTACGCAGCCGCTGTGGGTCGGTGGCGAGCGCGGCGTTGAGGAACATCGCGTTGCCGACCACGGTCATGACGAAGGACGCGTTGCGGGCGAGCACCACCCAGGGTCGCACCAGCGGGAAGAGCGGCTCCCACCGGTCGAAGAAGCCGGGCTCCGGCGTGGGCGCGCGGTGGGTCGAGGCGCGGTGCGCGCGGCCATGCGGGCGGGGCACGGGGTGGGGGGCGCGGAGCGTCGGCGGCTCTCCCGCGGTGCGTCGATCGTAGTCGTGGCGGCTCAGCCAGTCGGAGAGCACGTCCCGCGCCTCGCACAGGCGCCGGAACGCGCGGCCGTCGCGGTGCGCCTCGGACTGATCCGGGTGGAACTGCGCCGCGGCCGCGCGGAAGGCCTTCTTGACGTCCTTCGCGGACGCCGTTCGGGGTAGCCCGAGGCGTGCGTACAGGTCGTCGGCCTCGGGATCGGGCGCGCTGCGGTCCATGGGCGGGGTTCGCTCGGGCATCGGGGTCGCTGGGCGACTGTACCGCGCGGCGTCGTAGGTCGCTCCAGGAACCGCGCGGGCGGGCGCCGGCGTCGGCTTGGGGTGTCGAAGATTGTCGCACCCTACGTCGCGCGGGACGTGCCGAGCGCCCCTGGGCGCGGAGGACCAGTCTCGAAATTGATGGCGTAGTTGTCCGCTAAGAACCGGGGGGCCGCTGTCCGTAGTGCGCCGACGCCGCCGCTTCGGCCCTGTGCGGACAGATAATCCACAAGCGTGTATTCAAGGGGTCGTGTACAGCGTGCGGCTTCAAGAGGCGCCGCACCCATGTTCAACACCGACGTCCTGGTCATCGGGGGTGGACCCGCCGGGTCGACCGCCGCCGCCATGCTCGCCCAATCTGGTTTTCACGTCACCCTGTGCGAGCACGAGGTCTTCCCTCGACACCACATCGGCGAGTCGCTCCAGCCGGCGTCCTTCCAGCTGTTGGACATGCACCTGGGGCTGGCCCCCAAGATCGCCGCGGCGGGCTTCCACCCCAAGTACGGCGCGCTGTATGAGTGGGGCGAGTCCAACGAGCGCTGGTCGGTCATGTTCGACAAGCGCATCGACGCCGACCTGCCCCACATCACCACCGCCGACCTGCGCGCAGGCGACTACGACCACTCGTACCATGTGGAGCGCGACCGGTTCGACAAGCTCCTGCTGGACGCGGCGATCGAGAAGGGCGTGCACGTGCGCCACTGGGACGTGATCGATCCGCTGATCGAGGACGGCCGCGTGGTGGGCGCCACGGTGAAGGACGAAGACGGCCACACGCAGACGGTCCGCGCGCGCCAGGTGATCGACGCGTCGGGCCAGCGCTGCTTCTTCGCTCGCCGGTTTGGCCTGGTCCGCAACCAGGAGGACCTGCGCCACACCGCGATCTACGGCTACTACGAAGACTGCGGCGGCCTGCCCAGCGCGCTGCATCGCTACGCCACGCTGATCGTGTGCGTGCCTGAGGGCTGGGTGTGGTTCATCCCGCTGTCGGACACCAAGACCAGCATCGGCCTGGTGACGGATCAGGGCGCCAAGTACACGGAGGAGCAGCTCCTCGACGTGTTCAAGCGCGCGAACATCCCGTTCGGCGAGGGCCGCCTGATGGTCGAGCCCGACGGCACGACGATCCGCCACGCGCGCGACTGGTCGTACGTGGTGGCCAAGGTCGCGGGTCCCGGCTGGACGCTGGCCGGCGACTCGGCCGGCTTCGTCGACCCGATCCTCTCAGGCGGCGTGGAGTTCGCGGTGCGCGGCGCGTGCAACGCGGCCGTCGCGGTCGAGAAGATGCTCACCGGGCTCGTGGACGAAGAGACCGTCCGCACCGAGTACGAGAAGACCTTCCGGTTCGAGCAGAACGCCTACCTCAAGCTGGCCCGCTACTGGTACGGCAACAACCGCAGCGTCAGCGGCTTCTTCTGGGAGGCCCACCGCGAGATCAAGGCCGACGCGCTGTCGCTCGACACGCCGCTGCGCGCGTTCGTCTACCTGACCACCGGCCGCCACGACGCGGACCGGCACTACAAGATCTTCATCGAGTGGCAGGAGCAGAAGATCTTCCGGCAGCTGGGCGTGGACCCGGTGGCCGTGAAGAAGGCGATCGCCGCGGCGCGCAGTCGCGTGCAGGTGCCGCAGTCGCAGAGCTGAACGCGCCGCGAAGCCGCGCCCGCACCTAGCGCGTGACGTCCACGTCGTAGGTGCCGTAGTCCGAAGTGGCGGTGCCGGTGACGTGCGTCGACCCGGCGACCATGCGCACGCCGTCGGTCACGTCCGGGTCGGCCTCGATCGCGCCCGCGATCGCCAAGTCGAACACCACGTCGCCCGCGAGGTCGTCTGACGCGATCGCCAACCCCGTCAGCGTGCCGGTGAGCGTGCCGTCGGGGATGTTGCGAAGCGACAGGTCCAGCGCCAGCGGCGCGGTCGTGTCGGTGTTGTAGACGGTGAGGATGGCGTCGTCGTTGTCGTCCGGCACGGCGTCCTGGTAGTCGACGAGCGCCACGTCGAGCCGCAGCTCCTTGTTGTCTGACGCGCCCTGGTCCACCTGCCCGGTGACCACCATGGTGCCGCCCGCGTCGCCGTCGGCCTGCTGCGCGTCGATGTTGGCGCTGGACGCCAGGCTGAAGCCCTGCAGCCCGAGCCCCAGCGCCCGCTGAACCCCGTCGTCGAGGCCCAGGTAGGCGTAGCGCGCGTCCGCGTCGTTCTGCAGGCCGTGGCAAGCGGAGGCGGCGAGGCAGAGGGTGAGCAGGGTCCGGGTCATGGCAGCTCCAGCGATGGGGTTCAGTTGCTGGGTAGTTTGTAGGGACGCGTGGATCCCACTTTTCGACGCGAGCGGGCGGCGGTCCGCCTGTGGTAGTCGTCGGGGGAGCGAGACCTGACGGCGCGGTGCATGGGCTTGGTTCAGCTGGGGAGTCGTCCATGCTCGCCGGGCTTCGTGGTGGCCGCTGTCGAGGGAGTAGATCGGATCGTCGCTCGCGCGCTCCACGAACATGCCCTCGCTTCGAGCGACGATGACTAGGGTTTTCGACGGGCATGGAGACCTTGGCCTGACTCTACCTGCGGTGACGTCGTGCCACCGCGCAGAGCCTCGGGAGACGGAGGGTGAACATGAAGATCTATGAGCCCATGGTTGCGAACGGCTACGAGTGGGTCAACGCCGTTCATCCCGACGACTACGAGATGTTTCTGCAGTTCGACGGCCTCCCACGGGCGCACGTCTGGAAGCCGGTTCTCGTCCGGCGTGTTCGGGCGGACAAGCGCTCGGTGGCTCGCGAGTCGGATTTCCCGTGGCTTGGCGGGCACGTGTTGATCCTTCGGCGGCGCGCGCTCGATTGTCTGGCCGACCTCATCGCAGAGTGCGGCGAAGCGCTGCCGCTCGCCACCGAGGACGGCACAGAGCTGTTTCTGCTGAACATCCGAAAGGTCGATGCGCTGGACGAGAACGAATCGGTGCTCGTTCGCTTTCCGTCGAGCGAGAAGATCATGAGGATCAAGAAGGTCGCGTTCGTGCGAGAGGCGATCGTCGGATTGGACCTGTTCCGATTGCCGCTCCGGTCCGGAACGACGTACGTCAGCGAGCGATTCGTTCAGCGTGTGCGCGACTGCGGCCTGCTGGGCCTGGAGTTTACGGAGGCGTGGTCGGGCTAGGGTCCCGGCGCAGCGACCACGGCGACCGGCGCCGCCGACACGCTCAGCTCTGGATGGGAAGGGGCTGCAACCCCGCCTCCCCCCACGTCGCCAACCGCGCCGCCACCACCCCCGGACACCGCGCCTGCGCCGCGCACCCGCCACACACCGGCGCGTACTGCCGCAGCTGCGTGCGAAAGTAGATGTCCATCACCTGCGCGCTCCCCCGCGCGCGCGCCGGGTCCACACACGCCGGCATGCCGACCAGCGACACGTGCGGCGGCATCGCGTTCAACAGCGCCGCCAGCTCGTCCGGCGACAGCGACTCCGCCGCGTACGAGAACAGCGACGCCTTGTCGCGCAGCGGGGCGATCGCCAGCCGCGCGCTCCAGCGATCCCGCGCCATGTCCGCGAGCGCGACCATGTCGTGCACCGTGCGCTTGAGCGCGAGCGTGTGCAGCTCCACACGAACGCCCGCGGCGTGCGCGCGATCGAGGCCCGCGACCAGGCGATCGAAGCAGCGCGTGCCGCACACCGCGTCGTGCAGCGCGGCCTGGGCGGCGTAGATCGGCACCGCGACGACCGCGAGTCCCCACGCGGTCCAGCGCGTCACCTGCTCCGCCGACAGCTGCAGCCCCGACGTCATCAGCTCGATGTGCGTGAAGCCGACCGCGTGCGCGTGGGCGAGCGCCCGCTCGAAGTCCGGGTGCAGGGCGGGCTCGTTGCCGCCGATCAGGAGTGTGGTCACACCCTGCGGCCTGCCGTCCAGGTGGCGCGCGATGCGATCCCACGGGGTGAGCTC
>CANJMY010000132.1 GCA_947475315.1 Pseudomonadota bacterium | reverse complement strand
GTGGTTGAAGTTGTCGAGCAGCTCAAAGCCGAGCATCCGCGCGACGCCGCGCGCCATGTCGGTGTAGCCCGAGAAGTCCGCCAGGACCTGGATGGTGAAGCCGAGCGCCGCCGCCCAGATCATCGCCCACGACGGGTTGGGGTGGGCGAAGAGGATGTTCACGTAGCGGGCCATCGTGTCCGCGATGACCACCTTCTTGAACGCGCCCCACAGCGCGAGGCCGAGGCCGGAGCCGACCTTCTCCGCGTCGAACGTGCGTGGGGTCTCCACCTGGGGGAGCAGCATGTGCGCGCGCGCGATGGGGCCAGCCACCAGCTGCGGGAACAGGCCGATGAACAGCAGGAAGTCGACCGGGTCCGTGCGCGCCTTGAACTGGTTTCGGCTCACGTCGATCACGTAGGCCATGGCGTGGAACGTGTAGAACGACAGCCCGACCGGCAGGAAGATCTGCAGCGTGGTCGGCTCGGCGTGGAACCCAACCGCTTGGAGCGCCGCGACCACGGAGTCCTGGAAGAAGTTGAAGTACTTGAAGAACGACAGCGTGCCGAGGTTGAGGACAAGCGCGAGGCCCAGCCACAGCCGTCGTTGGGCGGGGCGACGCTCGACCAGCAGCCCGAGCACGAAGTTCAGCGTGGTCGAGTAGAGCAGCAGCCCGACCAGCCAGACGTGGACCCAGCCGTAAAACGCGAGCGACACCACCGCGAGGAACGCGTTCTGCACGCGCCGCCAGCGGGCGAGCGCCCACCAGATGGTGAACACGACCGCCATGAACTGGATGAAGACGGGCTCGACGAAGGACATGGCTCGTTCGTACCCTAAGGCCCGGCGGTCCGAATGAGGCCAGGGCAAAGACGAGGTGAAACCGGGATGGCATCGCGCCATCCCTGCGGAAGTCTGCTAAGGTTGGCGGCGCAAGAATCGGGCCGTCGTCTGAGATCGGGTTGGCGCCTGAACGTGAGGTCCCTCTGCACCGCCGCGTTCCACTAGCCTGCCTGTGTAGCGTCGGATGCGCCGGCGGAGTCAGCCTGGGCGGGCCGCTCGACTCCTCCCTAGGGGACGGCGGACTGCTGCTCGGCGCCATCGGGGCCTCGGTCGACGTGGCCTCACACGGGGGCGTGACTGCGGACACGGACGCTCTCACCCACGACGAGGGTGATTCGGGCGCGTCGGACACGGACCGTTCGTCGGACACCGACAGCGGGGGCCTCGCCGACACGTCGGACACCGACTTGCCCGCCGATACCGGCCATCCGCCGCCGCCGCCGTCGTGGGGCGCCGGATTCGTGGTCGTAGGAGGCGACCTGGAGCTGAGCTACCCGGCTGTCGAGGTGGGGCAGGCCGTCGGGCCCGTCTACCCGGAGCAGAGCACGCTGGCCGTGGGAGACATCGACGGGGACGGACGCGTCGAGGTGATCTCGACCATTCTGACCGCGGACTTTGCGCCGCCTGTGACGCGCGTGTACCGCATGGACGCGGCCGTGTCGTCTCTCACCGACGACCCCCCGCTGCGCGACGGGATCGCGGGTCGGGACACCATCGGGAGCGCCGTCGGCCTGATCGACGTGGACGGCGACGGCGTTCTAGATCTCATCACGCAGCTGGCCAGCGCGCCGGTCCGCTGGGGCAACGGGAGTGGCCGGTTCGTCGCCGGAGCGGCGATCGCGGGGTTTGTCGGGACGCCGTGGGCGTCGTCGCCCTCCCTGTGGGACGTGGACGGCGACGGGTGGAACGATCTCCTCTTCGGACCCTCCGCCGCGACCGCGCCCGTGACCTACGCGCAGCGCACCGGGCCTCGGACTTGGGCCGTGACGCCTGGGGTGGTCGACCCAAACGACGGGGACACGCAGCTGCGGGGGATCCTGTCGTTCGCGCAGGGAGGTTCCCAGGTGCACGCGCTGATCGGCGTGGGTGCGCAGATGCCCGCGATGAACCCGGGCTGGCTGGTGGGGGCGCACCCGTCGTCCGACTCGCTGCGGGTCGCCGACTGGCTGTCGCGGCCCATTTGGTGGCAGCTGCTCCCGGCCACGCAGCTGTCGGGGTTGCTCGACGTCGCGGCGATGGGCGGCACCGTGGCGGACCTGGACGGCGATGGCTGGCAGGACATGGTGATCTCCCCAGGCTTTGGGAAGATGTCCACGTTTCGCGGTGGCCCGACCGGCTTCGTCGGCAGCCCCACGCTGGGTGAGCTGATGTTTCCTGCCCTGGAGCCGCATGAGATCCCGCTCCCCTGGAGCGTCGAGGCGGTGGACCTGGACTTGGACGGACACCCCGAGGTGATCGCGACCTTCGGCGATGATGGGAGCTCGTTCTCCCTGGCGAGCGGGGCCCATCAGCGAAACCGGGTGTGGAGGTCTGGGCGCGGCGGCGTCTGGTCGGAGGTCGGCGCGGATCTCAACTTTGATCAGCCCGGCGGCTGGATGTCCATGAACGTGGTCGACATGGACCGAGACGGAGACGCGGACGTGGCGCTGGGCGGGGACGGCCGCGGGCCGCGCTTGCTCCGCAACGACATCGACTCGGCCGGGCACGCGATCTCGCTTCGCCTCGTCGGCACGTCGTCCAACCTGCTCGCGCTCGGCGCGGACGTAGGCCTGGACGCGGACGGCATGGCCACGCAGAGCCAGCAGGTGACGCTGGGCGCGTCTCCGCTCGCGGTCGCCGAGCCGGTGCTGTTCTTTGGCTTGGGCACGGCGACCCTGGCGCGCGAGGTTCGCATCGCCTGGCCCTCGGGCTGGTCGCAGGTGGTCCACAACCTCGCGGGCGGCGCGCTTCACGAGATCGTGGAGCCGCCGGTGTTCCAGATCTTCCCGGCCGATCGACGCGCGGCCGCCGACGGACGCTCGACGATCACCATCGAGGTGACCCCTCGCCAGTCAGACGGGACCGTCGACACAGCCCGCGCGGTGGAGCTCAGGCTGGACGGCCCAGGCACGCTGCTCGCGGGGACGGCGGGGTGGGACGGAGGCGTGTGGCGCGCGCAGATCGAGGCTCCGTCGGCGGCCGGCGCGACCCGCGTGTCCGTCCTCGTCGACGGTCTCGCGTACGCCGTGCGACCGCGCTTGATCTGGGAGTGACGCGCGGGCAGGCGAGGTAGGCGGCGACGCCATGTTGAGCGCGTGGCTCACCCGAGGCGGTGGTTCCCCTGGAGCCTGACGTACTTCGCGGCCAGGGCGCGGTGGAATTCCGGCGCGTCCTCGGCGAGCGTCTTGATCACCTTGCCCGGCGTGCCGAGCACCAGCGAGCGAGGGGGGATCTGACTCGCCGCCGTGACCACCGCGCCCGCGCCGACCACGCTCCCCGCGCCGACGACCGCGCCGTCCAGCACGGTCGCCTGGATGCCGATCAGGCAAGCGTCGCCGATGGTGCAGCCGTGCAGCACCGCGCGGTGCCCGATCACCACGTCCTCGCCGACGATCGTCGGGTCGTTGTCGCCGAGGTGGATGACGGCGCCGTCCTGCACGTTGCTGCGCGCGCCGATCTCGATGCGTGACAGGTCGCCGCGCAGCACGCAGCCGAACCACACGCTCGCCTGGGGGCCGATCCGCACGTCGCCGACGAGCACCGCGCCCTCTGCGATCAGCGCGTCGTCGGCCACGGTGGGCACGTGGCCCAAGTAGCGGCGAAAGACGGCGCCGGGGAAGCGCTCCCGCAGCGCGTCGAGTGCGGCCTCCAGGTCCGCCACGTTCGCGGGCGGCGCGGACACGGGGAGGACGGAGTCGGGGATGGTGCGGACGGCCACGGCGACCTCGGCGCGCCGGAGTCGGGTCCGACGCTCCGGCGGGCGTATCGTGGTCGGGAGCGGGTCGCCTGGAGGCGCGCCGCCCGTCCGCTACGGCGCCAGCTCGGCCCACTGCCCCTGGCGCGCGTCGCCGTCGGACGTGCGCCCGGGGGACGGCAGCTGCTTGACCAGCGCCAGCCCGGCGCCCGCCTCGTTCGGCATGGTCCAGATCTGGCCGGCCTCGGTGATCACGGTGATCGACCACGCACCGGCAGGCAGATCCGAGCCCGCGAGGATGGCGCTGTCGCCGTTCGGCTCGATGCGCTGACCAAAGCCGGTCCACGCGACCTGCAGCGACGGCACGTCGATCGCGACGCCGGGCGCAGGCAGCGCGGTGGCGGAGGGCGAGGGGTCCCCGATGGCGGCGATCGTGACGTCGTCGGGCACGTCACCGCGGTCGAAGTCGGTGCCGTCCTCGGTGTCGACCGGGGTGCCGAGCCAGCGGAAGAGCACGCGCGGCCAGCGGTCCTCGAACAGCGGCAGGAGCGGGCTGGTGTCGGCGTTCCCGTTGCCGTCCAGGTCTCGGCGGCGGAAGCGGAAGCCGGCGTGGCAGGGGTCCGCGCTGTCCGGGCCGGGCACGTCGAGGGTCAGGTCGGCGAAGGTGGCCGACACATCCACCGCGTCGAGGCGCAGCGTCAGCCCGGTGCCGACCGCGCGCGGGCCGATGATCGTGAACGCGGGGTCCGGCGAGTCGATGCGCGTGAGCGGGCCGACGACCAGGTCGTGGATGTAGTCGTTTGCACTCAAGCTGACGGCCGTCGGCACGCCGCCGTCGACGCGGTCGAGGTGCCAGCCGGACAGGTCGCCGCAGGACGGCGTGGCGAGCACGTCGAGGCCGGGGTGGAAGTTGCCATCCACGTCCATCAGGCCGTTGAGCTGCCAGTCGCCCGGCGGGACGTCGGTCAGCGCGAAGGGTGCGCCGAGCGTGGCGGCGCCTGCCGGGCCGTACTGGTCGCCGGGGATCGCGGCGAACGACACGGGCGAGCCGTTGCCGAGCGGCGGCTGGGGGTTGTCGGCGGCCGACATCAGCACCACGGTGGTGGCGCCTTCGTCCACGTCGACCGCGAGCAGGGTGCCAGACAGCACGCTGCCGGGCACG
>CANJMY010000131.1 GCA_947475315.1 Pseudomonadota bacterium | reverse complement strand
TACGAGGGCCTGTTCGGCGTGTCGGACTCGTCCGACCCGATCAGCGCCTGCGCGGTGGACCACGCGCTGTTCGCGCCCGACGGCGATGACGGCAGCGCCGAGCACGCCGACGAGGTCGCGCTGAGCTTCTCGTCTGCCAGCTCGCCCGCGTGGTGGGTGGTGTCGGTGCAGGACGACGTGGGCGACGTGATCCGCCAGCACCACGTGCCGCCGTCCGCGCGCTTTGGCGTGTGGAGCTGGGACGGGCGCGACGTAGACGGCGCGATCGTGCCGGACGGGACGTACACGATCCGCGTGCGCGCTGAGGGCGCTCGCGGCGGGCTTGGCCTGCCGTGCGCGCGCGACGTGGACGTCGCGCAGGAATCAGGGACCCCATGATCAAGGCGGTGCGCGCATGAGTGAGGATGGACCAGGCCGCGAACCCGCGGCCGTGCGCTTGGCGCGCCTCGCGGACGTCGGAATGCACACGGCGTCGCTCCTGCACGAGCTTCGGCAGCCGCTGTTCGCGGTGCAGGCCGCCGCGGAGCTCGGCCTCGCCGGAGACACGGAGCCGCGCGAGTCGTTGGCGCGCGTGCTCGACCACCTGATGCACGTGCGCGATCTGGTGGATCGCTACGCGGGCCTTGGCCGGTCCGACGAGCCGGAGACCGCGCTCGACCTGCGTGAGCCGGTGCTCGCCGCGGTGGGCATGTTGGCGCATCGCGCGCGTCGCCTGGGCGCGGATCTCACGTGCGACTGCCTGGAGCCGGTGCCAATGCACGGTCGCGAGGCGGAGCTTCGGCAGGTGGCGCTCAACCTGGTGCAGAACGCGCTCGACGCGGTCGACGGCCGCGCCGTGCGCACCGTGCACGTGCGGGTGTTCGTCGAGGACGGCGCGCGGGTGCTGTCGGTCGAGGACAGCGGGCCAGGCATCCCCGCGGTGCTGCGCGAACGCATGTTCGAGCCGTTCGTGTCGGGCAAGCCGACGGGCGCGGGCACGGGCCTGGGGCTCTACATCACGCGCGCGATCGTCGACGCGACGCGCGGCGTGGTGGCGTTTGAGTCCGACGACGACGGCACCGCGGCGGTGGTGCGCTGGCCCGCCGAGCAGGCCTAGCGACGCGGGGGCGGTCGACAGTCCGAGGCGCGCGCGGCGCGGCGACCCGGTGGCCGCGTCCGCGCCGCGCGCTGCGTGACTACCAGCGGTACTTGAGCTGCAGCTGCACCGAGCGCGGCGCCTGACGGTACAGCGCGGCGCCGAAGCCGGTGGTGTCGTTCTCGAAGTAGTTGATGGGGGTGGCCAGGCCCGGCAGGTTGAAGATGTCGAGCGCGACCTCCAGGCTCTGGTCGTGCGGGAGCTTCTGCTCGTGGCCGAGGCGCAGGTCGAGGTAGTGCGCGGCGGGCATGAAGCGCGTGCCGCGCCCCTGGGCCATGCCGTCGTACCCGTAGAAGGGCACGAAGGTGCGCTTCTGCCACGCGTGTCCCGAGTCGAACTCGTACACGACGCCGATCGTCGTGCCCCACGGCATGGTGTAGCTCGCGTTGACCTTCACCTTGTGGAACGAGTTGTAGGGCAGGTAGCCAAGGTGACCGGCGTCGTCGTTGAACGCCGGGTCCGTGACCGAGTAGCGGCCGTTGCCCTTGAAGCCTTCCAGGATCCAGCCGAGGCCGTTGTTGTAGTAGTCCTCGCGCGTCTGCTGCTCGCCGATGTCGTCGAGGTAGACGCCCACGTTGTTGCCGTTGGAGCCGGTGTCGGCGCCCGACGCCAGCTCGAACTGGCCGGGCTCGTGACCGAAGGACTCAGACAGCGTGTAGCTGGCGAGCAGCTGCCAGTTGTCGGCGAACTTCTTCTCCAGGGTCAGCTCGACGCCGCGGTAGATGCGGTACTTCATCGGGCTGTTCATCACGTACCAATCGTCGCTGTTCACATCGACGTCCTCAGGGATGCCCTGGGTGCGCGACAGGATGCCGCGCAGGCCGATGGAGAACAGCGGGATGAGCTGGCGCTCAAAGCCGAGCGTGACCTTGTCCTGGCGTGCGGGCTTGATGCCCTTCGCGTAGATCAGCGGCGAGCCCTCGCCGTCCTGGCTCTGGATCCAGTTCCAGTTGCCGTCGGCGTCGCGGCCGTAGCGCATGTAGGCGGCGTCCGACTTCTCGTTCGCCCAGGTCCAGAAGTCGGACCCGGCGATGTCGTAGAACCAGCCGTAGAAGGCCGAGATCTTGGTCTTGTTGTCGCCGGTGACGTCCCACGCCATGCCCACGCGGGGCTGCGGCATGATCAGCGCCTTGAGCTCGCCCACGTCGCGCGTGGTCGGGTCCTCGGTGAACTGGTTCACGTCCTGGGTGGAGGGCGGGTTGCCGGAGTCGTTCCGGCCGGCCTCGATGTCGAGGCGCGCGCCGAGGTTGAACGTGAGGTTGGGGTGCGGCGCCCAGTCGTCCTGCGCGTACACCGTGAAGGTGTGCGACTTGGTGCCGAGCGGGCCGACGTTCTGCCAGTTCGAGCGATAGCCGCAGTCCGATCCGTCGGGCGCGTTGCAGTCGTAGCCCAGGTCCGGGTTGGCCGAGTACTCGGTGCCGACCGACTTGGTCTCGCCGGTGGCCACGCCGTCCGCGCCGATCCACGGCAGCTCAGTCTCGCCCGTGTGCTGCAGCTCGCGCACCTGACGCAGGAACCAGTACTCGGCGCCCGCCTTGAAGGTGTGCGTGCCCGCGGCGTGGTCGAAGAAGCGCTTGAAGGTCAGGCCGCCGCCCACGCGCTGCCGCGTGTTGAAGTCGTAATTGTTGGCGTTTCCAGCAAGCAAGCCGGCGCTGTTGGTGATGCTGGGGGCGAGGTGGTCGCCCGACGCAGGCACCACGTCCAACTGGGTCTGGTTGTAGCCCGCGCGCACCGTGAACTCGGAGTCCGCGTCCGGCTTGTAGGTCATGGTGAGCAGGTGCGTCATCGTCCAGTCGCGGCGGTTGGTCTGCGCCTCGGGCGCGACCAGCTGGCTCGCCGACTCGTTCGCCTGGATGTTGAAGCTGTGGGTGTACATGTAGCGAAGGATCAGCTTGGACGTGGGGAACCAGGTGATCTTGGCGAGCACCTGCCCGTCCCAGGTCTTCTGCGCGGCCTCCTTGTCCACGCCCTCGGACTGGTACCAGGAGTAGCCCAGGTCCACCGCGCCAAAGTACCAGAGCTTCTCCTGGACCAGCGGGCCGCCCGCGGTGAGCGACAGGCTCGGCGACCGGAAGCGGCGCTTGTCCGTGGGGACCTCGACGCCCTGCTCGGAGTCCAGGATGTTGTACTGCTTATTGAACCACGCGTGCTGGCCGTAGAGCAGCGCCGCGGAGCCGTGGTGCTCGTCGCCGCCGTCCTTGGTGACCACGTTGACGATCATGCCGGTGGCCTGACCGAACTCGGCGGGGGCGCCGTCGGTGTAGACCTGGATCTCGTCGATGGCGTCGAAGTTCACGTTCTGGCCGAACGTGTTGGTCGCCGGATCGCGCGTGGACACGCCGTCGAGCGTGTAGTTGTTGCCGTACTGGCCTTCGCCGCGGACGCTGGGGTTGCCGTCGGACGGGCCGCCCTCGGACGTGTTCACGCGGCCGTCGACGCCGGGCAGGGTGGCGACGACGTCCTGGTAGCTGCGCCCCACGGGCAGGTGCTGCATGGACTCTTCAGACACGACCTGGCTGAACGAGCTGTCGGTCGAGTCGATCACCGGCTGGACGTAGACGACCTCGATCTCAGTCACGCCGCTGGTCAGGTCGATCGTCAGCGGGACGTTGGTCGACGTCTCCAGGCGGACGGTGACCTCGGCCGTGACCTTGGTCTCGCCGTCGAACGTCACGACGAGCGTGTAGGTGCCCGGCAGCAGGCTGTCGAAGCGGAAGGTGCCGTTGTCTCCCGAGGTGGTGGTGAGCACGCCGGCCAGGTCGCGGCCAGACAGCTTGATCTCAGCACCCGGGACTTCGACGCCCTCGGTGTCGATGATCCTGCCGCGGATGTCGCCGGTCTCACGCGCCTGCGCGACGTCGGCGATGAAGGGGAGGGCGAAGAGGAACGGAATGAGGCTACGCATCACTCACCTCCCGTCACGGTCACGAGTGTGTAGCCGGCACAAGGGTCTCCGGTGTCGCCTCCGCTGCCGGCGGTGTCGGCCACGTCGGTGTCCGCGGGGACGTCGGTGTCGGTCGAGACGTCGGTGTCGGTAGGCACGTCGGTGTCGGTGGGGACGTCCGTGTCCGTCGCGACGTCGGTGTCGGTGGGCACGTCGGTGTCGGACACGACCGGCGCCTGGTCGGGGCAGATGCCGCCGTAGGTCGTGCCGTCCTCGTGGACGAGCTCCAGCCAGTAGTCGCCCGGCGCGACGTTCGGGATGGTAAACGTGGCCTTGGCCGTCAGGCAGGACGAGGCCAGCGTGAAGGTGCCGGCGTCGGTGCCGTCGACCGCGGAGAGCAGGTGGCCCGTGACCTTCTCGGCCTCGATCCCGCAGCCGGTGAGGGTGACCGAGCTGCCCGCGGTGGCGCCGGCGCCAAAGTCGACACTGTCGATGGTCAGCTCGCCGGGGCAGGCCATGTAGTAGAAGCCCTTGGAGAGCGTGAGGACCTCGTCGCCGACGGTCATCACGATGTCCTGGTAGCCGGGCTCCATGTCGGGCGCGGGCGGGCTGACGCCGAAGTACTTGAAGCCCACGTCCTGCGCGTAGTCGGGGAGCGCCGGGTCGTTCTCGGCGGCCGCGAGCGAGAGCAGGTCCTGTCCGCCGATCGTCACCTTGGCGTCAGTGCCGATCTTGGCGCCCTGCAGGACGATGTCCGTGCAGCCGTCGACGTAGGCGAACTCGGGGTCGACCGCCTCAAAGCGCGGGACGAGCAAGCAGGAGGACGGCCCGCATGCCGCGACGATCAGCGCGAGGCGCAGGAGCGAAGGCGGGAGGGCGCGTGGATCAGATACGGTGGGGGAGGTCACGACTCACCTCGACAGCCAGGGATGTGATGCGCGGCGGCGGGCTGACACCCGGCCGACACACACACCCTGACACGTCAGCAAACGTCACGCCCGCCCGATTTGCGAGGTTTCCCGGGCCAGAGGCGCACCGGATGCTTGCATCCTACGCTTTGGCACCCGTACGGGTTGGCCG
>CANJMY010000130.1 GCA_947475315.1 Pseudomonadota bacterium | reverse complement strand
GCTGCGCATCGAGTTCGTGATGGCGTCGATGGCGGTGATCCCCGCGTTGGCGCTGGGCCGCGTGGGCTGGGCCGGGCGCGCCCTGTGCGCGGGCACGAGCGTCGCGGCCATCGCGTTCGTCGTGCGCGCCGGCGGCGACTGGATGAGCGGCTACCGCTTCATGTCCTTCCTGGTCGTGCCGCTTGGCGTGCTCTACGCGCTGGGCCTGGCCGAGCTTGGATCGCGGCTGCCCAAGGTGCCGTCCGCCGCGCTGGTCGGCGTGGGCGCGCTGGTCCCGGCCATCTTCAACATCGTGTTCGTCGTCGACTACTACGACCACCCCGAGCAGACGCCGCAGTCGGTCGGCCAGCGCGTCGACCACTACAACCGCGTCTGCGAGCGCATCCACCTGCACCGCCCGTGGGTCGCGGTCGACCACTCCATGGGCGGCATGACGTGGTGGGGGCCGCCGCACGGCAAGTCGATCGACCCGTTCGGCCTGACCGACGTCCCGTTCGCGCTGCACCGCGAAGTGAAGACCTTCCGCAAGCCCTACATCCTGACGCCGCCGCTCTTTGACTTCGGGTTCGTGAAGGCGGGGTCGGGCACGCTGCTGGAGGAGCCGGCCTTCCGCGACCGCTTCGTCCGCCTGCCGCCCTACAAGTCGGGCAAGCGCGTCGACCCCAACACCTGGGTCAACCGCCGTCTGCTGGCCTCGCCCACCTGGACCGGCACGCCCGCGCGCGTCACCACCCAGGACGGGCCGACGATCGAGGGCTTCGACGTCCGCTCGCCCGAGGTGAGCGTGCGCGGCGGTCTGTTCGTCGAGATCGGCCTGAAGGGCGCGCCCTCCAAGGCGCCGTTCAAGCTGACGGTGTTCCTGTCCGGCCCCAAGACCGTGCAGTTCCCGGCGTCGGTCGGCTACGACAAGATCTTCCCGGTCAGCGGCTGGCGCGACGACGAGGTCTTTGACGGCCGCTACGCGTTCGACCTGCCCAAGGACCTGCCCCCCGGCACGTACGACCTGGGCTTTGTGCTAGCGTCGGCCGACGGAACGCCGCTCATCCCGACCTCCGCGCCACAGGGCGCGCTGCTCGCCGGGGACGCTCCAGTGGTGTCGCCCGGCGAGGTCCGCTTCCCCGCGCGCGTCACCGTGGTGAAGGGCGAGAAGGCCAAGGTCTACGCCGAGGACGACTGGAGCCGCGCGCTCGAGCTCGCCGCGTCAGGTGACTGCGACGCCGCCGACGACGCCTGGCTCGACGCGATCGAGCACCTGCCGACCGACGAGGCCTGGGAGGAGACGCTCACCGCGCGCGCCAAGGCCCCGCTCTCCGAGTGCTGGTCTCGCCGGGTGCCCACCGAGGACAACCTCGACGCCAAGCTGGACGACCTGGCGCGTGCGCGCCGCTGGGACGCCGTGTCGCCGTCTGGCTTCGCGGCCGGCCAGACCGTCGCCGACGAGACGTGGGACGACGCGGCCGCCGCGCGGGACGCGGGCGATCTGCCCCGCACGCTCAAGCTCTTCGAGTCGATCGTCACCGCCGACCCGACCCGCGCGTGGGCCCGCCGCTACGCCGAGGACGCGCGCGCCGCGATCCTGGCGGACGGCCAGGTGCCGCCGCCCTTGAACGAAGAGACCGACGAGCCCGACCGCCGGTAGCGCGCTGAACGGAAGCGCGTGCTTGCGGCGGCGCTAGGCCGTGGTGCGCAGCACCAGCACCGGGATCTTGGCCTCGCGCAGCACCGCCTCGGCGACGCTGCCGACCAGCACGCGCGCGATGCCGCGGCGCCCGTGGGTGCCGATCACCAGCAGCTCGGCGCCGATCCGGTCGGCGATGTCGAGCAGCGTGGCGGTGGGGTCGCCGACCTCGATGATGGTCTCCACCACCATCCCGGTCCCGGCCAGCCGGTCGACCAGCGCGGCGATGCGCTTGGTCGCGGCCTGGAGCATCGCGTCGATGGGCGGCTCACCCAACGGCGGCACCAGACCCGCCATGCGGACATCGGCCAGACCCAGGTCAGGGGGCGGGACGGCGTGGGCGAGCACCAGCTTGGCCTTCGAGCGTCCTGCCCACACAGCAGCCAGATCGACGACGCGATCCGCGGCGTCGTCCAGGCCGACGGCGACGAGCACGGTGGGGGTGGTCATGGCAACGCTCCGGGGGTGGGATCTCGGGAGTCGGGGATGGCGTGCCCGAGGGCGTCTACCGCGCGAATTTGCGCGGTGTCATCGACAACTTCCAAGCGATCCCTAGCAAGCCATGTGCCGACGACGGCGCGCGCCTCAGACGGGGTCAGGAGCGCGTCTGCGCCCAATTCGGAGCGCGCCCGCTCGCTCACCTCGCGCAGGATCAGCGCGGCCGCGACCGACACGTTGAGCGACTGGGCGAAGCCCCGCATCGGCAGCATCACCACGCCGTCGGCCGCCGCCCGCGCCTCTTCGCACACGCCCAGGACCTCGGCGCCGAACCAGATGCAGACGGGCTTGTCGAGCGGGAGCTGGGCGGGGGTGAGCGCGGTCGGGGAGAAGTCCGCGATCCAAATCGACACGCCCTCGGCCTTCAGCGACCGGATGGCGTCCGCCGGATCTCCATGGCTGGTCAGGTCGAGCCAGCGGTTGGAGCCCTTTGCCGTGCCTTGGGACGGCGTGAAGCGGGCCTCGCCCACCAGGTGCACCCGCTGGATGCCGAAGGCGTCGCAGGTGCGCATCACCGCCGACGCGTTGTGGCGGTGGTGGACCGTCTCCAGAGCGCAACGGACACGCCCCAGGCGGGCGGCGGCGACCTCTTCGAAGCGGGCTCGGCGGCGATCGTCGGACACTGGCGCCTCGACTTGGAGAGGACCGGACGATACGCCGCGCGGTCCCCTTCGTCCAAGGTTCCCCTCCCATGGCGCTCACCAGCAAGCAGAAGCAACACCTCCGTGGCCTTGGCCACCACCTGAACGCGGTGGTGCTCGTCGGCAACGCCGGTGTCACCGACGCGGTGATCGCCAAGATCGTCGTCGAGCTCGCCAACCACGAGCTGATCAAGATCAAGGTGCACGACGGCACGGAGGACGTGAGCGCGGTCGCCCCGATCCTGGCCGAGCGGACCAAGTCTGAGGTCGTGCAGATCATCGGCAAGATCGCGGTGCTCTACAAGCGCCGCAAGGAGAAGCCGGAGATCGTCCTGCCGCGCGAGTGATCGCGGGGCGGTCCGGCTGACGCTCCCGCTCGCGCTAGGCGATGGCCAGGTGCTGCTCCAGGCGCGCGTGGCGCGGGTCGCCCTCAGGCGTGCCCGTGCGCAGCTGCGACGCCATCTCGGACCACGTGTCGTCCTGGCGCTTCCGCGCCGCGAGCGCCGCCAGGTACACGTCCTCCCACACCGGCTGCTGCACCATGGACCGGGCCGTGTCGGCCAGCTCCAGCGCGCGCGGCGTCTCCAGGCCGTCCTCCAGGTACAGCGTCGCCAGCGTGCGGTAGGCGTCGATGTCTGGCTCGGCGGGCTTGTTGCAGCCGCCCGTCCCGCACGCGCACTTCTCCAGGCAGGTCTCCAGCACGCGCATCGCGGCGATCCGCTCGCCCGACTTCTCGCGCACGCGGGCCAGCATCACGTACAGGTGGGGCTGCGACCCGAACTTGGTGAGGAGCGCGCGCAGCACGCGATCGGCGTCCGCCAGGCGGCCGGTGTGCTCCAGCAGCGCCGCGTACAGGCCCGCGCCCACGTCGAGGTTGTGCGCGCTCGCGTCCTCCAGCGCCGACACGGCGGCGACATGCTCGCCGCTCATCGCCAGCGCCTGGGCCAGCAGGACGGCGGAGTGCGTGTTGCCCACGCGGAAGTGCCCACCCGCGAGCTCGGCGAAGGTGCGGAGGTCGGTGGTGGCGGCGAGCGGATCACGACGCGCCAAGTGGACACGGGCGCGCTCGTAGCGGACCAGGGCGTCGTCCTGAGGCAGCGTGTCGAACACGGCGGCGGCGCGGTCGATCTGGCCGTCCTCCAGGTCGATCACGGCGCTGGCGAACGCGGAGCCCAGCTCCACGAAGCGGTGACGGAGCGACTCGGGGTAGCCGTCCACCAGGATGGCGAGCCGGGCCTTGAGCGCCTCGGCCTCGGCCTCGCTGACGCCCTCCGGCAGCGCGATCTGCTCGTCCGGGTTGGCGGTCTTGAACGACGGGTTCACGTCGAACAGCTTGGAGTTCTGGGCCTGCTGGTCGGCCTTCTTCTGGGCCTTCTGCTGCACGTCCGCGGCGCGCAGCGCGACGTCGGCCGCCTGGAGCAGGAACTCCAGGTGACGCGGGCAGAGCTCGTCGGCGATCTCAAGCTGCTCGCGGGCGCGGTTGAGGTCACCGGCCTGGATCCAGCCGTACACGTCGTCGAGGTTCTTGCGGGTCAGGCCCTCCTCGGCCTGCAAGATCAGCTCGGCGGCGCCGGGGTGATCGCCCAGGTCCTCGGCGGTCATGCGGGCGTCGGCGAACCGACCGGCGGCCAGGGCGGCGTGCGCTTGGGCGAGCTTGTCGTCCTTGGACGGGAACAACCAGGAGAGAAGGCCCATCAGCGCACCTCAGGCTTGACGACGACGATCTCGTCATCGATGTCATCCGGCTCTTCGTAGCCTTCGACCAGCTTGTCGAGCGGCCCGAACTTGTCCCACTGGTCGTTGAACGCCAGCGTCGTCTTGTCCACCCGGTCCACGTAGAGCACGCCGTCCAGGTGGTCGCACTCGTGCTGCACCACCACCGCCGGGAAGCCCTTGAGCACGTAGGCCTTGGGCTTGCCGTCGCGGTCGTAGGCGTCCACGCGGACGTGGGCGGCACGGTCGACCACGCCGCGCATCCCGGCCACCGACAGGCAGCCCTCGGCGCTGCGCGTGCGCAGGTCGGAGACGGGCCGGATCACAGGGTTGATCAGGAACTCCGGGCCTTCGTCCGGGTCGAGGATCAGCACGACCACGCGGACCGACTCGTGCACCTGGGGTGCGGCGAGCCCGGCGCCGTCGTACTCGCCCATGGTCTCCAGCATGTCGTCGAGGAAGCGCTGGAAGTTGGGCGAGGCCAGCTCCTCCGCGTCCACGGGGCGGGCGACCTGGCGGAGCACGGGGTGGCCCATCTGGGCGACGCGAAGGATGGCCACTCAAACCTCGGGGCGGCGTTTCGGGGACTGTAGGC
>CANJMY010000129.1 GCA_947475315.1 Pseudomonadota bacterium | reverse complement strand
GCGACGGCGATCCGCGACGCGGTGGTCAGCCGCCGCATGCCGCCGCCCGGGCCCACCAGCTGCGGCGAGTGCAACGAGTACCTCAACGCCAGCTGGCTCGACCCCAAGGAGATCGCCACGCTGCGCGCGTGGGCGGACGGGGGCGCGCCGCTGGGCGAGGGCGCCGCACCCGTGGTGGCGCCGCAGCCGACGGGGCTGGACCGGGTGGACCTGCTGCTGCAGATCGCCGAGCCCTACACGCCCGACGCGTCGCAGTCCGACGAGTACCGCTGCTTCATCGTGCCCAGCGGCACCACCACCGACGGGTTCATCACCGGCTGGGAGGGCCGCCCGGGCGACACGCGCGAGGTGCACCACATCCTGCTCTACACGATCGAGCCGGGAAGCGAGGCCGCCGCGGCGGCGCTCGACGCGGCGTCGCCGGGCGAGGGCTACACCTGCTTTGGTGGGCCGAGCGTGCCCACGGGTGCGGCCGGCGGCTGGGTGCCGGGGTCGGACGCCACCCTGCTCCCCGCGGGCACCGGGCTGCCCGTCCCGGCGGGCGCGTCGTTCATCCTGCAGGTGCACTACAACCTGGGCCAGGGCGCCACGCCGGACCGGACCGGGTTCGCGCTCAAGCTGGAGCCGACGGTGAACGTGCAGGGCTCGTTCGCGCTGTTCGCCAAGAACGGCTTCAAGCTGCCTCCTGGCCAGGAGGCGGTGACGATCGAGCAGGTCTTCCCTGCGTTCTACCCCGCCTACCCGGCCACCATCACGCTGTGGGGCGTGCTGCCGCACATGCACACGCTGGGCACCGCACTGCACGCGGAGATGTGGAACAACCAGAGCCAGACCTGCGTGACCGACGCCACGCCCTGGGACTTCTCCAACCAGTCCGTCTACATGTACAAGGACCCGCTGGTGGTGAAGGGCACCGACCGCATGCGGCTGTCGTGCACCTACGACACGCGCACGCGCACCGAGGTCACGCGCAACGGCGAGGGCACGGCGGACGAGATGTGCTTGATCTACGTCTACGGCACGCCGGGCGGGCCGGAGGCGGCGCTCGGGAAGTAGACGTCAGGCCCGCGCGCGCTTGGCCTCGGCGAGCTTGGCGACCGTTTCGACTAGGCGGTGCTCCAGGTGCACCCCGGTCAGGCGGGCGTACTCCTGCAGGCCGGTGGGCGAGGTGACGTTGATCTCGGTCAGCTTGCCGGCGATCACGTCGATGCCGACGAAGATCTGGCCGTGCGCCTTGAGCTCGGGCCCCAGCGCGGCGCAGATCTCCAGGTCGTCCGCGTCCAGCTCACACGCGACCGCCTTGCCGCCGACGTGCAGGTTGGCGCGGTGGTCCGACTCGCCCGGCACGCGCAGCACGGCGCCCACGGGCTCGCCGTCGAAGATCAAGATGCGCTTGTCGCCCTTGGACACGCCCGGGATGAAGGCCTGGGCGATCGCGTAGTCCACGCCGTTGGCGGTCATGAGCTCGAGCAGCGCGGGCAGGTTGCGGTCGCCCTTGCCGGTCATGACGATGCCGCGGCCGCCGTTGCCGTCCCAGGGCTTGAGCACAGCACCCGCCGGCTGCGCCTCGACGAACGCGCGCAGCTTGGCCAGGTCGCGCGACATCAGCGTGGGCGGCTGGAACCGCGCGAAGTGCATCGCCCAGATCTTCTCGTTGAAGCGCTTGAGGCCCACCGGATCGTTCACGACCAGCGTCGGCGCGGGGATCAGGTCCAGCAGGTAGGTCGACAGGATGTAGGTCATGTCGAAGGGCGGGTCCTTGCGCATCCACACCACGTCAAAGCTGCCCAGGGCCACCTCGATCGTCTCCTCGGGGCGGAAGGGCGGCGCGATGCGGGCGACCGAGCCAAACGTCACCTCGGCGCGCGCCTCGCCGTTGAGCACGAACATGCGGTCGGGCGTGCACCAGGCGACGGCGTCGCCGCGCTCGCAGGCGGCGCACATCACCACGTAGGTGGAGTCGCCGGAGACGTGGATGCGGTCGAGCGGGTCCATGACGAACAGGTGGCGCACGGGTCCTCCGAGGCGCGATCGACCCAGGATCGATCGTGCCCAAGCCCGACATCTATCGCGCGGCGGCGCGCATGCGTTGACCCGCCCGTCCGAACGGGTCACGGGCCGCCATGGCCACACCGATCTTCGTCGCAATCGACTTTGAGACCTCGGACGCGTCGCGAGAGTGCGCGTGCGCGGTCGGCGTGGTGCGCGTGGAGGGCGATCAGATCGTCGCCCGCGAGCACCGCCTGATCCGCCCGCCCAAGCGGCCCATCCGCTTCACGGAGATCCACGGCATCACCTGGTCGATGGTCGCGAACGAGCCCGTCTTCCGCGACGTCTGGCCCGACCTGGCGCACCTGTTCGACGGCGCCCAGGCGGCCTACGCGCACAACGCGAGCTTTGACCGCGGCGTACTCCAGGCGTGCTGCTTCGCCGCCGGGCTGCCCATGCCGCCCCAGCCCTTCCACTGCACGGTCACGCTCGCGCGGCGCGCGTGGAACCTGCGCCCCACGCGCCTGCCGGACGTCGCGCGCCACCTGGGGATCCGCTTGGAGCACCACCAGGCGCTGTCCGACGCCGAGGCGTGCGCGCGCATCGTGATCGCGGCGAACGCGGCGGGCGTGACGTCCACGCCGATCGGCAGTCCGCGGCGCTAGCGCGCGGCGCGCCTTCAACTCGAGCCTTCCAAGCTCTAGTAGATCTCGATCCGGGTCCCGAACCAGATCGTGTGCTTGCGGCCGCCCTTGGCCCCGCGCGCGCGCACCGTGACCTCGTCGACGTCAAAGCCGATCTTGGCGAAGCGACGCCCGAACGCCGCGTCCGGCGCGGCCGACCACACGGCGAGCACGCCATTCTTCTTGAGCGCCAGGCGCGCGGCGTCCAGCCCGTTCCAGTTGTAGAGCGCGTCGTTCGCGGGCCGGGTCAGCCCGACCGGGCCGTTGTCCACGTCGAGCAAGATCGCGTCCCACACGCCGTGATCCGCGCGGATCGCCTCGCCGACGTCGCCCTGGTGCACCTTGGCGCGCGGGTCGTTCAGCGGGTGCCCGGCGACCGGCCCGATCACGCCGCGGTTCCACTGGATCACCTCAGGCACCAGCTCGGCGACGACCACCTCGTCGTCCGGCCCCGCGCCCTTGAGCGCGGCCGCGAGCGTGAAGCCCATGCCCAGGCCGCCCACCAGCATGCGCCGGGGGGCAGGCCCGGTGACCCGCAGCCACGCCATCTCCGCGAGCGCGTCCTCCGACCCATGCACGCGGCTGCTCATGAGCTCGCGCGAGTCCACGCGGATCGCCAGCTCGTCGCCGCGCTTGTACAGGTCCATCACGCCGCCGCCGCCCGGCACGGTCGCCACGCCCAGCCGCTCCCACTTGTTCACGCGCACCTCGTCCGACCGGGCGCTCCTAACCGCGACGCCTCACTTGCCGATGCAGAAGCGCTTGAAGACTGCGTCGAGCACGTCTTCGCGGGTGGTGGCGCCGGTGATCGCGTCGATCGCCTCCAGCGCGTCCATCACCGCCTCTGCGGCCGCGGCGGGGCCCGCGATCGGCAGCGCCGCGATCGCGTCCTCCGCTTGCTCCGCGACCGTGTTCAGCAGGTCGCGCTGGCGAAGCGAGGCGATCGCCCGACCGTCCGCCGCCACGCCGCCGATCAGGGCGCTCGCGATCGCGCGCTTGAGCGCCTCAATGCCTTCGCCGCGCAGCGCGCTGGTCGGGAGCACGCCGTCTGGGACAACCACGCCGTCGCGATCGACGCCGTTGCACACGATCAGGCGCGGGTTGGTCGCGGTGCGCGCGAGCAGCTCGGCCTCGACGGCGTCGTGCGTCAGGGGCGCGGCCAAGTCGCCGCCCGACACCGCTGGCACCAGGTCCGCGACAGCGCTGCGCGCCCGCACCACCACCAAGAGCAGGTCCGCGTCGGCGATCAGCTCCCGCGCCAGCGCCAGGCCCGCCGCCTCGATCGGGTCGTCGGTGACGCGCTCGCCGGCGGTGTCGAGCAGGGTGACCGACAGGTCGCCAAAGCGCGTCGTCGCCTCCACCACGTCGCGCGTGGTGCCGGGCGTCGGGTGCACGATCGCGCGGGTGGTCCCCAGCAGGGCGTTGAACAGGGACGACTTGCCCGCGTTCACCGCGCCGACGAGCGCGACGCGGGCGCCGTGCACCCACACCCGGCCTGCGCGGTAGGTCGCCGCCAACGCGCGCGCCCGGTCGGCGAGCGCCTGCAGCCCGGCGACCACGGCAGCGTCGCCTTGCAGGGCGAGCTCGTCGTCCGGCCAGTCCAGCCGCGCCTCCAACTCGGCGGCGGCGTCGATCAGGCCCTCACGTAGGGCAGTGAGGTCCGCGGTGAGCGCGCCGTCGAGCGCCGCGCGGGCCAAGCGGACGCCGTCGTCACTGGTCGCGTCGATCAGCTGGCCCACGGCCTCGGCCGCCACCAGGTCGAGCTTGCCGTGCAGCAGGCCGCGACGGGTGAACTCCCCAGGCTCGGCCAGGCGCGCGCCGGCCGCCAAGGCCGCGGCGATCAAGCGCTCGACCAGGCGGGGGTTGCCGTGCAGGCCCAGCTCCGCGGTGTCCTCGCCGGTGACGGTGGCGGGGCCCTTGGCAAGCACCAGCAGACCGTCGTCAAACACGCCGTCGGCGTCGAACAGGGCCACGCGGCGGGGCCTGCCGTAGGACCACGGCGCTCCGCTCAGCGGGCGCGCGATCTGCGAGACGACGGCTTCACACCCGGGGCCCGTGAGCCGCACGACGGCGAGCGCCGCGCGACCCCAGGGGGTGGACAGCGCGACGACGACGTCGCCGCGCGTCCCCACGAACTACTCGCCCGCGTTGTCGGCAGAGCCGGTCGGCAGGACCTGGATGTACTTCTTGCCGTCCTTGAGCACCGACTGGCTCTCGACGCCGTCGAGGTCCTGCACGGTGACGTGGACAATGCGGCGGTCGTAGCTGTTGAGCACCAGGTTGATGGTGACCGGGCGACCGGTCTCCACGACCTTCTCAGCCGCGCGCTTGGCGATCGCGACCAGCTTCTCCTCGGGGTACTCGCTCTTCGGGCCGTCGTCCGGGCGGCGGTCGTCGCGGCGCGGGCCGCGATCGTCGCGGCGCGGGCCGCGGTCGTCGCGACGGGGGCCGTCGGCGCGCGGGCCGCGGTCGTCACGACGGGGGCCGTCGGCGCGCGGGCCGCGGTCGTCACGACGGGGGCCGTCGGCGCGCGGGCCGCGGTCG
>CANJMY010000128.1 GCA_947475315.1 Pseudomonadota bacterium | reverse complement strand
TCCGAGGGTCATCCTCGGTAGGCGCGATGGGTGCAGCCTCGTCACGATCGGTCGCCAGGTCGAACGACTCCCACTTGCCCTCGCGCCACGTGAGCTTGGCGGTGGGGGACGACCAGGTGGACGCCATGGTCACGCGCCCGGAGCCGTCTGGGTTGGCCCGCGCCAGCGCGACGGGCTGCGCGTCGGTAGACCACACGCCGTCGACCAGCCAGCCGCGCACCGCGAGCGTGGACAGCAGCGGCGGGAGCGGCGCCGTGGGCGCGGCCGTGTCGACCGCGACGAGCGGCACGCGCACCGACGACTCGAACGTGACCGGCGCGTCGCCGATCAGGCCGCGCTCGCCGAGCGCCGCGCCGTGGTCGCCCACCACCACCAGCCGCATCTTCGACAGGTCACGGCCCGACCTCTGCAGTGACGCGAGCACCGCGCGCGTGTTCGCGTCGGCGAGCTCCACGCCGTGGTCGTAGCCAGCGCCCAGCTGCATGCGGAAGCGGTCCTCGACGTCGAGCGGCAACTCGCCGTTGCGCAGGCCGACCGCGCGCGGGTCGCGCGTGCCGTCGCTGCGCGTGAGCGACATCCAGTCCTGGTTGCGGCCCCAGCGCAGGCGCGGCACCGGCGCCCACGGGTCCTCCGCGTCGGACAGCACCACCACCAGCAGCAGCGGCTTCTTGGCGTCGGTCTTGGCGAGCGCCGCGTCGACCGCCGTCGCCACCCCGCCGTAGCGCCAGGCGCGCGCGTTGGGCGCGGTGTGCGCGGCGTCGAACGACTGGGTCCACGCGTCGGTGGGGGCCTGCGGTCGTGTGTTGACGAGCACGCTCGTGAAGCCGCGGGCCTTGAGCGTGACCGGCAGGGGCTCGGCGGGAACGGCCGGGTCCGACGCGCTCGACGCGACGCCGGTGAGCAGGTCGATCATCGCGGGCGCGTCCCACGGCGTGGTCGCGATCGCGTCGCAGGTGGTGACGGCCTGGTGCGCGTCGCGTAGGGTGGCGAGGAACGGCGTGTGCGCCCGGCCGCCGCACCACGCGACGTGATCCGCGCGGGCGCTGCCCAGCACCACCAGCACCAGCGTGTCGCGCGCGTCGCTGGACGCGGCGGCGGGCACGGGGACCGCGGCGAGCGGATCGGGGGTGGGTGCGTCAGGATCGGCCAGCTCGCCCATCGCCGCTGTGCGCGTGCGCGCGGGCGCGTCCTTCTTCTTCTCCTCAGGGGTGGCCGGGCACGCGGCCAGCAGCACGAGCGACATCCACAGAAACGCGCGTGTCATGGCTTGGCCCTCTTGGCGGCCTTGTCGCCACCTGCCTCTTCTACGTCCACGTAGCCGAGCGCGCCGAGCTGCTGCGCCAGATCTTCGCTCACCGGCGCGTTCTGGTGCTGCAGCGACGCGAGCGCGTCCGTACCCGCCTTGCGCCAGCCGACGAGCGTGGCCGTCAGCGCGTCGAGATCGGCGTGGCGCGGGTCGGTGTCGGGCAGCGGGTGAGCGAACAGCACGTCCTCGACGCGGTCGTAGCAGCCGGGCACGAACTTGCCCTTGCGCTGCTGGCGCGCCGAGCTGCCGAAGTCCTGCTGGCACTGGAGGTACGGCGTGAAGATCGCCGCGCGCGACGACGCCGCGAACCAGGTGTCGGAGATCACGTGGTCCCGATCGATCACGCCCGGCTCGCCGCGCACCAGGCGGCTGAAGTCCTGGCCGTCCGTCGGGTCGCTCGCCGCGAGCGGCGCGCCGATCACGCCGAGCAGGGTGGGCAGCACGTCCACCTGGCTGGCGAGGCCCAGCACCCGGTGGTTTCGCGCGACGCCGACGCCGCTCATGATCCACGGCACGTAGACCGAGCTGGACCCAAAGTACTGGCCGTGCCCGAACCCGTGGTGGCCCGGGTAGTTCATGCCCTCGCCGTGGTCGCCCACGAACACAAACACGGTGTTCGACGGGTCGATGCCCATGGTGGCGAGCTGGTCCAGGGTGTAGCCGATGGCGTCGTCGAGCTTGTGCAGGTGGTAGCGGTACTGCGCCACCCGCTCCGGCACGCCCTCCTCGCGAAACGGCATCAGCGCGTCGCCCGACGCGGAGCGCGGCGCGTGCGCGTCGAGCATCATGGTCCGCAGGTAGACGGGCCGCGTGTCGCCCGCGGCGCGCTTGGCCTTGAGCTCGGTGAGCACCGCGTCGGCGAGCGACCGACCCGACAGCTTGGCGCCCCACTTGTCGGGCAGGCCGGGCTGGTAGGCGTCAAACCCGCGATCAAACCCGAATACGGCCGACAGGTTGGGGTTGGCGGTGGCGCCGACGGTCAGGTAGCCGCGCGCCCGCATGTACTCGGCGAGCGTCTTGGTGCCGTCCGGGATCCGGCTGTCGTCGCGGCCGCTGGTCGGCTCGACCATGCCGATCTCGAGCGCGTGCTGCCCCGTGAGGATCGCGGTGGACGCGGCGCGGGTCCAGGGGGCGGCGGCGATGACGTCGTCGAACAGCGTGCCGCTCTTGGCCAGCGCGTCCAGGCGCGGCGTGATGAACGAGTCCGCGCCGTAGGGCGACATCTGGTCCTTGCGGACGGTGCAGCCCAACATCACCACCACGTTGGGCAGGGTGCTGGGCAACGGGACCGGGGTGGCGTCCGGCTGGGCCAGCTTGGGGTCATGCGGCCGGATGATCGCGATCAGGGCGTCGGGCGGCGTGACGGGCGAGTCGTCGTTCGCGTCGCGCATCGGGTCCGACGCCTCGCCGTGGCGGCTCCCGCGGCGGGCGCGGCGCGGCCCCTGGCCCTCGTCCGCCGGGGCGGTGTCGACCTGCGGTTCGTTCGGACGCGTGAGAACCCAGATCCCACCGCCGATCCCGGTGAGCGCGATGGCGACCAGGGCGCCGATCAGGAGAGGACGTTGCATGATCACCCGCTCCCGGCGCACTATCCAGGCGCAGGCCGGATCGCGACGGTCGGCGCGCGGAGGGTGTGTGGGTCGGTTCATCGTCATCGAAGGGTTGGATGGGGCGGGCACCACCACCCAGGCTGAGCGGCTGTGCGCCAGCCTCACCGCGCGGGGCGTGGAGGTGGTGCGCACCGCCGAGCCGACCACCGGCCCGATCGGCCGGATGATCCGCGCCGTGCTGCGCGGCGAGCCCGACGCGCCGTCCAAGGCCTCGCTGCCCTGGCTGTTTGCGGCGGACCGCGCGGACCACCTGGCGCGCCTGGTCGAGCCGGGCGTGGCGCGCGGCGCATGGGTGGTGTCGGACCGCTACCTGCCGTCCTCGCTCGCGTACCAGTCGCTCGATCATCCGCTGGAGCAGATCGTCGCGCTCAACGCGACCTTCCGTGCGCCCGACCTGCTGATCATGGTCGACATCGACGTGGACACCGCGCTCGACCGCATCACCGCGCGCGGCGCCGCGCGGGAGATCTTCGAGGAGCGCGCCGCCCTGGCGGCGATCGCCGCGCGCTACGCCGAGGTCATGCCCACCTTGGTCGCGCGCGGCTGGCGCGTGGTGCACATCGACGGCGCGTTGGCGATCGACGACGTGGCCGCGCAGATCGGCGCAGCGGTCGACGCGCTGGACGCATGACCACCTGGGTCCGCCTGGACGGCCTGTCGCCCTACGCGGCGGTGCACCGGCTGCAGGAGGCGCTGGTCGAGCGCGTCGCGGCGGGCACGATGGACGACGTGGTGCTGTTCTTGGAGCACGCGCCGACCATCACGCTCGGTCGCAAGCGCGACGCCGAGCAGTCGGTGATCGCGCCCGACGGGGCGCCGGTGGTGCGCGTAGAGCGGGGAGGGGACGCCACCTGGCACGCGCCGGGGCAGCTGGTCGTCTACCCGATCGTCGCGCTGCCCGAGGGCCGCCGCGACCTGCACGCCGCGCTGCGCGCCCTCGAGGACTCGGTGATCGGCCTGCTCGGCACCTTGGGCCTGTCCGCCGGCCGCGACCCGCGAAACACCGGCGTGTGGATCGACGGGCACAAGGTCTGCTCGATCGGCATCGCGGTGCGCTCGTGGGTGACGTGGCACGGCCTGGCCTTGAACGTGGACGCCGACCTGGCGGGCTTTGGTCGCATCCGGCCCTGCGGGTTCGACGCCGAGGTGATGACCCGCCTGGCGGACCACCTGCGGCCCTGCCCGTCGATCGACGCGCTGGTCCCGGCGCTCGCGGCGCAGCTGGCGACCACCCTGCACCTGGACCCGCCGGGGCCGGTGCTGCACGCGGTCGTGCGCGACGACGCAGGCGCGGACGCGCTGCTCGCCCGGCTTTCCGGGGAGGTCGCGGCTGGATAGAGGCCGGGCCCCGTGTCTTGGAGGTCCCTGTGCTCGACTCCCGCCTCGTCGCGTCCGAACCCGATCGCATCCGCGCCAACCTGGTCGCGCGCCGCGCGGACGACGCCACGATCGCCTCGGTCGATCGCATCACAGCGCTCGCCTCTGAGCGCAACGCGCTGGTCCAAGAGCGCGACGACCGCCGCAGCGCCCGCAACACCATCTCCGCCGAGATCGGCGCGCTGATGAAGCAGGGGCTGCGCGATCAGGCCGAGTCCAAGAAGGCCGAGGTCGGCGCCAACAACGCCCGCATCGCGGTGATCGAGACCACCCTGGGCGACGTCGAGTCCGAGCTGCGCGACCTGTGCTTGCGCCTGCCCAACCTGCTCGACGACTCCGTCCCCGTCGGCGGCGGTGAGGACGACAACGTCGTCGTGAAGACCTGGGGCACGCCGCCCACGTTTGACTTCAAGCCCAAGAGCCACGTGGACCTGGGCGAGGCGCTCGGCATCCTGGACCTGGGCCGCGCCGCCAAGCTCGCCGGCGCGCGCTTCAGCGTGCTGATCGGCAAGGGCGCCCGCCTGGAGCGCGCGCTCATCAACTTCTTCGTCGACACGCACACGGAGGAGCACGGCTACACCGAGATCCTCGCGCCCTACATCGTGTGGGGCTCCGTCGCCGAGGGCACCGGCCAGCTCCCCAAGTTCGCCGCCGACATGTTCAAGCTCGCCGAGCCGCTCAACGGCCAGGACGCGTACTTGATCCCCACGGCGGAGGTCCCGGTCACCAACCTGTACCGCGAGGAGATCCTGGACGAATCGGACCTGCCCAAGCGCTTCGCCGCCTTCTCGCCCTGCTTCCGCTCCGAGGCCGGCAGCGCGGGTCGCGACACCCGCGGCATCCTGCGCGTCCACCAGTTCCACAAGGTGGAGATGGTCTGGTTCAGCACGCCCGAGGCGTCGGCCGACGCCCACGAGCAGCTCACGCGCCACGCCGAGCAGTGCCTGGAGAAGCTGGGCCTGCCCTACCGCCGCATGCTGCTGTGCTCGGCGGACATCGGCTTTGGCGCCACCAAGTGCCACGACCTGGAGGTCTGGCTGCCCAGCCAGGAGCGCTACCGCGAGGTGTCGTCCTGCTCCAACTACGGCGACTTCCAGGCGCGCCGCATGGACCTGCGCTAC
>CANJMY010000127.1 GCA_947475315.1 Pseudomonadota bacterium | reverse complement strand
GCTAGGTTTCGAAAGATCGGAGGGACGGGTGGACCGACGTTGGCTGTTGTGGGGCGCGGGCGGCGCTGGGGCGCTGCTGGGCGCGTTCGTGATGGTCGGCATGGCGCCCGACACCGGCATGCCTGACACGCCCGCGGAGCCTGCGGCGGCCGTGGTCGTCGACCCCAAGGCGCCGGTGCCCGAGCCCGCCACGGCAGGCGCGCCCAACGTGCTGCCGGGCCAGACCGTAGAGCAGGTGCTGGCCGGCGACCCTGGCAAGCCCCAGGAGCTGCGCCACTGGACGATCGACCCGAACTCCGGCAACCCGGTGCGGCCGGAGGGCGACCCTGCGCCGCCCCCCCCGGCCGAGGGCACGCCGCTCACTCCGGACGTGCTGGGCGTGGAGCAGCTGTTCAGCCAGCGTGCGGACCGCCTGCGCCCGTGCACCCAGTCCGCGCCCGAGCCGATCGACGGCCGTGAGCAGCTGATGGTCGTGATGACGCTGGTCGACAAGGGCGGCAAGACCGAGATCGGCGCGCTGCAGATCGGCAATGACCCGGACAACCAGTTCTCCAGCGTCGCGTCGTGCGCCGCCGGGGCGCTCCAAGGTGCCAACTTCGGGCCCATGCCCGACGCCCAGCCGAGGCAAGTCTCATGGTTCCTCAAGCTCTGAAGGGTGCGCTGCTGCTGTGCATCGTGGCGTCCACCCCACAAGCGTGGGCGGGCGCGCTGGACCTTCAAGAGGTGGGCGGGCCCTGGGGCACGCCGGCGACAGGCGGATCCCCCGGCTTGTGGTGGAACCCCGCGACCCTCTCCGCGACGCACGGCACGCAGCTTCTGATCGACGTGGCACCCGTGATCGGCACCATCCACCTGGACCGCGACGACCCGCTGCACGGCGGGCCTGAGACGTGGCGCGTGATCACGGCGGTGCCGTTCGTCGGCGTGAACTCGGACTTTGGCGTGCCGGGGCTGGGCGTCGGCGGCGCGTTCTACATTCCGTACGCGCGCGCGGGGAAGTCCACGGGATCGGAGGACGTGGGCGGCACACACCTGCGGTCGGCGCAGATCTTCGCGATGCACACGTCGTTCGGCGTCAGCTACGCGTGGCGCGACATCTTCGGCGTCGGCGTTTCCGGCAGCTGGGTGCATGCCACCTGGGCCGCGCGCATCGACAACCAGATCACCACGCTCCTCGCCGATCAGATATTCCAGACCATCCCCATCTACAGCAGCCCCGCAGACATCTACGGCGACGAGAACGTCGAGAACCCCGACTACCTGGCGCTCGCGGACTTCCAGCACCTCAAGGACGACACCGGCACGTTCCAGGCGGGTGTGTTCGTGCGCCCGCACCCGCGCGTGATGCTCTCGCTCGGGTTCGTGAACGGCGAGCGCGTCGACCACAAGGGCACGCTGCAGCTCGACCTGCCGTGCCCGCCCGACACCGACACCATCGGCCAGATCGCCATGAACAAGTACAGCTTGTGCGGCGTCACGGCGCGGGGCGCCACGGTGGTCGGCTACCGCTACCCCATGCGCCTGCACATGGGCGTGCAGGTCAAGCCCACCGACGACGTCACGCTGGAGGTCATGGCCGGCTGGACGCGCTGGAGCGAGTACAAGGACTTCGACATCGTCGCGAGCGGCTTCACCAGCGACGACACGGAGATCACGCCCGAGGCCGACGCGCTGCTCCACCAGGACCGCAAGTGGGCGCGCGGCAACCAGGACACCGGCTGGATTGGCGTGGACGTGAAGGGCCAGCCCGTCCCGCGGCTGACGGTCGGCGGGCGCGTCACCTACGACCGGCACGCGTCGCAGGCGGGCTACCTGGGCCCCAACACCGTCGACTTCGACGCGCTGCGCCTGATGGTCATGGGCTCGTTCCAGGTGTCGAAGAAGACGCCGCTGGAGATCGGCCTGTCGTTCACCGATGACGTCGACTTCAAGCGCGTGGAGACGGAGAACAAGTTCCGCGTGAACGTGGACCCGGCGGCGCGCGTGGAGGACCGGCTCTTCTTCCCGACGATGAACGGGACGTACTCCGGCAGCGTGCAGCGGATCGGCGTCACCATCCGGGGGAACTTCGACGCGCCCAAGGGCAGGAGGTAGGGACGGCAACGGGCGGTGGGCTAGGCCGGTACAGCGCTTCCGGCGTCCGGACTAGGAGGCGCCAACATGACCGCAATTCGCCGTGGGCTACGCGGGTGGGTCGGAGAGCCGTTGGTGGGAGGATGAGGCAGAACATCGGGGGCGCCGCGACATACCTGATTCGACGCGTTGCGTCTGGCGTGAGCGTCAAGGCGACTGAACAGTATTGCCCGGATAATCGTCCGGAAGTCTACACGCTATCGCCCACGAGTGACCAAACGGGTCTACAAGTTCGACGTATCGCGCGGGACGCTCTCCTCCGGACGGAAGCGTCGCCGTCACCCTGGCGCCTTTACTTACGGCCGCCGCCACGCGGCGTTCGACATCATCAACTCGTCGTTCCATCAATACGCCATTGCGTACGTTTGAGGGTTCACGGGCAGCCGTCTCGATGCGCACCACGAGATCGGGCTTACCGTCACGACGCCGCCCTACTACAAAGCATATGGCGTGAGTATTATTATCTAACTCTGCCTCGACATCAAACAAAGTCCTATAAAAATCGCGTGCTAGAGGCAAATCCGGAACTTGGACTGCAATTACGGAGCACGGCTCCTTGTTAAATGTATCTTTCAAGTGTTGCCTCGAATTAGTAGCTTGACCAATGCGCTTTTCGATATTCGGCTAGTGTGCCGCCGTCGGAACAGCAGTCACACTCAAATACAGAGATCATTCTACCAGCAGGAAATTCTGGCAAATCTTTGATCCCACAATGGTAGGTACTCCCAGATGCGCCTGGGCACGCACCAAGTTCATCGTTCTTTCCGAAGGCTTCAAAAAAGCTGCACGTGCCAAGACATCGCATGTCGACGTCTTCGTCCTCTAGGAAGGCCAACGCGGACTCATAGTAATCAAAATATCCGCCCAGGTCACAAGGCGGCAGCCCGTCCGGCTGATGCAGTCCTCTTCGGTTTCGTCGTCGTTCTGATTGTCGGGCCGAAGGAAAACCGTGCTGGCGATGGCGGCGAGCGAGCCAGCCCCAATCATTTGTCCAGCTCGCCAAATGCTCGGCAGACGGCTTGGTGCAGTCGTTTGCGCGACCTCCTCTCCGATATCAGCAATATGTTCCTTCATTAGTCCAATAATCGTTGGAATCCAGTTAATGCCTATGCCGGTGTTCCGTGCATCGTCCAGTGGTGGAACGGAATCGGCCCCACAGTAACATTGGCAATAGTCGACGCCCAATCGATCGACAAAAGACACCATGAGTGGAAAGTCTGGCCAACAACTTTGCTGGCAAAGCCACTGTTCTTCGATAGTGCCACACATCGTGGGGTCGTATGACTGGGCCGGCCCGTCCGAAGTTGGTTCTCCAGTCGATGGATCGGAACTCTCATCGGGAAATACCCAGCAATTAAACGTTGCGGTACAAACTATGATACCGTCCTTCTCGCAAGTTTCTTCGCACGATCCCGGTCCGGTTGGGTAGACGTGACACGTCGCGCCCTCGGCCTGGCAACTCCCAGAGGTTGTAGCCGTGGTCGGACCACCGCGAACCCCCGGGCGAGTAGGCGCCCTCAGAGCACCCATTCCCAAAAACGTGAATCCGTTGAACTGCCACTGATCGAGCCCTCGACGAGGAGGCGACGATCGAAACAGCGAATCGGGCGGAGCAGTACCAGGAATCAAGAGTCCCTCCTATACGCGCGGCTTCGTGGACCGCGTAGTTTGGCTCTCCTTATAGGTCAACAAGGCCCCACCTACCGAAAAGACGGGCAGTGCAATAGAGACGAACATGAATAGCCAGAGGGAAATGCCCAGCCAACGACCAAAACGTTCATGCCCGATCGCGCTCACGACGCCAGGCACGAGCAGCGCCGCCAATCCGCAGCTGAGCCCGGCGATCAGACCGCTTGCGAGTGTGGCGGGTACCGCGCCGACAACGCGCGAGCGCAGATTTGTCCACGAAAAAGCTGCTGCCGCGCCACCTACCAGCGAGCAGCCAGTGCCGGTTATCGCTACTGCAGCGATGTATAAGTTGAACGACGAACCGGTTCGAACGGTTGTGAGGGCGGTCAACCCAGCCAACATCGCCGTCGCGCAGAGGCCAATGCTGCAATACACTCCGAACGCCGCGGACCAGCTCATCGTGGACTTACGAGCGCTGTTCGGTGCGGCGTCGAAGTTGTGATGATATGGGTTGTCATTTGCCATGGTTTACTTGCGGGTTGATCCATTCGCATGTTTCGAAGTTAATTAATCCTTCGTGATATTTTCGCTTTAGAATACATCGAATGTTTGCTAAAACGTTCGATTTCATGCCAACCAGCTACGCGCTCACGGAGTCGCAGGCGCCGCCCCGCCCGGCATCGTCAGCGTCAGGTTCACCGCGTCGGCGATCGGCTCCGCCAGCTGCGTCAGGTCCCGTGTGTCGTCGTCGGCCAACAGCACGCGCGTGCCGTCCTTGCGGTGCGCCCACAGCGCCGAGCAGGTCTTGCCCGCGGCGGTCGTCGTCGACTCCAGCAAGAGCGCGTCGAGCGCGTCGGCCTCCAGCGTCAGCTCGACCGACGCGCGATCGGTGAACAGCCGCTCCACGTCGATCTGCGCGTCCTGCCGCGACGCGGACACGCGCAGCGCGTAGCGCTTGGTGCAGGCGGGCTCGGTGTCGGCGGTCCACACGTCGATGGTCGGGCGGGTGTCGGCCACGCCGTGGTCGCCGGTCACTTCCAGCGTCCACAGGCCGGGCGCCAGGTCTTGGGGCAGGTCGCCGGTCAGCGTGTGCTCGCCCGACACGGTCACCGGCACCGGGACGCGCTGATCGCCCGAGACCAGCGCCAGACTCGGCCGCTCGCCCAGGTTGTCACCCTCGATCGTGAAGCTGTCGCCGGGCATGGCGGCGGAGGGCGTCGCGCTGCGGACGTCCGGCGCCGACCACCAGCAGCCAGCAAGCAGCGTGAACACGAGCGCGGAACGCTTCAACACAGACCTCGGGAGGAGCGCGTGTAACCGGCGCGCCAGGATCGGCGGAAGGTTGGACTTGTCTACGCGGTCGGGTCACTGGGTGAATCCACGCCGGAGTACCCATGTCCCCCAAGCTCTCCAAGCCCGCAGGCCCTGTTGTCCTGTGCATCCTCGACGGCGTGGGCCTGGGCGGCGGGGGAGAAGACGACGCGGTGGCCACGGCCGCCACGCCGGTGCTGAAGCGCCTGATGGCGACCTGCCCGTGGATGGCCTTGGCCGCGCACGGCACGGCGGTCGGCATGCCGTCCGACGACGACATGGGCAACAGCGAGGTCGGGCACAACGCCATGGGCGCGGGCCGGGTGTTCGACCAAGGCGCCAAGCTGGTGAACCAGGCGCTG
>CANJMY010000126.1 GCA_947475315.1 Pseudomonadota bacterium | reverse complement strand
CTTGGCCCTTGCCGAGATCATGGGGATGGACGCGATGAGCATCACCGGCCTCGACCTGCGCAACCGACTCCGCCGCCGCCTCGTTCGGCTGCTGGACCGCGCCGCGGACACCTTGGATGGCCCGGCCGAGGCCCCCACGCCCGCCCCGGCACCCTCGCCCGCGCCGCCGCCTGCGCCGGTCGAGAAGTCGAGCCTGATCGAGCACGTCGTCCCGACGCCGCCCGCCCTGGCGCCCGCGCCTGCGCCCGTCGCCGCGCCCGCGGCGGTCCCGGCGCCCACGCCCGCTCCGGCCCCCGAGCCCAAGCTCGCGCCGCTGCCTGACCTGCCCACGCCCGAGGGCAAGAAGAAGGCCGCGCGCACCACCAAGGCCAAGGCCGTGATCGCCGAGGTGGCCGCGCCTGCGCCCGTCGCCGCGCCTGCCCCGGTCGCCGCACCCGCGCCGGAGCCCGCCCCCGCCAAGCCGGCGCGCGCGTCCCGCAAGCGCACGCCCACGCCGCCTGACGCACCGACGCCGCTCGCCGACCCGCCCGCCCCCAAGGGCGCCACGCCCGCGGCGATCAAGGCCGCCGAGTCGCCCGACGAGCGCCAGCGCAAGCACTGGGCGCGCACCCGCAAGGGCCTGCTGCACTTCGTCCACGACCAGGGCGGCCGCGTGTCGCTCAAGGACCTGCACGAGCACAGCGAGCGCACCTACTTCGTGGCCCACGTCGGCTTCTCCCGCATGATGGAGGAGCTGACCAGCGAGGGCCTGTTCGACTACGACCACGACACCGCGATCGCGACCCTGACCGACGCGGGCCGCGCCGAGCTGGGCTGAGCTCCGCATGCTGCACCTGGCGGCCGACACCTCGCCCAGCTGGCTCGCGCACGTGAACGCGGACGTGGACACCCTGCTCCTCGACCACGCGCACTGCGAGAAGAAGGCCGCGTCGACCGCCATGAACCTGATCTTCCGCTACGGCGACAAGCCTGAGCTGCTGCGCGCGCTCACGGCCATCGCCAAGGAGGAGCTGGAGCACTTTGAGCTGCTGATGGACGTGCTGGAGCGCCGCGGCAAGGTGGTCGAGCGCCTGTCCCCGTCGCTGTACGCGGGTCGGCTGATGACCGCGGTCCGCAAGACCGAGCCCGAGCGCCTGTGCGACACCCTGCTGTGCTGCGCGCTGATCGAGGCGCGCTCCTGCGAGCGTATGAAGCGCCTGTCCGAAGGCCTCGACGACCTGGAGCTGCGCGAGCTGTACCGCGGCCTGCTGGCGAGCGAGGCGCGCCACTTCCAGGTCTACGTCGACCTGGCCCGCAAGCTGGTGCCCACCGAGGACGTCACCACGCGCCTTCGCGAGCTGGCCGACCACGAGGCGTCCACGCTGGTGGGCGAGGACGAGCCCGTGCGCATGCACAGCGCGGTGGCGAGCTAGCCGCGCGCACGGCGCACGCCGGTCAGGGCACGCACGTCGAGAACGAGCAGCTCACGTCGCCGTCGACCAGCTTCACGTTGGTGCCCGCCGACGCGCCCTCGTTGGGCAGGTTGGCGTCGGCGCCTGTGCCGAAGATCAGCGCCTGCCCCGACAGCGTCGGGCCCCACCCGATCGCGCCGCCGAACTGCGCCGCCGCGTTGGCGTAGAAGGCGTCGCCGCGCAGGTTGAGCTTGTCTCGCTGCGTGTAGGCGTAGATCGCGCCGCCGTTGGTGGCCGTGTTGCCCCGCCAGGTGTTCCCGCTGGTGGTGAGGTGCGTCATGCACGCGCCGCCGCCCGTCTCCGCGGTGTTCGACTCGAACGTCGAGTCGGTGATCGTGGAGGGATCCGCGCCGCTGTACGACATGTAGACGCCGCCGCCGCCCGCGTGCGCCATGTTCCCCACGAAGCTGTCGCGCGGGAAGGTCGACGCGGCCTCGGTGTAGACGGCGCCGCCCCAGTTCGCGCTGTTGTCCTTGAACGTGCAGTCCGTCACCTCGGCCGGTCCCACGGTCGACTCGGCCAGGTACACGGCGCCGCCAGACTGCGCGTGGTTCCCGGTGAACGTGGAGCCCGTCAGCACGATCTTGGAGAACGCGAAGATCGCGCCGCCGAAGCCGCCCGTGTTGTTCGTGAACGTGCTGTCGGTGACGCTCACGTTGCTGCCCGTCACGTAGAGCCCGCCGCCATACGACAGGCCGGCGTCCATGCCGTCGAACGTACACGTGTCGAACCGGATGGACGTCAACGGGTCGGGGGGCGAGAGCACCCAGCCGCGCCCCTTGGTGAAGGAGGACCCGGTCACGGTGAGCTCGCCCGCGTACCAGGCGGACGCCGTGTTCGAGCTGTCCACGTGGACGTCGTCGAGCGTGGCCGTGACGGTGCCGCCGCCGTCGAACGGCTGGTCGACCATGTCCATGGTGACGCCGGTCAACGACAGCGTGCCCGCGCTCGCGGCGAGGCCCTTGGCGGCGTCGACGATCGACACGTCCTTGAGGGTGGCTGCCGTCTCGCCGTAGGTCTGCACCGCCGCGCCGCCGACGTGCGTGATGGTCGACGCCGTGACGATCACCGACGCGCCCAACCCCGGCCAGACCGAGATCGCGGGGCCCGTGGTGTCGTGGATCTGCGCGTCCTCCAACGTGAGCGCGCCCGCGCCGGTCACGAACACCGCCCAGTTGGCGCCGTGGATGGCGCCGCCGCGAAAGGTGGACAGACCGGTCGCCTCCAGCGTGGCGACGTCGGTGGCGGACAGGTCCAGATCCACGCCGGATACGACCGTCCCCTCGCCTGCGCGGATCCCACTGCGAGACGCGCTGTGCGCGATCGTCGGCTGGTTCACGCCGACCAGGCTGCTGCCGTTCGTGAGGCTGAGCGCCAAGGCCCAGGTGCCGCCGCACAAGCGCACGGTGTCGCCCGTGGCGGTGGCGTACACCGTCGGCGCGGAGGACGTCCCCGACGCGAACAGGTCGGTGAGGTCCGACCACTCGCCGCTCGCATGCAGCACCGCCGCGGTGCCGTCCGGGTCGATCGGGGAGACGCCGCAGGTGTGGTCGACGCCGTCGCAGCGCTGCACGGCGCCCGGGTTCGTCATCGGGTCATTGTCGTCGCAGTCGAGCCTCGACGGGTAGCCGTCCATGTCCAGGTCGACCAGCGGCGGATCGGTGTCGACGACGTTGGTGTCGACCACAAGGCCGCTGTCGGTGTCCACGACGTCCGTGTCCGCGATGTCCGTGTCGACGAGCACGCCGCTGTCGGTGTCCGCCGCGTCCGTGTCCATGACGACGGCGCTGTCCGTGTCCACCGCGTCCGTGTCCACGAGCGCGCCGCTGTCCGTGTCACCCGCCGCGTCGGTGTCCGCGTCCGCCAGATCGGTGTCCGTGCGATCGGTGTCCGCGACGTCCGTGTCGTGCGCGTCGATCGTGTCGTCGGCGCCGCCCGCGTCCGTGTCGTTCGGCGAGCCCTGACCGGCGCACGCTCCCGCGAACAGCATCCAACACGAGAGACGCCCGCGCATCCTGACCTCCGCGCCCCGGAGCCTAGCCGACGCGCAGGCGGTCGTCAGCGGACGGTCAGCCGGCGTGGCGCAGGCGCTCGGCCGAGGAGAGCCAGTCGGGGAGGCCATGACCCGCGAAGCTCACGCCATGCACCGTCATCGAACTGTCCTCGGTGGCGCGCCCGCCGATCGCGATGCGGACGCTCGGATCGATCCCGGCGCGCAGCTCGCGCGCGTAGCTCAGCACCTCGCCGCGCGAGCGCAGGTGGATCATCGACAGGCACAGCGCCGCCGGCTTGCGGGCGTTGACGTGTTGGATCAGCTCATTGGTGGGCAGGTTGGCGCCCAGGTAGAGCACGCGGAAGCCGCGTAGCGACAAGCGCAACGCCAGCGCCAGCAGGCCCAGCTCGTGGTGCTCACCCGGCGGCGTGGCGCAGGTGACCTCAGGCGCGCCGGTGGCGGCGGTCTGCACGCTGTTGAGCATGACCAGGAGCTTCTCGCGGCAGTACGCGGTGCAGAAGTGCTCCTGAACCACGGTGATGTTGCCCAGCTCCCAGCCCTGACCGACCTCGCGCAGCAGCGGGAAGTAGACGTCGTCGACCACCTGCTCGAAGGGCACCACCAGGAGGCGGTTGCCGATCGCGTCGGCGCCCTCGCGATCGAACACGAGGAGGCGCGCCTTGAGCTGCTCCTTCACGTCGGTCAGCGCGGCGCGATCCGAGTTCGGCACCTCGCGCAGCGGCAACGCGTCGACGGCGGGCGCCGCCAGCACGATGTCGCACGCCTCGCCGATCTTGTAGCCTTGATCGAGGAGCGCCTGAACGCGACGCAGGACGGAGAGGTCCTGGTCCGAGTACACGCGGTAGCCCCCTTCGGTGCGGATCGGATCGACGATCGCGTACCGACGCTCCCAGGCGATCAACGTGTTCTTGGGGATCCCCAGCATGTCCGACACCATCTTGATCTGGTAGCCCATGATGTCATCCGCTCCGCGCGCGCGAGTCCGCGCCCGGCCAGCCCGCGATCGCCTGGTGAAGCGCGGGACGATGTGAGAGTCGACGCCGGGAGAGCCCCGGGAAGGACAGCAGAGCGAGCATGCTGAAGAGCACCTTGCCTGCGAAGGGAACGACCGTGCGGCCGGCGAGCGCGTCACCACGATGGCGACGCAGCACCACGCCGATCGCGCGGTACAAGCGAGCGGCCACCAGAATGGCGAGACGGGCGCGCGTGGGAATGAAGCGAAGGCCGTCTTCGCCGCTGGTGTAGTAGCGGTCGGCCAGCGAGAGCAAATCGAGCACCACGACCTGCACGCCCTCGCGACTGGTCGCGACGCCGTCCGGCGTGGCGGGGATGCCCACCGCGCGCAGGCGGGTCGCGGGCAGGTACACGCGACCCAAGCGCGCGTCCTCGGCCACGTCGCGGCAGATGTTGGTGATCTGCATGCCGACGCCCAGGTCGACCGCGTGCGCGAGCGCGTCAGGGTCTTTCACGCCGAGCACGCCGCACATCATCAGGCCTACCGTGCCCGCCACACGGTAGGCGTAGCGGACCAGCTCGGCGTCGTCGCGCACGCGCACCGTCTCCAAATCCGACGCCACGCCGACGATCAGCTCGAGCGCGTAGCGGACGTCGATGTCGCGCCGGCGGAACAGCGTCAGCGTCTCGGCGATCAACGGCCGCGCCGGCACACGTCCGGTCAGCTCGTCGGTCAGGCGCGCCAAGCCCGCGCGCGCCGCGTCGGCGTCCTCAGACTCGTCGGCGACGTCGTCGACGTGACGGCAGAACCGGTAGAGCAGCGCCGCGTCCGCGCGCCGATCGGGCGCCAGGAAGAAGCTCGCGAAGCGAAACGTCTTCGAGCCCGCCGCCAGCACGGCCGTCGGATCTGAGGGCACGAGCGCGAGGCGCTCAAGCTCGACGGTGCGGCTGTGCGGGGTCGCGATCTCAGCCACGGAGCGCCTCACGGGGGGCGAGGAGCTTGTCGCGCAGCGTTCGTCCGACAGACTGGAGCGTGGGCTGACCGAGCAACATGGGGCCTTCGAGATCAGAGGCTAGCGCGTCGATCCGATCGAGGACGTCCTTGAGCGCGCCGCTGTCGCGCATCCGCGCGATCACCGCGTCGACCAT
>CANJMY010000125.1 GCA_947475315.1 Pseudomonadota bacterium | reverse complement strand
CGCTAGACCCTCGCGGGTGTGAGACGAGCCGCCGTCGCAGTGAACCTGCGGCGGCGGTTCTTGCTTTCTAGGGCGCCGATCGGAGACTTCCGTTCGTCGGTCTACGGCCCCGTCGTCGGGTTGCAGTCCTCGTCGAGGTGGGCGGGGTCGCCGACGATCTCGCGGTTGCCGGGGGCGCGCGCCGCGTTGGTGTCGTCGCAGTCGCGCAGGCGGTCGTCCAGGGTCGTGTCGCTCGGGTCGCCCTCGGCGTAGCCGTCACCGTCGTCGTCCGCGAGGAAGGTGCCCTCGTCCAAGAGGCCGTCGCAGTCGTTGTCCCGGCGGTCCGGCAGCTCGGTCGCGCCCGGATGGGTGGCGGCGCCCGGGTAGGGGTTGGACAGGCTGGCCGGGGTCGCGCGGTCGTCGCAGTCGCCCATGACCTCGCTGAAGCCGTCCAGGTCGTCGTCGAAGGTGACGGTGCCCTCGTCGGTCACGCCGTCGCAGTCGTCGTCCTTGCCGTTGGCGGTCTCGGGCGCGCCGGGGAACACGTGCGGGTCGGCCGTGTCGCAGTCGCCGCCCACGTCGGTGTAGCCGTCCTGGTCCGCGTCCACGGCGCCGCCGTCCACGTCGCCATCGCAGTTGTTGTCGATGCCGTCCGAGCACACCGGATCGGCGCTCGGGCAGACCTCGTCGACGTTCGGGTTCACGGCCGCGTCGCCGTCGTTGCAGTCGCCGGGCACCGCGCCCTGGAGGCAGGTCACCTGGCCCGCCTCGCAGAACCCGTCGCTGTCGTCGTCCGACTGCGAGGTGTCCTCGTCGGTCAGGCCGTCGCAGTCGTTGTCCTGGCCGTCCTTGAACTCCACGGCGCCCTCGTACACCAGGGGGTCGTTGTCGTCGCAGTCCTCCCCACACGACGTGCGGTTGTCGCCGTCGTGGTCGTAGACCTCAGGCGAGCCGTTGAGGCAGTCGTTCGAGCGCAGCGAGATCTTGTACGTCTCTTGCGCCACCTTCAGCAGCAAGGAGGCCGCCAGCTTGCGGTCGATCACGGGGGCGTAATGGACCGCGATGGCGGTGCCGATGGCGCCGGGGCCGATGGTCATCGGGAACGTGTCGGTCAGCGTGAGCTCGCCGCTGGTGGTGACGTTGTCCGCCGAGGTGAACGCCGCCTGGTCGATCACCAGGTCGAGCTGGCTCAGGTTGTCGAGGAACACGAGCCCGGAACGCGCCTCGTGGGCCGCGACGTCCCCAAAGTCCACGATCGCCGGGTACAAGCGGAAGGCCGGCACGTCGGCGGACGCGCGCACTTCCACGGTGGGGTTCGCGTCCAGCGCGCCGGTCAGGGAGAGGGTGACCTTGGCCGTGTGGTAGCCCGGCTCCGGCGGCAGGTACCGCACGGCGATCTCCGCGGCGGTGTTCTTCGCCACCACCAGCGCCCCGTCCGCGTTCAGGACCTCGCCCGCGGCGTCGAGCGGGGCCGCGGAGAACGCGGTCCCGTCCGTGTTCTGCACGTTCAGCGCCGTGATCGTGCAGTCCGCCAGCGACGCCGCCACCTTGAAGCGCAGCGTCGCCTCCTTGCCCACCTCCACGGCGGGGAAGGTGACGACGGGCGCCTCGAACACCAACGTGCACTTGTCGGGGACTAGGTAGCCAGGCGTTTGGCAGGCGGAGAGCAGGGCCAGGGCGAACAGCAGCCCGACCGACGATGAACCTTGGCGCATGCGCACACCCCGTGAGGTCAGGAGTGTAGCTGGGGTTTCGAGCGAGCCGCGCGGAGAATCGCGGCGTGCCCGGCCGCCTCTCCACACTCTCCAGACGAACACGTCACCTGACGCAGCCCGCATCTGCGGTACCATGCAGCCCGCTCTTCTGGCGGATTTTCGGAGGCCCCGTGTCGAACCGTGGGCTGTGGCTGTGTCTTGTCGCGATCGCAGGCTGTGACGGCGGGGTGGGCGGCCACGCCGACAAGTCCAACCCCGACGGCGCCGCCGACACCGACGTGTTCGACCCGACCGTCAACTTCCAGCGCGACGTCCGCCCGCTCATGGAGCGCGACTGCCTGGAGTGCCACAAGCCCGGCGGCATCGCGCCGATCGACTTCACGTACAACGCCGCGGACTGGGCCGACGGCGCGACGCCGGACTGGGTCGCGGTCGCGGCCGCCGCGGTGGCGTCGGGCGCCATGCCGCCCTGGCCCGCGGACGAGACGTGCCGCCCGCTGGAGAACTCGCGCAAGCTGTCGGACGCCGACAAGCAGGTCTACGCGGACTGGGCGACGTCGGGCTTTCAGGTGGGCCGCGAGCAGGACTACGCGCCGCCGACCAACACCCACGCGCTGCGCCCGGACGGCCTGCGCGACGCGGACATGATCCTGTCGTCGGCCGAGGGCTGGAAGCCGAGCACCGAGAACCCGGACGAGTACCGCTGCTTCCTGCTCGGCGACACCGTGCCTGAGGACCTCTACATCAGCGGCGTCGAGGTGGTGCCGGACGACACGACGGTCGTGCACCACGCCATCCTGTACCAGTACCTGCCGCAGCAGTCCGACGACATCGCGCGCCTGCGCGAGCAGGACGAGGCCGACCCAGGCCCCGGCTACGACTGCTGGGGCAACCCGCCCGCCGACACGTTCGCCGCGTGGGCGCCCGGTCAGATCGGCGAGTTCCTCCCGGATGGCATCGGCCACTATGCGCCGCAGGGCGCCCAGTGGGTGCTGCAGATCCACTACAACACCCTGGGCCACGACCCCGCGACCGTGCGCGCCGACCACACCGCCGTCCACATCTGGACCTACGGACCGGACGACACACCCGAAGAGCTGCGCGTGTCGATCCCCGTGCCCAACACCGACCTCAACATCGTCGCCGGCGACCCCGCGGCGGTCGAGGACTTCAACTTCGACCTGTCCTTCATCAGCGACTACACCGAGCTGCTCGGCGACGTGCCTGTCGTGGGCGTGATGGGCCACATGCACCAGCTGGGCACGTCGCTGGAGCTGTCGCTCGACTACGCCGACCGCTCCGAGTGCTTGCTGCGCATCCCCGACTGGGACTTCGCCTGGCAGATGCGGTACACGTTCCCCGAGTCGGACTGGCTGTCGGTGAGCGACGCGAAGTCGATCCACCTGACCTGCGGCTACGACAACTCCGCCGAGAACCAGATCGTCGTCAACGGCACCCGCCTGGAGCCGCGTGACGTGCACTGGGGCGAGAGCACCCGCGACGAGATGTGCCTGGCGTACGTGCAGGTGCAGGCGCCCACGCTGCTGGTGAAGCTGCTGCTGAGCTCGTTCTAGGTCGGCTGCGACGATCCGTGGCTCGTGTTCGGCCTAGGCCGAATTACGAGCGACGCCCGGGCGCGGAATAGCTGCCCGCAGCAGACCCTGGACTCCTCGATGAAGACGCGGACCGTGCTGATGGTGGGCGGGCTGGTGCTCGCCGCCGGGCTTGGCGGGTGGTGGTGGCAGCAGGGCCAGACGCCGGTGGTGTCGTGGCGCACCGCGGAGCTGACGCGCCAGGACGTGCGCGCCACCGTGTCGTCGACCGGCACGCTGGCCGCCGTGACCACGGTGGAGGTGGGCACGCAGGTGTCGGGCACCATCGTGGCGCTGTTCGCCGACTTCAACGGCCACGTCACCGAGGGGCAGGTGATCGCGCGGATCGACACGTCGATCATGCAGGCCGACGTGGACGCCGCGCGCGCCAACCTGGCCGTGCGCGCCGCTGAGGCCGACAAGGCCAGGGCCGACGTGGCCCGCGCCGAGGCGCTCACCGCGCAGGGCGCCACCTCCGCGCTCGAGCTCGCCGACGCGCGCACCGCCGAGGCCGTAGCCACCGCGCAGGTGCGCGCCGCCAAGGTCTCGCTCGACCGCGCCACGCGCAACCTGACCTACGCCACCATCACGTCGCCGGTCGACGGCACGGTGCTGTCGCGCGACGTGGAGCTGGGCCAGACGGTGAACGCGGGCATGACCGCGCCCAAGCTGTTCTCGATCGCGGGCGACCTGACGCGCATGCAGATCCTGGTCAGCGTGGACGAGAGCGACATCGGCCGCATCCATGACGGCCAGGCGGTGGAGTTCACCGTGCAGGCCTACTCGGCCGACACCTTCAAGGGCACCGTGCGCCAGGTGCGCATGCAGTCGACGGTGTCGGAGAACGTGGTGACGTACACGGTGGTGGTCGACGTGGACAACGCCGACGGCCGCCTGCTCCCCGGCATGACGGCGACGGTACAGTTCGTCGTGGGCGAGGCCAAGGCCGTGCTCTGCGCGTCGAACGCCGCGCTGCGCTTCAAGCCGGACGCGCCCGCGCCGGGCGCTGCCGGCGCTCCCGGTGCGCGACCGAGCGGTACGGCAGGCGCGGGCGCGCCCGCGGCGGCTCCCGCGGCCACGTCCGGCGCACCCGCAGGGGCGCCGGCAGGGGCCTCCGCGGCCACGTCCGGCGCCCCTGCCGCCGCACCCGCGGCCGCGGCGCCCGCTGGTCCGCCGTCCGGCGCTGGACACAGCGGTCGCGGCGACGGCAAGGGCACGGTCTACACGCTCGACGCGACGAGCACGCTGGTGCCGCACGCGGTGAAGACCGGCCTGACCGACGGCAAGTGCACGGAGATCACCGCCGACGATCTGGCCGAGGGCGCGCTGCTGGTGTCGGGGCAGATCCGGTCGGACACCTCGAGCACGTCGACGAGCCCGTTTCAGCCCAAGAGCGCCACGGGCGGCGGCCCGCGGCCTGGCGGCTTCTGATGTCGGACGCGGTCGCGCCGGTCGTCGAGCTGCGCGACATCCGCCGCGACTACGCGGTGGGCGACGCGGTGGTGCACGCGCTCCGTGGGATCAACCTGCGCATCTCGCGCGGCGAGATGGTCGCGATCATGGGCAGCTCGGGGTCGGGCAAGTCCACGCTGATGAACACGCTCGGCTGCCTGGACCACCCCACGTCGGGCTCGTTCCTGCTCGACGGCGTGGCGGTCGAGGCGCTCGACGACGACGCGCGCGCCGACCTGCGCAACGAGAAGCTCGGGTTCGTCTTCCAGGGCTTCAACCTGCTGGCGCGCACCACCGCGCTGGAGAACGTCGCGCTGCCCATGCTCTACGACCGGCACGCGCGCTTCGCCGATCCGGACGCGCGTGCGCGCGACGCGCTGTCTCGCGTGGGGCTCGCGGATCGTCTGACGCACCTGCCCAACGAGCTGTCGGGCGGTCAGCAGCAGCGCGTGGCGATCGCGCGCGCGCTGGTGACTGAGCCCAAGCTGCTGCTCGCCGACGAGCCCACCGGGAACCTGGACAGCCACACCACGGTGGAGGTGATGGCGCTGTTCCAGGAGCTCAACGACCAGGGCCTCACGGTGGTGATCGTCACCCATGAAGACGAGGTCGCCGCCTACTGCAAGCGCTCCGTGCGCCTGCACGACGGCGAGATCGTGTCGGATCACCCCGTGGCGCCCAAGCGCGCGTCCGATGACCTGGCGCGCCCGCCCGCGGTGTCGCCGTGAAGGCCACGCGCCTGATCGGGCTCGCGCTCCGCAGCATCCGCCGCAACCCGGGCCGCTCCGCGCTCACCATGTTGGGCGTGGTGATCGGCGTCGCGTCGGTCGTCGTGATGGTGGCGATCG
>CANJMY010000124.1 GCA_947475315.1 Pseudomonadota bacterium | reverse complement strand
CCCATGAATCCTGGCGCCAGACTTACCGGTCGCGGATTGGTTGCCATCCTGGCCGCCTCGCTCGCCCCAGCATCGGCGAGTGCCGGCTGCAAGGTGTTCAGCTACGACGATGTGGAGGAGTCGACCTGGTTCGGCGCGCCCCTGCTGGCGTTCAAGGCGATCCCTGTTGGCGGAGCACTGCTCGTCGATCCGCAGGATGATGCGGTGGTGGGCATCCAGGAGGTGGCGCCGGATGGCAGCTTTGGTTCTGCGCTCGACGTGACGTTTGAACCCATCGCCGATGCGGCCGCCGTTACTCGGGTCCGCCCGAACGCTTCGCTCGCCGTCGGACGTGAGTACCGAGTGGTGAGGTCGCTGCGGACCGGAGACACCGAACCGGACGGCGGGCCAGCCGTGCAGTTCTCGGTCACAACCCACGACGACACGCCTCCACCAGATGTGGAAGTCCTGCACGCTCGCTATCGGACGAACGACGGCTGCGGCACGCACCTCGATCTGGCCGTCGCGCCGTGGGCCGATGGGCAGATCGTCCAGGAGATCCAGACGGCCTGGGACCCGGAGTTCGCAGACCGAGAGACGGCCAGCCTGCTGAGCCGAGACGCTCTCGCGTTGCCCGTGGGCGGTGGCGCGCCTTGGCTGCGAGCGCGCACCTGGATTCCATCCGGAGAGCACGGCGAGTGGTCGGACCCACTCCGCATCGCTGGATGCGCCTGCGGCACGGCCAACAGGACTCCCACGGGAACGCCCTTGGCCGTTGCTCTGGTTCTGCCCTGGCTGTTGGCACGCAGGGGGAAGGGAGCCCAGGCTACCTGATGGCCACTCACCTGCTCGGCGCCAAACGTCGTTGATCGCGCTTTCGAATTCAGTCCGCCCTTCGGCGCATTTCGTGACAAGAGTGGCAGTTGAACCCGCATCAAAATTTGGTTGGGGCGGCTGGATTCGAACCAGCGAGTGCGAGAGTCAAAGTCTCGTGTCTTGCCGCTTGACGACGCCCCAACAGGCGGCGCCCGTATCCGACCACCCTACGCCGCTGCAACGCCCGCGGGCACGAACGCGTCACGCGTCGCACGATCTCGTGCCGCGTCGGACGCGAACGGTCACACGGCGGCGCGCAGCTTGACCACGCTGTCGCGCAGACCGTCGACGTTGAGCTCGAACATCGGGAAGATCTGACCGACCGCGCTCACCGTCGGATGATCCCACCACTTGCGCGGATCCGGGTTGAGCCAGACGCTCGACGGGCAGCGCTGCTTGAAGCGACGCAGCCAGTCGATGCCCGGAGAGCGATCCGACTCGCCGCCGGCCCAGCCCGTCATCGAGAAAAGCTCGTAGGGCGCCATCGACGCGTCGCCGACGAAGATCAAGCGGTGGCGAGGCGTGAGGTCCGCGATCACCTCGCCGGTGAGCTTGCGCTCGCCGGTCTCGAAGTCCTTCCAAAGCCAGCCGTAAGGGCAGTTGTGGAAGTACCAGGTGTCGAAGGACTTGAAGGTGCCGACCTCCTCCGCCGCGCGGAAGAGCTGCTCGACGCGCTGCGCGTGCGGCGACATGGATCCACCGGAGTCCATCAGCAGCACCACCCGCACCATGTTCTCGCGCTCGCGCCGCTCGACGAGCTCGATGTCGCCCGCGTTCTCGCAGGTGCGGTCGATCGTCGCGTCCAGATCCAGCTCGTAGGATCCCTCTCGATGCAAGCGACGCAGCGCCTTGAGCGCCACCGTCATGTCGCGGCTGTCGAGCACGTGGTCGGTCCGGTAGTTCTCCCACTTTCGATCCGTGGCCACCTGGATCGCGCCGCGGTTGCCGCCGCTGCCGCCCACGCGCACCCCTTCCGACGCGCGGCCCGAGTGGCCGAATGGGCTGGTGCCGCCGGTACCGATCCACTTGTTTCCGCCGTCGTGGCGCTCGGTCTGCTCTGCCAGGCGCTTGAGGAACTCCTGCCAGAGCTCGTCTTCGTCCTTGAAGCCGTGCTTGACCAGCTCACCTTCCGTCCGCTCGATGGCTTCCTTCAGCCACTCCTCGAGCTTGGCGCGCGTCGCGGGATCCAGCGCGGCGTCCTTAAACGTCTGGGCGAACGCCACGTCGTACGCGTCGTAGTCGGTCTCGTTGCGACACAGCACGGCGCGACCGAAGCGGTACAGCCCGTCCACGTCGACCGCGAGCCCGCGCGCCAAGCCGTCGAGGAAGGCGATCCACTCGCCCATCCCGACCGGGAGGCCTTCGCCGCGCAGTTGGTACAGGAACCGGATGAACACGGGCCTAGCTCCGGTAGCCGGTCGACTCGAACTTCTTCACGGCCTGCAGATCACGCTCCTGCTTGAGCAGCACGCCCAGGAAGGGGTGCGCGGCGTCGATTCGCGAGGCGTCGATGCCCGCGTGCACCAGGACGGCGAGCCAGTCGAGCAGCTCGGACGTGGACGGCGGCTTGCGCAGGCCGCGCGTCTTGCGGATCGCGAAGAAGCGCTCCAGCGCCACCTTGAGAAGGCGATCGTCCAGATCCGGCAGGTGGGTGTGGACGATCTTCTCCATGCGCTCGGGCGTCGGAAACTCGATGTAATGGAACAAGCAGCGGCGCAGGAAGGCGTCCGGAAGGTCCTTCTCGGCGTTGCTGGTGATGATGGTCACCGGGCGGTTCTTGGCCCGCACCGTCTCGTCGATCTCGGGGATGTGGAACGCCATCTCGTCGAGTTCGCGGAGCAGATCGTTGGGGAACTCCAGGTCCGCCTTGTCGATCTCGTCGATCAGCACGACGACCTGCTCCTCGATCGAGAACGCGCGGCCGAGCACGCCCAGGCGGATGTAGTTGCGGATGTCCGACACGTCACGGTCGCCGAAGCGGCTGTCATTGAGACGCTGCACGACGTCGTAATGGTAGAGTCCATCGATGGCTTTGGTCGTGGACTTGATGTGCCACGACATGAGCGGGCGACCAAGCGCGCTGGCCACGGCGTGGGCGAGCTGCGTCTTGCCGGTTCCGGGCTCACCCTTGACCAGGAGCGGGCGACCGAGCGCGATCGCCGCGTCGACCACCGCCATCAGGTCCGGATCCGCCACATAGGCCTCGGTGCCCTCAAACCGCGCGAACCCCGTCACCGCTCCTCCCCGCGCCGCGAAGGACGCTCGTTTCTTGTCTCGACACCGGCGCCGCCATAGGACGGACGGGGCCACTCGTCCAACGACGTGGCTTTTGAAGAAGAAACCATACCCAAGAACCGCAGTCACGCGCCCGGAGTCGCGCAGCGTGACCGCAGCCCCCACGGCCAGTAAGGCGCAACGCCAAACGCGTGTGGGGTGACCCAGGCCCAGGAAGCTGTGCCACCGAGGACATCGTGGAAGTTAAGGACAAGACGCTCGCCGTATTGATCGATTTTGAGAACATCGCCGCCGGCACGGAGAAGGAGGGGCTCGGAAAGTTCGACATCGACGCCGTCCTCGCCCGCCTCAAGGACAAGGGCCGCATCCTGATCGCCCGCTCCTACGGCGACTGGGGCCGGTTCGCCCGCTTCAAGCAGAGCCTGCTCGCCGCCAACGTCACCATGTACGAGCTGACGTCGCACGGCATGCAGGACAAGAATCGCGCCGACATCGCCTGTGTGGTCGACTGCCTGGAGCTCGCCTACACGCGGCCCTACGTCGACACCTTCGTGATCGTGTCGGGTGACTCCGACTTCACGCCGCTCGTGCTCAAGCTCAAGGAGTTGAACAAGTCGGTCATCGGCGTCGGCACGCGCGGCAGCACGTCGCGCCTGCTCATCAACGCCTGCGACGAGTTCATCTTCTACGACGCGATCGTGCAGCAGGCCAAGAAGCCCCGTCGCGGCACCTCGACCACCACGGAGGCCATTCCCAAGGACCGCGCCAAGGCCTTCGAGCTGTTGGCGGAGGTCCTCGGCGGCATGCTCCGCGAGGATCCGAACCCCCCGCACGCGTCCGAGATCAAGAGCGTCGTGCTGCGCCGCCAGCCGGACTTCTCTGAGGGCGACCTGGGCTTCAACTCCTTCGGCCGCTTCCTTGAGTCCGCGCGTGACGCCGGCTTCGTCGCCCTCACCCGCGACCAGAAGTCGGGCGGCTACCGCGTCGACCAGGTGCCGGAAGGCGACGACAACGCGGCCGCTGCGGCGCCGTCCTCCGCCCCGCGCGGCCCCGTGGCCCGCAAGGACGGCGGCTACGACGACCCCTACTTCCCCGTCGGCTCCGAGCGCATTGTCTCGCGCCTCAACGGCCTGGGCCTGGGCGCGGTCTCCGCCTCCACGCGCCTCGCGCTGCTGGAAGCCCTGGCCGAGTCCACCGGTGACAAGTCCGGCAAGCGCCGCCGTGTCAACGGCTCGATGGTCGTGGACGACATCCGCAAGCGCCTCCGTCGCACGCACCCCGAGCTGCAGCCCGCCCAGGTCATCGCGATCCTCGAGTCGCTGATCACCACCGGCCAGCTCCTCCACCACCGCGACCTCACGCCGATCCGCAATGGCAACGCCATGTTCGTGATCGACAAGACGCCGGAGAAGCTCAACCGCGTCCTCTCGGACCTCTACCTCCGCAAGCTGCGCGCGGCGGGCGAGGACATCTCCGACATGGGCCTGCTGGCCGAGTTCCTGTTCGGCGACCGCGGCCGCACCCGCGAGGTCGAGGAGATCGTCGCTTGGCTGGCGTCGCCTGACTCCGCCGAGGAGGACGCTCCCACCGAAGAGGAGAACATCGCCCTCGATCCGGACGACATCGACTCGCTGCTCCTCTCCGACGGCCCGTCGGAGTCTGACGACGCGTCGGCTGACGGTTCGGACGCCGACGGTGGCGACCGCAAGAAGAAGCGCCGTCGTCGCAGCAAGAAGTCCGGCGGCGACCGCTCGGACCTCGACGAAGTGCTGCTGGTTGATGACGACGCCCCCGCGTCTGACGTCGATGACTTCCTGGTGATCGAGTCGGCCCCGGCCGCCAAGTCCGCCCGGAAGCCGGCCCCCGCGCCCGCCCCGGCGCTGTCGGACGACGACCTGTTCACGGTCGAGGACGAGCCCGCGCCCGCGCCCAAGAAGGCTCCCAAGGCCGCCAAGGCGCCCGCCGCTGCCCCCGCCATCGACGACCTGCTCTTCCTGGAGGAGGAGGCCCCCGCGAAGCCCGAGGCCGCGCCCGCCGAAGCCGAGGCCGCTCCGGCCAAGGCCAAGAAGGCCGCCCCGCGCAAGGCCGCCCCGCGCAAGAAGAAGACTGACGCCGCCGAGGCCCCCGCCGCCGCCACCGTCGCCACGACGACCGGCACCGACGACCTCGACAGCATCCTCGACCTCGAGGAGTAGACCTTCGGTCTACGTGAGGGCCCGGTCGCCATTGGCGGCCGGGCCTTTTTGCTTTCTGGGGACTGGAGCCATGCAGTGGCCGACGGCTCACTTGGCGGGTGGGGTGAATTGCAGGCTCGGCCCGCGGCGCACCCTGCGGGTGGGGCTGAGTTTCGCAGACCCGGCCTGCGGCGCGTCGCTCGCCGCTCGGGCCGGTCAACCCCCTAGAACGGGCCCGGTGGCGCGCCTTGAGTCATCGGCGGCGCCCGGCTCCGACTTGGCCTGATCGTCGGGGCTGCGCGCGCACGGACCTTTAACGGTCCGCCCGCGCGCACCCCGCCGCGGCCAGTCTGCGCCTGACGTCGTCAAAGGGGCGGCGCGCCAGCGGGCCCTTTCGGAGGGTCCGTGGGGTTTTGGGCGTGTGGCGGGTGTCAGCGGGACGGGCGACGCGGGGGATG
>CANJMY010000123.1 GCA_947475315.1 Pseudomonadota bacterium | reverse complement strand
GATGACGCGTCGCTGGAGACCATCACCGGCTTCGAACTCAACGGCGCGATCGAGGAGTGACCATGAACCACCGCACGCTGCTGATGCTGGCGCTCCTGACCACCGGCTGTGGTCGCTACGACATCGACCCGGGTCACTACACCGAGGAGGTGGGGCTGTGGGATCCGCAGTCGGCGCTGCCGACGGACGCGGGGCTGTTCGTCCGGCTGACCCGCGCGGGGGACGTCGCGCTGCTGACGCCTGGAAAGGACACCGTCCGCGTGCACCTGGACGACGCGGAGATCGACTCGATCGAGGCGGGCGCGGGCGGCGCGGTGCTGGCGCGCTCCACCGAGTTCGTCTGTGACGCGGGCGCGACGCCGTCCAAGTACGTGGCCGACTGCCCCTCGGACCGGCTCACCCAGGTCGGCCGCGCGGATCTGATCGACGCGAGCGGGTCGGTGGCGCGCTTTGATGTGGGCGCTTGGTACGGCGCGTTCACCTTCAGCGCCGACGGCCACTTCGCGGTCGCGCCGATCGACGCGAACCGCCCCACCGCGGGCGGCGGTCTGGTCAACCTGACCTCGGTGCTGGTGATCGACGAGGAGACGAAGACCTCGTACGAGGTCAGCGTCGGCTTCGCGGCCGACCGCGTGATCTTCCGCAACGACGCGGACGGCAAGGCGATCGGCATGCTCGTGCTGTCGCGCAGCGAGGTCGCGGACGTGGACCTCACCAGCCAGGTGGCGGTGCTGCGCGCGACCTACCCGCTGACGCTGGACGCTGGGCAGACCGTGACGCCGATCGACGTCGCGCTGACGCCGGACAACCACTACGCGCTGATCACGATCGAGGGCAGCGGCGACCTGTACGTGCTCGACCTGGAGAGCCCGAGCATCAACATCGTGGCGCTCGCGGGGCACCCCTCCGCGCTGCTCGTCGACCCGGTCTCGGACCGGACCTACATCAGCTACAAGGCGACCTCGCGGATCGACGTGCTCGACCACGTGCGCTTCGACGTGGAGACGCTCGACGTCGACTCGGCCACCGACCACCTGGTCCAGGGGCCCGGGTTCGTGTTCGCGTACTCGCGGTCGGGTGCGCTCGACGGCTACCGGATCGACACGACCACCTTCGCGGTGGACCGCTACCGGTTCACGCAGCCGCCGACGCGGGTGGAGCTGGCGCCCGACGGCACCGCCGCCATCGCGCTCACCGCGACCGCGGGCGTGGGACGGCTGGAGGTCGCCGACCTGCGCCAGGTGGACGGGAAGGTGGACACGGACGTCAAGCCGTTCGGCCTCGACGGGGTGGGCGTCGGCCTGACGTTTGCGTCGGACGCGGACGGATCGCGCGCGCTGATCCTGCAAGACGGCGTCGACACGCTCTACTCGCTGAGCTGGCCGTCGCTCCAGGTCAAGGCGGTCGATCTGCCCTCGCCCCCGGCGGCGATCGGCACGATGCCGGACGGCACCTTCTACATCACGCACCAGGACGCGCTGGGGCTGGTGACCTTCCTCGATGACGCGGACAACCTGGTCGAGGTCAACGGCTTCGGCCAGCTCGGCATGCTCGACCGCCCGCGGCTCACGCAAGAGGAGAACTGACCATGCGCACCTTCCTGTTCGCGCTCGCGCTCGCGGTACCCCTCGACGCGTTCGCCGCCCGCAATGAGATCTCGTTTGAGTACGTCGGCGACTTCCACGGAGACGACGGCGTCGACGTGGCGACCGGCACGTGGGTGGCCAACGCGGTCGGCCTGCGCGGAGGCGGCGCGATCTTTCAGGATCGCCGTCACTTCGGGCTGGTGCTGGACGGCGGCTGGACGCGGTCGTTCCAGGCCGCGCACACGAACGGCTACTTCTACGACCCAGCGTCGGGCGGCAACACGGAGCTCCCCGGCTACACGTCCGCGCTCGACATCGAGACGCTGACGGTGGGCCTCAAGGGCGACTACGAGGTCCGAAACATCTTCTACCCGTACGTGCACGCGCAGCTGGGCGTCGCGATCGGCTCGCTGTCGGTCGACGACGACCACACGCGCCCCGACAACCTCAACCAGCTGACCTCGGTGGGTGCTGCGCCCGTGGGGCTGTTCGGTCTGGGCGCTGAGATCATGCTGCCGGACCTGGCCAAGGGCTGGAAGGTCACCGGCGCCATCTTCTTCGAGGGCGGGTACGAGGTCGCGGGCAACATGCGGCTCGGCGACGCGGGCGGCCCGATCAACCTGTCGGGCGGTCTGTTCCGCACGGGCATCGGCCTGCGCTTCCGGTAGGCGACGGCGACGCTATGGGGCGTCGCCTAGCGCCACGCGCACCGCGGAGAACTCGAGCGCGACCGAGACGGCGTCGCGCGACCCGTCTGCGTTCGTGTCGACGTCGGCGTGCGCCTCGAGCGCGTCGGCGATCGAGCCTTGGTCGGCCGCGCGCAGGAGGTCGGCGAGCGCTGTGGCGTTGGCGGCGAGGCCGAGCGTGCCAGCCTGGGCGTCTTCAGTCACCTGCGACACGACGTGCAGCCCGCCCCCGATCTGGAAGGTGAGCGAGCCGATCGAGAGCGCCTGATTGGCGAGCGCGACCCGGTAGGTGCCGGACGACAGCGTGGCCCGCGAAGACAGCACCGCTAGGCCGTCCGCGTCGACCGCGATGCCTGGATCGACCACCGGCTCGCCGTTGGGGCCGCCGTCCGCCGACACCGGCGTGCCGGTGAAGAGGCCGACCGAGACCTCGTCGTCGAGGAGGTTGGAGGCGCCCGCCACCTGCAGCGTGATCGCGCGACCGCCGTGCAGCAGCGCGTCGGCCATGGTCGCGTTGAGCGGCTGCGCCGAGGAGCCCAGGACGTTGTCGCCCACGCCGTCGCCGTCGAGGTCCAGGCCTTGGTCGCTAGGCAGGATGCGGAGGTGGACGATGGCGTAGTTGTAGGTGCTGCCGACGTCGACCGTGACGTCCGTGTCGGCCACCGGGTCCGTGTCGTCGGTGTCGGGGCCCAGGTCCGCGCTGGCGGGCGGACGGCCCACACAGGCCGAGCAAGCCACAAGCGCGAGAGCCAGACGCCGCATGCAGCCTCCGCAGGTCAGGGGGCGGTGGCGCTGGAGGGGGAGCCGCCCGTGGTGGGGCGCTTGGCCTGGAGCACCGTGGCGTGGCGGACGATCAGCGAGCTGAAGTCGGCGGGGCACTCGTAGGTGACGGTGGTGCCGTCACGGGTGGCGGGGAGCAGGTAGGCGGTGCCGTCGACCTGGCTCACCACCTCGGATTGGTAGAAGTCCTCAGGTTGGTCCAGCTCCAGCGTGGCGTAGGCCTTGGTGTCGCCGTTGGCGGTGACACAGTCGACCGTCTCGTCCGTCAGCAGGACGGTGACCTTCTGACCAAACGGCGTCGCGCACGCGGTGGCGACCAGACCCACGAGGATGAATCGAACCAAGGTTCCTCCAAGACCGCCACTTTAGCCGCGCGTCCGCAGACCGCAAGGCACATCCCGGCCGAGTGGAGTAGGATCCGCCGGTTGGGAGGGACCATGAAGCCACGCGCCTGTTTGTACCTGCCTTGGATGCTGCTCGCCTGCCACACGGCCCCGGACGCCGAAGACACGGACGTCGGCGCGGTGGACACGGACCTGGTGGGGGTGTGGAACCCGCGGATGCCCGAGGCCGCCCAGGCCTTTGACGCCCCCCGCGGGCTTGTGGCCCGCCGCGCGGTGTTCCACCTGCACTCGCCCTACAGCCACGACGCCTGCGACGGCGCCGGCTGGGTCAACGGCGTGATGGACACCACCTGCGAGGCGGACCTGCGCCGCGCGCTCTGCACCGACCGGTACGACGTGGCGTTCTTGACGGACCACCCGGACTACGGCGACCAGCAGACCTGGGAGGCCCTGTTCCACGTCCACCCCGGCGACGAGCTGATCCGGGGCGAGGGCGACGACATCCTGGCCAACAAGATCACCTGCGACGACGGCCACGTGGTCCTGTGGCGTCAGGGCTTTGAGGACGAGCTGATGCCGGTGGGGATGCGCCACCAGATCGTCGCGGCGACGCAGGAGGAGCGCCACACGATCATGAACGCGTCGGACGCCACGGCGGTGGCCGCGATGATCGAAGCGGGCGGCACCGTGATGATGGCCCACACTGAGAGCAAGGACCCTCAGCGCCTGGCGGATCTACAAGACGCCGGCCTGCACGCGGTGGAGGCGTTCAACGTGCACGCCATGTTCGCGCCGAACATCCGCGGCGACTTCCTCGGGCTGGACCCCCTCGGGTTCCTGTCTGACCTGGGGCCGTTCACCTCGTCGAGCAGTGACGCCCAGCCGGACCTGCTGTTCCTGGCGGTGCACGGCCAGCAGGACGTGAGCGTCGCCAAGTGGGACGCCTTGCTCCAGCGCGGCCCGATGATGGCGACCGCGGGCGCCGACACCCACCAGAACGTGCTCCCGGCCATCCTGTCGGACGGCGAGCGCGTGGACTCGTACCGCCGCGGCCTGCGCTGGTTCACCACCGTGCTGCTCGCCAAGAGCGACTCGCTCGCGGACGTCGACGAGGCGGTCGCGTCGCGGCGCGCGTTCATCGCGTTCGAGATCCTGGGCACGCCGCGTGGGTTCGACTTCCACCTGGAGACGGACGCGGGCGAGGTGGAGATGGGCGGCGACTCCGCGGCCACCGGAAAGCTCGTCGTGACCTGCCCGACGCTGGCCTCGGGCTCGCCGCGCGGCGAGGGCAAGCCGGACATCTCGGTGATCGTCTACAAGGACGGTCAGGAGTTTCAGCAGGGCTGCGGCGAGTGGCCGGTCGAGCGTGGCGTGTACCGCGTGCGCGTCGACATGGTGCCCAACCACCTGACCGAGTTCCTCGGCAGCGTGCCCACCAACCTGATCAAGAGCTACCCCTGGATCTACTCGGGCGCGATCCGCGTCGCGATGGAGTGATCGTGGTGGTCATTGCGCACATGCGGTCCGCGTGACCAAGCCAGGCGCCGACGCGGCGTGGGCGGACGCGTCCGACGCGGCCCGCGCCCGGGTGCGTGGCGGCGTCTGGCGCATGGTCGTGGGCCTGGGCGCGGGCGCTGCGGTCGCGTTCACCTGGTGGCGCACGATGGGTCCGGTGGCGGATCTGCGGCCGGACGTGTCGGTCGGCCTCGCGACGCTCGCCGGGATCTTGCTGATCGCGGCGCTGGGGATCCAGGTGCTGCGCACGGCCGTGCTGATCCATGACGTGCCTTGGCGCGCGCTCGCGCGTCCTGTGATCGTCGGGCACGGCACGAACGCGCTGTTCGCCACGGCGGGGGATCTGCTGGAGGTCGTGCTGCTGTCGCGGCTGACCGGCCGGTCCGTCCCGGACATCCTGGTGCAGCTGCTCTACCGCGCGTCGACGACCGCCTCGGTGGCGCTGGCGGCGGTGCTGGTGGGCGCGGGGCCGGTGGGGATCGCGCTCGCGGTCTTGGGCCTCGCCACGGCGACGCTGCTCGGCGCGTTCGGCACGCCGACGCTGACCCTCGCCGGTCGGGAGCTCCCGCACATCGTGCCGATCGGCGTGGGGCGCGCGGTCACGCTCGTGCTGGTGACGGTCGCGCAGCTGGTCTTGGTGACGGGCTCGGTGGCGCTTGCGATCGTGGCGGTGGGCGGACAGCCCGAGGCCGCGGTGGTCGCGCGCGCCGCCGGATCGATCGACCTGCTGTCGTACGTGCCGGTGCCGCTGGCGAACGTCGGGCTGCACCACGTCGGCATGACCTGGTCGCCGGGGGCGTCACCGCCGAACGCGTGGGGCGCGGCGCTGCACCACGTCATCACGCTGGGCGTGGGCGTGCTCGCGCTGAGCGGCGGCTGGCTGTGGCCCGTCTACGGCTGGGGACGCAAGGGGTAGGGACCGCCGCCTGCGCCGAGCTCAAAGGCCTTGGCGACGAGCGCACCGAGCACGTGCCGATCGCGCGCGATGTCGCGGGCGAAGGTGGCGGCGACCGTCGGCCGCGCCAGGAACGACGCCGTGGCGACCACCGAGTGCAGGTGCGCAAATCGACCGGCGTCGACCGCGCCGCCGCG
>CANJMY010000122.1 GCA_947475315.1 Pseudomonadota bacterium | reverse complement strand
GTAGTTGTTGGCGGGGTCGGTCTTGGCGAGGAACGCGGTGGACTGGGTGTCGTCCTCGTAGGTGACCGTGCAGAGCGTCGCGTCCTTGCCGGACTCGGTCGTGCCCTGGGCGTAGGACAGGTAGGTCACGCGCTTGAAGGTCACGCCGGACCAGTCGGGGCTGTCGCCGAGCGTCGCGTCGACGGCGTCGCGCAGCCCGGCGAGCTCACCGACGGAGTCCTGCACCGTGTAGACCGTGGCCACGGCGGGCTCTCCCGTGACGCCGGCCTTGGCGAGCGCCTCGGCGACGCCGTCGGGAAGGGTGTAGCCTTCGGGCGCGGACACGCCGGCGCTGCGCATCACCACGGCCACGAGCGTCGCGCCGGAAGGCGGCGTGTGTCCGAGCGCGGCGGCGGCGGCGAGCGTGTGCGGCGCGTAGAAAGGGTCGTCCGCCGGATCGTCGATGAACTCCATCTCCAGCGGGAAGCGCGCGCCGCTGGCGACGTCGATCAGCAGCACCGGATCGTCGACCGCGCCCGTGGTGCTGACGGGGAAGTCCACCGTGTCCGCGAAGCGAAAGTAGAACGACCCGTTCGCCGAGAACCCGTTCGTCGCCTGGCTGGCCTTGGAGATCCAGCCGTCGATCACGCCAGACAGGGGCCCCGGTTCCGCGTGGGGGTAGGCGGAGAGGTCGGCGTGGCCCTGGGCGTCGAGCAGGTCGTTCGACGGGAACGGCGCGTCGAGGAAGTGGCCCGCGCGCGACGGATCGACGATGGCCGTGATGCCGGGCTCCACCTGCTCCTTGGAGCACGCGACGAGCAGGACGAGCAGCGGAATCAGGCGCATGGGGGCTCCGGAAGGGGAGGCGCGGTCGGCGCGCCAGGGGTTCCGTGAGCCCGCGCTCACGGTTGCTCGCGGCCGCCGTCGCCTTGGCTGATCCGCTCGAGGACTTCGGGGGGGAGCGCGGCGACCATGGCGTCGCCGAACGCGCGCCGGATCTGATCCTGCTCGGCGTTCGCCTGCTCCGGGCTGAGCTCACCGCTGGCCACCCGGCCTGGCACCGCGTCGAGCTTGGCGCGGGCGTCGGCGTAGAGGGCGTCGACCGCGTCGGTGAAGTCCGGCCCCAGCTTGGCGAGCGCGATCATCTTCTTGCGGTCGAGCTCCATCCGCGACGCGACCAGGTCGGAGACGGTGGCGGCGGACGGGTCTTGGTCTGGCGCGGCGTCGGTAGGCGGCGCGACCGCGGGGGCGGCCACAGGAGCAGCCTCGGACGGCGCGCCCGTCGTCGCGCCCGGCACGGTCGGCGGGACCCACGGAGGCAGCGGCAGGCCGGTGGGGTCCGCCGGCCGGATCAAGAACCACGCCGCGCACAGCGCGATCACAAACCCGATCGCGCCCAGCAGCGGCGCGATGGAGCCCTGCTGGGGTGGCGGGAGCGGGCCTGGCCTGGTCATGCCTTGCGCCACGCGGCGGTCTGGCGGGACGTGTAGACCACCTCGCCCTCCTGTTCGTAGCGGTAGCTGAAGTCGCAGAACCAGGTGCCCATCAGCCTGCGCTTGCGGGTGCAGGTGCAGGTCATGGTGACCGGCGGCCCGATCAGGCCGATCTTGCCCCAGCGTGCCTCGTGGATGTGGGTGCCGAAGCCAACCCAGCCCTCGGTCACCCGCAGCCCAAGCACGAACACGGCGTAGAGCTGCCCGAGCGTGCCGGTGGCCTGGATGGCCAGGGCGGCGGGCACGTGCAGGGCGTGGCCCGGGAGCAGGCGCTGCGCGTCCACCAGCAGGCCGAGGCGCGTGGTGTCCATCTCGGCGACGACGCGGTTGTGCTCGGGCTCGACCGAGATCACACGGTGCACGAACCAGCCGTCGGGGCTGTAGAGCGCCTCCGGCTCAAGCTCAGCGAGCCAGTCGCGCGTGGTCACGCGGCCTGGATCAGTCGCGCGAGGTCGCCCAGCGTCTGGACGCGCGAGAGCTCGTCGTCCTCGAACACGACGTCGGTGTGGTCCTCGAGGAAGCCGACCATCTCCATGGTCTTGATGGAGTCCAGCTCCAAACCCTGGATCGTGCGGTCGAGGGTGACCTCCGCCCAGTCCGCCATGCGCTCCGGCTCGACGTCGTGGAGGGCCTTCTTCACCAGCTCGAGGATCTGCGCGTCGGTCATGGGGGCTCCGGGGCGCCCGGAGGTATCGGGTCTGTGCGGGGCGGGCCAGCGGGCAGGGTGCCGCCTCCGTGTTACCCGCGCGCCTCACGCGTCGACCGGATCGGCGCCTCGGAGGGTGCGTTGTCCAAGCCCGATGTGGAGGCCATGCTCGCCTCGTTCCGCGCGGATCTCGCGGCGGCGGCGGATTTGACCGCGTTGGATGAGGTCCGACGCGCACACGCTGGAAAGGCGTCGCCGCTCAAGGGCGCGCTCAAGGGGCTCAAGGCGCTCTCCGCGGAGGACAAGCCTGTCTTCGCCGCCGTGGTGAACGCCGCCCAGGAGGCGGTGGAGGCCGAGCTGGCGTCGGCCAAGCTGACGCTGGAGGCGGCCGAGCTGGAGCGTCGTCTGCTGTCGGAGTGGTCGGACCTGACCCTGCCGGGCGTGGCGACCCCTCGCGGCGCGCGCCACCCCGTGACCCAGGTCGAGGCCCGCTGCATGGAGGTGCTTCGTCGCCTGGGCTTCACGCTGGTGGACGGCCCCGAGGTCGAGCACCCGTTCTACAACTTCGACGCGCTCAACATCCCGGAGCACCACCCCGCTCGCGACATGCAGGACACCTTCTGGGTGAGCGGCGGGCTCTTGCTCCGCTCGCACACCACGACCGTGCAGGCGCGCGTGCTCGAGGAGCGAGCCAAGGACCTCAAGGCCGGCAAGGACGTGCTGCCCATCCGCGTGGCGTCCATGGGCCGCGTGTACCGGAACGAGGCCGTCGACGCGACGCACCTGGCCATGTTCCACCAGTTCGAGGGCATCTGGATCGACAAGGGCCTGACGTTCGCGCACCTCAAGGGCACGCTGGCGTTTGTGGCCCGGGCGCTGTTCGGCGAGACGCGACGTGTCCGCTTCAAGCCCAAGTTCTACCCGTACACCGAGCCGTCGGTGGGCGTGGACGTGTCGTGCGGCGTGTGTGACGGCGCGGGCTGCGAGGCCTGCCACGGCGCCGGCTGGGTCACCATCCTGGGCGCGGGCATGGTCCACCCCAAGGTGTTCGCGCAGTTCGGGTACGACCCCGACCAAGTGAGCGGCATCGCGTTCGGCCTCGGCACCACCCGCATGGCCGCGCAGACCACGGGCATCACCAAGATCCGCAGCCTGTACGAGCCCGACCTCCGTACGCTGTCCAGCCTGCATCGGGGGTTGTGAGATGCGACTGACACTCGACGTCCTCCGCCAATTCACCGACCTCCCCGCCGACGTGCGCGAAGCGCGCATCCTGCTCGACGAGGTCGGGCTGGAGGTCAAGCGCATCGATCCGTCTGGCCCGGGCGTGCCGGTCACGCTGGAGCTGCTGGCGAACCGCGGCGATCACCACTGCCTCACCGGCCTCGCGCGCGAAGTGACGGGCCGCACCGGCGGCGCCGTGAAGTTCCCCGAGTTCACGCCGCTGGTCGTCGGCGACGCGCCGCACCCCATCCGCGTTCAGACCCCGCTGTGCGCGGTCTACTCGCTGACCCTCCTTGAGCTGCCGCGCCCCGCCCGTCAGGTGGTGCCGTCCGCGGCGGACCTGGCGGCGGCGCTCGACGGCGACGACGACCTGTCGCTCGAAGACGACGTCGACCTGCTGGAAGACGACGCCGACGCCGACGCGGCACCGGCGCCCACCGGCTCGCTCTCGGAGGCCGACCGAGCGCGCCTTGAGGCCTGCGGCCTGCGCCCGATCCACCCGGTGGTCGACGCCACCAACCTCGCGAACCTGGAGCTCGGCCAGCCCACGCACGCGTTCGACGCGGACAAGATCAAGGGTCCGATCACCGTGCGCCTGTCGCGCGCGGGCGAGCGCTGCCTGCCGCTGTTCCAGACGGAGCGCGTCGAGCTTCCGGAAGGCACGCTCGTGATCGCCGACGACGAGAAGATCCTGGCGGTGGCCGGCGTGATCGGCTGCGAGGACAGCAAGACCGACGAGGCGACCACGCGCGTGCTGCTGGAGGCCGCGGCCTTTGACCCGGTCGCCGTGCGCAAGGCGAGCCGCGCGCTGTCGATCCACACCGACAGCTCCGCGCGCTTCGAGCGCGGCAGCGACTTCGCGGCGGTGCTCCCCGGTGCGTCGCGCGTGGCGGGCCTGCTCGCGGACGCGGGCTGGTCGGTGAAGGGCACCACGGGCGTGGTGTCTTCATGGTCGGATCCCGGCCGCGTGGTCCGCTTCGACGCCGAGGCCTGCCGTCGGTTCCTGGGCATCGACGAGGACGATCTGGAGCTGTACACGCGCCTGGAGCGCTACGGCTTTGAGCTCGTCGACCACGGCGTCCGCGTGCCGACGCACCGCCTGTGGGACATCGAGTACCCGGCGGACCTCTACGAGGAGATCGCCAAGTCGATCGGCTACGACAACACGCCCATCGGCTTGCCGGCGATCGACATGGGCGGCCTGCCCACGCACGCTGAGTCCGTGCGGGATGTGGTGGCGGACGTGCTCGTCGGCCAAGGCTTCTACGAGGTGATCACCGACGGCTTCCACGGCCGCGATCTGCCCGAGCAGCTCGGCTTCGTGGGCGACCACCCGCTCGCCGCGCACGTTGAGACGGCCAACGCCATCGACCGCGCGTACAGCCTGCTGAAGAACGAGGCGCTGGGTGCGGCGATCGAGGGCGTCGCCGCCAACGGCCGCATGAAGCACGACGAGGTGAAGGCGTTTGAGTTCACGCGCACCTTCCACCCCGACAGCGCAGCGCCCAACGGTGTGTGCACCGAGCGGAACGTCCTGTGGGCGATCGCGTCGGGAAGCGAGCGGGCGCGCACCTGGGCCGGCACGGCGCGCCCGGCGGACGCGTCGTGGCTCAAGGGCGTCGTCGAGGAGATCAGCCTCGCGCTCAAGCTGCCGCTGACGGTCGGCGCCGCGGACGCGTCGTACCCGATCGGTTCCGCGCTGCACCCTGGGCGCCAGGCGTCCATCCTGCTGTCGGGCCGCACGGTCGGCGCGCTGGGTGAGGTGCACCCGGGCGTCGTCGCCGCGTTCAAGATCAAGCGCGCGCGCCCGGTCTACTTCGAGATCGCGCTCGACACCTTGGTCGCTGAGCCCGCGAGCAAGCCGTTCACCGAGCCCCCGCGCGTCCCCCCCGTGGAGCGCGATTTGGCGTTCACGCTGGCGAATGGCGTCGAGGGCGGCACGGTCGCCGCGCTGCTGCGCGCCTCGGGCCCCACATGGCTGGGCCGGGTCGCGATCGTTGACCTGTTCGCGCACGAGGAAGACGGCCGCGCGGTGCGCACGCTCACCTTCCGCCTCTTCTACGACAACGAAGAGGGCAACCGCACCGCAGACGAGATGAACCAGGCGACCGAGGCGCTCATCGCCGTGGTCACGGACAAGCTCGGCGCTTCCGGCGTGAAGCTCCGTGTTTAAGGTGGGCGTATGAACACCACGATCCCCACGGGTGACGCGCTGCTCGACGCGATCGACGCGCTGCGCCGTGAGCGCAAGGCCGTGATCCTGGCGCACTACTACCAGGAGCCTGCGATCCAGGACCTCGCCGACTTCATCGGCGACTCGCTGCAGCTGGCCCGCGCCGCGCGCGACACGGACGCCGAGGTGATCCTGTTCTGCGGCGTGCACTTCATGGCGGAGACCGCGAAGATCCTCAACCCGGATCGGATCGTGCTCGTGCCGGACATGAAGGCGGGCTGCTCGCTCGCCGACTCATGCCCCGCGGATCAGTTGGCCGCGTACAAGGCGTCGCACCCGGATCACTTGGTCGTGTCGTACATCAACTGCACCGCGGCCACCAAGGCGCTGTCGGACGTGATCTGCACGAGCAGCAACGCGGTGAAGGTGATCGAGGCGATGCCCAAGGATCGCCCCATCCTGTTCGCGCCGGACCGCAACCTGGGCGCGTACCTG
>CANJMY010000121.1 GCA_947475315.1 Pseudomonadota bacterium | reverse complement strand
TCCAGCCGAGACGTCGCACCACGGAGGTCGCCGATGCCATCGCCGTCTGAATCCTGGCAGCTGCGGACCCACATCTCGTAGAACACACGCTCGCGGTAGGACGCAGGGTCTGCGTGGTCCCCCGGTGGCCCCACCCCCGTCTCCGCGGGCGTCGAAGGCTGCGTCGCGCAAGCCGACCAAGTCAGCGCGACAGCGGCGGTCAGGAGAAGCTGGAAACGAGTGGGGCGCGCTCGATGCGCCGGATGTCTGTCACGGGTGGGGGCTGTGATCGTCACGGTCGTGCTCCGCCAAGTTGCCCCACGCGGGGTGTGCCGCGCCGCGCCGCTCACGATGTCCCTCGGTCGGCGCCCGTGAGGTAGGCGTACATGAAGCGTGTCGCCTCGGCGCCGAGCACCTCGATGTCGTCCTCCTCCCGCAGGTTGTAGGCGAGACCCTCGGCGAAGTCGACGAGCATCCGGGCCGCGAGCGGCAGGCTCGCCACCCGGAGCTCCTCCTGATGGAACACCAGGAACGCCTCCACGATCTCCTGCGCGTGCCTCCTGGCGTCGACCAGCCTGCCGCGGAAGGACGACCCGGGGATGCCGTCGAGTCGTCGGAGCACCAGCGGGTGCCGCTCCAGCACCGAGAGCGTCGCGATCACCGATTGGTGCAGCTGCCGCCGCAGCGTGGAGTCGGCGGACGCGCTGAGGGCGGCGCCCGCGGCCTCGGTCAGCGAGTCGAGCACGCCCGCGGTCACCGCGTCGAACACCGCCTCCCGGCCATCGAAGTACTGGTAGAGGGTGCCGACGCTGACGCCGGCGAGCTCCGCGACACGCACCGTGGTGGCGTGCGCGTAGCCGTCCTTCATCAGGATCTGAATGGCCGCCTCCTGGATGGCGGCCACGGTGTCCTTCGAGCGCTGCTGGACCGGCGCGCGACGGGCGTCGGACGGGGACTTCCCGGGCACGGCGCCTCCTCAGGCGAACGCGAATGGACGAACATGAAGAATCCTTCATATAACGGGATCCTGAGGAAGAGACCGAATGAATGCGACGATCACCCCGTCCATGGCCCGCGGCGTCCATGTGACGCCGCGTCTGCCGCCATTCGTCTTCGACGACCCTGGCGTGCAGGGCGCCTGGTTCGGCGGCGACGTGGGGCGGACGGCAGCCTGGAACGCGCTGAGCATCGTCGCCGGGGTGGGCGAGCAAGGGATCATGGACGCGGGCCGGTGGCTCGTGGAGCACATCGATGATCCGGTGGTCGCCGACGAGACCCGACGGTTTGTGCAGCAGGAGGCCTTCCACAGCACGGTGCACGCGCGCCTCAATCGAGCGCTCGCGTCGTGCGGCTTGCCGACCGATCAGGTCCGCGATCTGGTGGTGTCGCTCATGGAGGAGTGTGAGCGTTTGGGCGGCCGCGCGACCTTCCTCGGCGCGATGCTCGCCGGTGAGCAGGTCATCGGGGAGATCGGGCATGCCCTCCTCGATCGCCCCGACACGTTCGAAGGCGCGCCTGAGAGCGTGCGCGCGCTCTGGCAGTGGCACTTCTTCGAGGAGGTGGAGCATCAGGCCGCGCTGCACGACGGTTGGACACACGTGTTCGGCGCGAACAAGGTCGCGCGGGACCGACGGGTGTTGGGCGCCGCCTACGCCTTGGTCCTGCTGATCGCCGCGTGGCCTGCGGCGTCCTGGGCGATGGTTCCTGCGGCCGATCGCGCGCGCCGGTCGCGCCCGTCGACGTGGGGATCCGCCTACCGGCAGATGTTTGGCGGCGGAGGGCTCGTCCGAGGTGCCGCGCGCAACCTGACCGCGCTGGTGCGCGTGGACTTCCACCCGTTCGACATGCACGACCCGGTGCCCACGCTCGATCGCCTGCGCGCGGATCTGGTGGACACGGCGTGGGAGCGGCCGATGCGTGCGCTGCCGCCGGGCCTGGCCGCCGGCACGCCACCGCTGGCGCCTGTGGGGCTGCGCGATGTGGTGGGGCTGCTCCGCTTCGCCGTGTTTGCGACCCGACGGTCCGTGGCGTTTGCCTGGAGCGTCCGGTGAGGCCGCGTCGGCCCACAGCGCCGGAGCGGGTCGCTGCGTCGTCTCCCGCGGCCGGGTATTGGCCTTCCAACCTCTCGTGCCCGCGTTCGTCCGACCTAGGAGCGACCTTGAACCACTGCCGCCCCTCCGCCTCCTGGCTCGTCGCGCTCGCCGTAGGTTTCTCTGGGTGTGCCCCGGCCGGGCAGAACCCGGACGGTCCGGACCTCCGCGCGGAGGTCGTCGCGCCTGGTGATCCGGACCAGCCCGGCCCTTACGCGGTGGGCATCACGACGATCCTCCTGCACGGCGTCGAAGACCAGCGCGACATTCCCGTCGAGGTCTGGTACCCGGCGGCCGCGGACGCCGGCGCGGGCTTGGAGACGACCTCCTACGATGTGTTCGGCGTACAGCTGGCGGCGAGCGGCTACCGCGACGTCGCGCCCGATCCGACGGCGCCCTCTTTTCTCATCGCGTTCAGCCACGGGCTGGGCGGCGTCCGCATCCAAAACTACTCGATGGCCGAGCGCCTGGCGTCCTTCGGATTCATCGTCGTCGCACCCGATCACCCTGGCACGACGGCGCAGGATCTTGTGCTGAACTTCGGAAGCCTGACGGACCCGATCTACCACCGGCCGGGCACGGTCGTGGCGGCGGTCGACGCGCTCTACGACGGCGCGGTCGAGGGCCTCGTGCCGCGGGATGGCGGCTACGGCTTGATCGGACACAGCCTCGGCGCGTTCACGTCCATGTACGTCGCTGGCGCGGCGTTGGACTTCGACGCCTACAACGACGCGTGCGCCGTCGGCGACCCGTCGGGCGTGTGCGGGCTCGTCGGCGAGCTCGCGCCGACCGAGTGGCAGCTGGCGCACATGCCCGCCCAGGACGACCGCGTGAAGACGACGATCCTGCAGGCGCCGGCCGGGTACTTCGCGCTCCAGCCCTCGACGCTCGCGGACATGCCGGACCCGTTCCTGATGGCCGGAGACAAGGACGATCTCGGCTACAAGTATGGTGCGCTGCCCATGTTCCCGCTGGTCGCGCCGGGCGCGGCGATGGCGGTCTACACGGACGCGGGCCACGACGCGCCGACCGACATCTGCGACATTCCGCTCGCGTCGGCGCTCGCGCCGGACTGTGGCGACGGCTTTGCAGATCCAGACGCATTGCGTGCGATCACCGTGCGCCATGTGGTCGCATGGATGGGCGCGCACCTCGGCGGGCAGGCCTCGTTCGAGGCGGACCTCGCGCCCGGCGACGGGTACACGTGGGAGACCAAGTGAGGCGCGCCCCGATGGCCCGGCGCGCGATCCTCGCCTTGACCCTGGGCGCCTGTCGACCCGAAGACCGTGTCGACGAGCTTGCCTACGACTACGCGACCCACGCTGAGACGCCCGCGATCCTTCGCGATGTCGCGCTCATCGACGACGCCGAGCGGTTCACGAGACCGTACGTGCCGGGGCACCGCACCACGATGGACGGACGCGTCGGGCTGCGCGTGCAGGGCGGGTTCGCCCGTCCGTCCTTCTTCCTGTTCGTCCCAGAGAAGCTGTCGGCGCCCATCCTCGATGGGCCCACAGGCACGACCATCCTGTCCGACCCCGAGCCGTTCGACGTGGTCTTCCCGCCGCCGCTGGATGGGGTCCTCGGTCACCACGCGATCTGCGATCCGACGACGGAGTTTCCGGTCGATGGCGAGCGGCCCAACCCCTACACCTGCGGCTCGGACGGCCTGCACGACTGCTACGACCTCACGGTCATCACCTCGACGAACGACACGGTCCGCATCCAGCTGTGGGGTGTCCTGGCGACGGTCGAGGTGGCGGCGCCGAAGACGGTCGACGCCCGCATCCTCGACGTACGCTTCGGCGAGCCGGTCGCCGGCGCGGTGATCTCCGCGACGAACGACTGGACCGAGCCCAGCGTCACGATCGATGGCCGACTCCTCACCGGGCGGCTGGGGCGTTTCCCTCGGAGCTGGGAGAACCCGGAGACCGGCGAGGTGTTCGTCCGTCCGTACGATCTTGCGTACTCCGTCCTTCCCGCGTCCGCGTCGCCCTGCGACGTCACCGGCTGGACCCAGTTCAACCCGATGTCGCACGCCCCGTACGACCCGGCGATGAAGCCGACCTATGGGCTGGCCGCCTACCCGTTCCGAGACACCGAAGGGAACCTCATCCCCGACGGCGAGGATCTGGGCGGCACCTACCCTTGGGTGGACCGAGAAGGCGCGAACGTGTTCATGACCGGCGTGCACGGGCGCTTGGTGGAGCAGTCCACCGAGAAGTACCCGCGCCGATGTGTGACCGAGGGATGCGAGGCCTACAAGGAGTACACGGATTGGGACCGTGGCTTCATGGCGGGCGGCCTGTGGACACATGGCAAGTTCGTGCACCTCGACGGGATGATCAACAACGTCGACTGGGCGGTCAGCGTCTCGCCTGCGGGCCACTACCTGGTCGACCTGTACAACACGGAGGATGGCGCCCCCGTGCCGGTGCGCGTGGGCGCCGGACGGTTCACTGGCGAGCCAGGGCCAAACGCGGCCGGCTACACCTTGAACCCCAACATCCTGGATTCGCTTGAGCACCTGCTGAATCAACACCCGATGGCCGCGCCCATCACGCCACGCGACGTGGTGTGGGTCATGAGCAGCGGCGTCGCCACGGACGAGATCGTCTTCGACGATCTGCTGGATCCCGAGTCGCTGATCGTGTCGAACATGCAGGCGTCGATCACGCAGTTCTATTCCGAGGCCGGGGAGTCGCTCGCGATCCCGCGCCACTGGAATGGGCAGGTGCGTACGCTGCGGTCGTCGATCTCGCTGCTCTTCGACTACCCTCTCGAACCCGAGCTGGACGAGGACATCCACCTGCAGAACGCAGCCACCTCCGTGAGGTGGCACGTCCCCGCCTACGGTCTGATCCGCGCAGGCACGGCGCGCGTCGAGCCCGTCGCGCTAGGCGGGGTGTTTGGACGCGGCTTGTGGCTCTCTGGGCAGGCGGAGGTCCGGTACAGCGTGCCGGCGCAGGACGAAGACGTCACCACCCGCGACGCGTACATCGGCGTGTTCGTCGACGCGCGCAGCGGCGACGGTGAGCAGCGCGTGCTGTTCGAGTTCCCCGACGGCACCGGCGTGCGTCTGGTCGGGCGCACCACCGTTCAGTACACGTCGGCGGGCGAGGTGGTTCACAGCGTGGAGCTCCCCGCGACGGACGGCTGGGTGCACTTCGGATGGAGGCTGCGCGACGGGTTCCGAGACGTCACGTTCCTCTACGACGGGTTCCCGTTGGACCGCTACCAAGGGCGGCCCCTGTTCGTCCCGGTCGAAGGCGACCTCGTCCTCGGCCGGTACGGCGACGAGGGCACCGGCCTCCGCGGATGGGTGGACGACCTGATGGTGCTGCTGCACGACGTCGACGACGAGGTCGCGTGCAACCACGCGGACGGCACGCTCGTCGAGGTGAACGACAGCGCCACATGGTCGAGCGTCGCTGCCGCGTACCCGTCATGGGCGCACGCCCAGATCGGCGCCGCGGCCCACGGCGACACCGGCGGTCGATTTGCCTGCTACCTGGACCACTCGGCGGACCGCGCCGCGCACCTCCAGAACATCCCGGCGGGCACCACGTCCGTTCGCCAACGCGTTCTGTTTCCGGAGGGACCGCTTGCGTTCGGCGAGCCTCGTCCTGACTCCACCGCGAACCAGTTCTGCCTGGACTGCCATGAGGCGGAGGGCAAGCGCGGCCTGTCGCTGGCGGCGTTGGAGCTGCACCCGGGCGTCATGGCTGAGGATGACGCCCGTCGTCAGCCCCTCCAGCCGCCGCGTCGGGTGTTCGGAAACATCCCGGCCGGTTGGATCCCGGTGGGGAGCGGTCCAGGCGGACCGAGTGCTGCGCTGCAAGCGCCGCCGGAGGGCGTCCTCATCGATCAGTGGACGCTCTCCAACGCCAAGTGAGGCCGACCATGGTGCGCTCTGTCTTGGCGGCGGCGCTTCTCTGTGGCTGCGTCGCCCACACCGATGGCGGCGACGGGATCAGCG
>CANJMY010000120.1 GCA_947475315.1 Pseudomonadota bacterium | reverse complement strand
GAGCTTGGAGGCGTTGGCCCACGTGTGCGGCTTGGCCGTCTCGTTCGCGTAGAGGCGGTCCATCGTCAGCACGAGGTCCTCGCGCTGGTAGCCGGGGATCTCCTGCACGCGGCGCATGACGATCGCGTCTGCGGGGCAGACCTGCACGCACAGCTCGCAGTAGATGCACCCCTGCAGGTCGAGCGTGAAGTCTTCCAGCCACGCGCGCTTCTTGCCGGTGTTGGGGGACTCAGCCTTGGGCCCCGGCACCACGGTGATCACGCTCGACGGGCAGATGTTCTCGCAGATCTTGCAGGCGATGCACGCGCCGTCGCCGTGCTCGTCGTGGACCAGCGCGAAGCTAGCGCGGTAACGCTCGGCGCGCTCCTCGGGCAGACGCGCAGGCTTGTCCAGCCGCGACTGGGTCGTGATCGGACGGAAGAAGTTGCGCAGGGTCACCGAGAGGGCGGACCAAGATCCAGAGATGTAGTTCATACCCACCCCAGCGACACCGCGACGGCGGTGGATGCGACGAGGCCGAGGCCGCCCGGCACGAGGTAGCGCCAGCACAGCTCCATCAGCTGGTCTGAGCGGAAGCGGTACCAGGACCAGCGGATCCAGTAGATGGACACAAAGAGCGCGAGGGTCTTGAACCACATCGCGGCGAGCGAGATGACCACCTGCGCCCAGATGGGCAGGCCCGCGAGCCCAGGCACGTGGCCGCCGCCCAGGAACATGCCCGTCGCCACCGCCGACGCCACCAGCGTGTGCAGGTACTCCGACAGGATGAACAGGCCGGACTTGATGCCCGTGTACTCGGTGATCACACCGCCCACGAGCTCACTCTCAGCCTCGGGGATGTCGAACGGGATGCGGTTCGCTTCGGCCAGCGACGTCAGGTAAAACAGGACGAACGCCAGGAACCCGACGACCGGCAGCCGCGCTACGATCCAGCCGTGCTCCGCCTGCCAGGCGATCACGCCCGTGACCGACAGCTTGCCCGACGCGATCACCGGCACCAGCGCGGCCAGCACCATGGGGATCTCGTAGGACACGCCCTGCGCGACCGCGCGCATGGCGGCGAGCAGCGAGTACTTGTTGTTCGACGCCCAGCCCGCCATCCACAGCGGGAACACCATCAGGCCGGACAGCGCCAGGACGAACAGCACGCCGACGTCCACGTCCGCGACCATCGCCGCGCCGTGCCAGACCCCGTCTGCCCAGTATCCGGCGAACGGGATCACGGCGGCGAGCCCCAGCACCAGCGTCACCGGGAAGAGCGGCGCGATGTAGAACAGGACCCGATCCGCGTCGCGCGGGATGAGGTCCTCCTTCTGGATCATCTTCGCGGCGTCGGCGAACGGCTGGAGGATGCCCCACGGGCCCAGGATGGTGGTGCCGACGCGGCCCTGCAGGCGGGCGGAGAACTTGCGCTCCCACCAGGAGGCCAGCGCGCCGAGCGTCATGAGCACCGCGAGCACGGCGCCGCCGACCACCAGGCCGTTGAGCCAGGGATTGGGGATCATCGGTCCACCTCACCCATGATCGGGTCGAGCGACCCGAGCACGGCGACCACGTCCGAGACGGTGTGGCCGACGAGCGCGTAGGGCAGCGCCGCCATGGCGTGCAGGCTCGGCGGTCGGATCTTGAGTCGGTACGGGCAGGCGCCCTTCTCGGCGCCGCCGCCAATCAACCACGTGCCGAGCTCGCCGCGCGGCGTCTCGATCGCGGTGTACATCTGCTTGCCTTCCGGCAGCTTGATCTGGTTGACGGTGCGCACCGGCTTCAGGGAGCAGATCGGGCCCTCGGGGACGTTGTCAATCAGCTCGCGCACGATCCGGATGCTCTCGTACATCTCAGCGATGCGGACCTCGAAGCGCGCGTGCGTGTCGCAGCCGTTCGACACCGCGACGTTCACCTTGATCTCGTCGTAGGCGTGGAAGGGCGCGTCGCGCCGCAGGTCCAGGTCCACGCCGCTGGCGCGCAGGTTCGGGCCGGTCAGGCCGAGCTCCAGCGCGAGCGGCGTCTCGATTACGCCGATCCCCTTGGTGCGCATCAGGAACACGCTGTTGGTGACGCACTGCTCCTCGTACTCAGGCATGCGCGCCGCGAGCTGATCCATGCAGGTCTTGACCGCCGCGGCCCAGCCGTCCGGGATGTCGTGGCGGTTCCCGCCGACCTGGTGCGTGTTGTAGTGGAAGCGGGCGCCGGTCAGCATCTCGAACACGTCGAGGATCGGCTCGCGCTCGCGGAAGGTGTACATCATCAAGCTGGCGCCGCCGCCGATGGTGCCGCCGATGTCGAGCGTGAACGTGCCCAGCCAGAGCAGGTGGCTGGCCAGACGCTGCAGCTCCGCGAGGATGGTGCGCATGTAGCGGGCGCGGCGGGGAACCTCGACGCCCAGCATGCGCTCGAGCGCGATGTTGAGCGCCTGCTCGTTCGTCATCGGCGCGACGTAGTCGTGCTTGTCGAAGATGGGCGTGAGCTGGACGCAGGTGAGCCGCTCGCAGAGCTTCTCGACGCCGCGATGCAGGTACCCCGGGTAGGGCACCGCCTTGATGATCACCTCGCCGTCGAGGAACAGCTTGATGCGCAGGACGCCGTGCGTGGACGGGTGCTGCGGGCCCATGTTGAGCGCCATCAGATCCGCGGCGGCGTCGACGGTGTCGAGGTCGAGGTGCGGGTTGATGCGGTCTCGTTGACGGAGGTTCACGTCACCTCCACGGCGTGTGCGGGGTGTCGATCGCGTAGGACTTCCGCAGGGGGAAGCCCTCCCAGTCTTCCGACAGCATCAGCCGCCGCATGTCCGGGTGGTCGACAAAGTTCACGCCGACCAGGTCGAACTGCTCGCGCTCCTGCCAGTCCGCGCCGGCGAATAGCGGGTAGAGCGTGGCCAGCTGCGGGTCGGCGCCCAGGCGCACACGCCACCAGAACGGCTGCGCGGTGGTGGGGTTGCGCAGCACCGTGGCGACCTCGTAGGTCTCACCTTCGGCCGTGGGGAAGTTCGTCGCGATCACGGACACGTACAGCGTGAAGCCGAACGACTCCTTGAGCGTCTTGGCGAGCGCGACGTGAAGCGCAGCCGGCACGACCACGCCGTTGGGGTCAAGGTCGCCCTCTGCCGCGAACACGTCGGGGAACTGCTTGGCGAGCGCCTCGCGCAGCGCCGGATCAACCGGGCCCATCATGACTGCTCTCCGCTGTCGGAAGTCGCGTCGGCTTCGGGTGGGGCTTGCACCGCGGCGGGGCGCGGGACGCGGTGCTCCTTGCCTCCGACGCCCAGGCCGCGGGCGCCGTCGAGCTGCGCCTGGGCCACCTCGGCCGACTGCCGCGCGTCGCCGTGCGTGCCGATCTTCGGGTAGATCATCGTGCCGGGGCGCAGGTCCCGCTCGACGAACTTGCCCTCAAGCTGCAGCTTGATCTTCTCCTGCAGGCGCTGCAGGGCGACCATCACCTGGTCCGCGTTCGGCGGGCAGCCGGGGATGTAGACGTCGACGGGGATGATCACGTCCACGCCCGGGACCACCGAGTAGATGTCGCGGTAGAAGTCGCCGCAGATCGCGCAGGAGCCCATGGCGATCGCCCACTTGGGCTCGGGCATCTGGTCCCAGAGCTTCTTCACGCGGGGCGCCATCTTCACGGTGATGGTGCCGGCGACGACCATGACGTCGCAGTGGCGCGGCGTGGGCCGGATGATGGTGCCCGCCTGGTCCAGGTCGACGCGGCTGGCGGCCGCCGTCATGAACTCGATCGCGCAGCACGAGGTGGCCATCGGGAAGAACCAGAGGCTGTGCCGCGCGCTGTGCATCAGCAGCCGGTCGAGCGTGGTCAGGCCGATGCCACCACCCGGGCTGTTCTCCCAGTAGTGGTAGAGCGGGTGCTCGAAGCTGCGGCCGTCGTCTATTGCCATTTGATGGCTCCCTTTCGAACCGCGTAGGCCCACCCGATGAGCAGGATGCCGAGGAACACGAACATGTCGACGAGGGGAAGCCAGCCCGCGCCGCGCAGGTTCACCGCCCACGGGAACAGGAACGCGGCCTCCACGTCGAACGCCACGAACACCAGCGCGACGATGTAGTAGCGAGGATGGAAGCGGATCCAGGCCGCGCCATCCGGCTCTTCACCGCACTCGTAGTTGTCGAAGGTCGCCGGGGTGTTGTTTCGTCCGCGCACTGAGAGCAGCGCTGAGGCGACGAACATGGCGACGGAGAGAGCGGCACAAAGCGAGAGATAAACCAGAACCGGGATCCACTGCGCGACCATTTGATGCTCCAGGACCGCCAGGAGGGCCGATAAGCTGCTTCAACCTTGTCGGCATGCAAACCGGATCGAGTACCGATCGCGGCGATGTCCTTGGCGGGGTTTCAAGCGCATCGGCGGTGGCTCAAGACCGCCTCGGACCCGTCCCTGCCCGGCCATCTGGCCCTCCGTGGACGGGGGGACCTTGCATGGGGCGTGCCTAACCGTGACGTTCCGTTACCGGACGTCCAAGTCGTCCATCCGGACGCTCAGCGCGTCGCAGGCGGCCTGCTGCTCGGGGGTGATCGTCCCCAGGCGGAGCAGGTCCTCGCCCTCGCGGAAGTCGTTGCCCAGCGCGTAGCAGGCGTCCTGGTAGCCGAGCGAGCGCACCACCTTGTAGGTGTTGTCGCGGATCGCGCGGTCCCAGAGCGTGGCGTTCGCGACGGGCCCCGACGGCTCGAACCGCTCGGAGTAGACGACGCCGCGCGTGTCTGGTCGGGCGGGATCGACCAGGAAGTCGACGAAGCTGCGGCCATCCAGATCGAGGGTCCCGTCGACCGGCGCCTGCGCCATCTGGGCGATCGTCGGGAACAGGTCGACCAGGTGCACGAGCTTGTCGATCCGCACACCGGGCGTACGGACGTAGGGTGACTTCACGATCAGCGGCACACGAATGCCGCCCTCCATCGCGGTGCCCTTCAGCTCGTCCTGAGTGTAGGGCGGCGGTGGCGCCAGGTTGGAGGGCGCGCCGTTGTCACCCGCCACGATCAGGGTGGTGTCGGGCGGGAGCGCGGCCACCAGCCGAGCCAGCTCCGTGTCGAGCGACTCCACCATCGCCTTGTAGCGGGCGCGACCCGTCCACCCGCCGGGCGGGGCGATGGCGCCGGGCGGCTCCTGCGCGGGCAGGTGCCCCGCGTGCACCGCGACGTAGAGGTAGAACGGCGGCGCCATGCGAGCCATCGCGTCCAGCGCGTCGTCGATCTCGCGGACGGTCAGGTAGCCGTTCTGGATCTCCGGCACGCCGTCGATCCAGCTCTCCCACTCAAAGTAGGTGGAGGTGTAGACCCACTGCGAGAAGTTGCCCGGGTCCAGGTTCCCCGGGACGCCGACGTGGTGCGCGAACCCGTACTCCAGCGGTGTGGGGCCCTGCGGGTCGGCCTCGCTCGACAGGTGCCACTTGCCGATCGCCGAGGTGTCGTAGCCGGCGCGATCGACCAGCCACTCGGCGATCGTCGTCTCCGTCAGCGGCAGCGCGAAGCCCTCCCAGATGCTCTTGATGTTGTCGCCCACGCCGGTGCGGAACGGGTAGCGCCCGGTGTGGACCGATCCACGCGTCGGAGTGCACAGCGGGTTGGACCACGCGCGCGTGAACGTCGCGCCCTCGGCCGCCAGCGCGTCGATGGTGGGCGTGCTCGGCTGGTCGGACCAGTAGCCGTACGCGCCCACGTCATACGCGCCGACGTCGTCCATCAGCACCACGACCACGTTCTGCTGGGGCAGGTCCGGGTTGGTGATCGACTCGGCGATGAGCGGGCGCGCGTCGCCCGGCGCGGTGCTCAGCACCAGCGCGCATCGAACCTCGTCGAAGTTCGCCAGCCCGTGGAGCTCTGGACCCGTGCCGGACGCGGCGCCGTTCACGAACCAGCTCACCACCGGCGTCACGACATCGCCGTCCACGTCGAGGACGTCCTCCGCGTCGCACCGCACCGGCGCGCCTGCCATCGGCGGATTGGGCGACAGGACCACGCGGCCCTGCGGCAGCGTGTCGAGCACGGTGACCTCGGCCGACGTGTCCGGCGCGTCCTGCAGGCGGTCTGAGAGGTGCGCCGTCGCGGTCCACACCTGGCTGCCCACCGCGCGGCCTGGCGGCACCTCGTCGGTGATCAGGTCGG
>CANJMY010000119.1 GCA_947475315.1 Pseudomonadota bacterium | reverse complement strand
AGTCCGTCAGGCCGTCGGGGATGGTGTGGCCCTTCGCACAGCGTCGTCCGCCGAGTGCTGCGCCGCAGTTCGTGCAGAACTTCTTGGTGTCGTCGTTGTCGTGGCGGCAGCTTTCACAGCGCATGGGGTCTCCGAGCAGTCATGGTCTGAGGCAGAGGCGAGGCTAACTACTTTTGGGCGGGTTCGGCGGCGGCCGCAGGCGCCGTGGACGGCTCGGCATTCGCGTGGGGGTTATCCACCTGGGTCGGGTGCTGCCGCAGGGACTGTTCCTCGGCCCCTTTTACGGTCTCCGTGGATGCATCCGGCTGTGGTCCGTTTCCGCCGATCGTCGTGGTCGGCGCATTACCCGGGGCTTCGTTTTCCTTCGTCTGCTCGTTGTCCTGCGCGCTGCGGCCGTCCTTGTCCGAGGTGGTCGGACCTTCTTCCTCGTTTTGCTCCGACGTGTTTCCCTCCCCGGCCTCGTGGCCACCCCCGTCACCGGCCGAATCCTGCGTCGTGTTCGGGCTCATCAGCCACGCCGCAAGGCCCAACACCACCGCCGCGATCCCGACGCCGATCCACATCGTGGGGATCCCCCCAGCAGGCTTGGCCGCCGCCGCGGGTACGACCTTCAAGGTCTCGGTCTTGGGCACACCCGCAAACAGTCCGTGCTTCGCGCGCACGTCTTCCAAAGGAGCGGCGGGGCCGCCTTCCGCGGCCTCGAGGATCATCACGGTGGAGTTGTCGTCCGCCATGCGGGTGAGCGCGACACCGAGCAGCGTCTCCGCCGCCAGCGGCAGCGGGGCCAGGCTGACGATGCGGGCGATCTCTTCGTCGTTGACGATCGACCACACGCCGTCCGACATCAGAACGATGCGGTCGCCCTTCTGCAACGGGATGGGGGTCATCCGCACGTCGGCTTCGAGCACGGGGGAGGCGCCGACGCTGCGCTCCAGGATGTGACCCATCGGATGGTTCGCCACCTGCTCGGCCTTGATCATGCCCTCCAGCAGCATGCGATGGACGCGCGAGTGATCCAGCGTCTGCAAGTAGGGGACACCCTTTCGGATGACGTACGCGCGGCTGTCGCCCACGTGCGCCACCCATGCCGTGCCGTTGGTGACCAGCGCGGCCACCACCGTGGTGCCCATTCCTTTGAGGTCGGGGCTGGCTTCGGCGATGTCCACGATTCGCTTGTGCGCCAGCTCGATGCCCGCGCGGAGCACGTCGGTGGGCGGATCATTCGGGCGGTCGAGCATCACGGAGCGCATGGCGTCCACCGTGATGCGGCTCGCTTCGTAGCCGCCGGAGTGGCCGCCCATGCCATCCGCGAGCACCGCGAGAACGCGGTCTTGAGTGCGGAACAGGCCCATGAAGTCCTGGTTCTCGGAGCGTGCGCGGCCCACGTCGCTGCGGCCTACGCCGCGAAAGCCGGCGGCGGCCTCAAGCGAGTTGATGGGCGGAATGGTGACGCGGTCCATCATACCTCCGAGATGTCGACGAGCCCGGCGAACAGGCCGAACTGCAGACGTTCACGATTGCCAACACGGACGGTGCCTCGACCGCGAACATCGAGGCCTTGGTGGTACGTGCCGTTGCTTGAGCCGAGATCCGTGACGTACAGGCCGGCAGGATCGTCCTGGCGGCGCTCCACGCTGGCGTGCGAGCGGGACACCGACTCGTGGCTGACCAGCAGGTCGGCGGTGTCTGGGTCGCAGCCGACCACTCGCGTTCCAAAATCATGGGCGGCGAACAACTCGATCATGCCGTCCGCGGTCATCAAACGAGCCGTTGTGGGTTTGACTGCGCGGGCCTCTTCGGAGGCGCGGCGGGCCGCCTCCTTCGCCTCGTCCACCTGGCGCGCCACGTCGGCGGCGATCGCCGCTTCCCGGCGGCGACGAGACCGGACCATGAGCACGAGGGCGCCGATCGTCAGCAACGCTGCGCCCGATCCGACACCCACGTAGAGCAGGGTGTGGTCGACCGGGTCGTTCCCCTTCAGTTCCTTCCCTTCAAAGCGACGCTTCAGATCCAGCGCGTACGTGGCGATGGCGGGGTCACCTTCGGGGCCGATCTTCACGCGCAGCTCGTGGACGCCGGCGGGGATGGCCTCCGTGTCCACGGTGACGACGATCCACTCGTGCGACGACTTCTGAACCTCGGTGAACAGCCGCTCGATCGCGTCGGCGTCATCCGCGAGCTTGTACGTCCCGTGCGTGTCGCTCGCCAAATCCTGAAGGATTCGAGTCGAGTCAGACTTGCCCGGCACGTAGCCGACGCTGTTCACCCGGATCTTGTTCTCGAGTGCGTTGGTGCGTGCGCGATCCAGCGTCTTGCCATCCGGCGAGCCGGTGTCGGCACCGTCGGACAGCACGAGCACCGTTCGCAGAGGGTAGGCGCTCGAGTCGCTCACCAGGCGATCCACAACCCCATTCAGGCCCTCGTAGAGGTGCGTGAAATTGCCGTCCGCCTTCATCTCGTCGATGTGCGAGATGAGCGTGTCCTTGCCGTCCGCTTGCTGCCAAGCGGCCTCCAGACCCTCGACCTGCTCATCGAAGTTGGTGATCAGGACAACGTCGCCGCCCTTCATCCCGTTGACGAACGTGCGGAGCGCGTCCTGCACTTCCGAGAAGGTGCGCGACATCGAGCCGCTCGTGTCCACGGCGATAGCGGTCGCCACGGGAATGCCCGAGTCCACCAGCTGAGTGACGCTAGTCGGCTGGGCGTAGCTGTCTTGGATCTCGACCTTGACGTCTTTGAGCGCAGGCAGGTCGCCCCCCGGCGCGAGGACGATCTGGAGCGTGGGGTCATGCTCGATGACGGCCACGATCTCAGGCCCAATGGCATAAGCGGCTTGGGGCGCCGCCCACAACGCACTTAGAATCAACGTATTCGAAAATCGCATTGTTACGAACCGGTGGAGCTGGAAGTGGTAGCGAGGCGGACGTAAGTCGCCACAAGCGTCGCGGCGACACACGCAACTAGGATTGAGGGCGCCACGTACGATTCCTCGGGGAATCCGATGGCGTCCTTCAAGGAGTAAATCGGTTCGGTGGCTTCGTATTCCAGCGCGACAAGGGCTGAAAATGCCCAACGCACGGGCATCATCGCGGACAGGGCGCGCAGTCCGTCCGACAGGTCACGGTAAAGCTGAAGGTACCCCGCCAACATCAGCTGGGGCAGCAGCAGGAGCGGAAGCGTGGAAATGGCGGTCACTTCGGTCTTGACCACCGACGACACGAGCATGCCAATGCCCACGCCCACCGCGAGTGTGAGCCAGGCGACGGCGGCTCCCGCCGCGAGCGACGAACCGAGCGGCAGCGTTCCCCAAACCAGCGCCGTCAACACAAGCACCTGCGCCAAGCCGATCACGGCTTGAACCACGAAGGTGGACGTGAGGTAGGCCAGTGTGGAAAGCCCGGACATGCGCTCACGACGGTAGACAGAGCGCTCAGCGACCAGCTCTCGCGCGACGTTGCTGCAGCCCAACCAAAACGCCGTGGCGGCCACCAGGAAGAGGACGGCGTGGATCTTGTTGGCCGCCTGCATGTCGGGTGTCAGCTGCGCGGTGAGGGAGGACAGGGCGCTTTCCGCCGTGGGCTTCTCCAAAGGCCAGTCGATGTCGGTGGCCCTGAAGATCCAGCCGAGCAGCGCACCCACGATCGTGGGCTGAAGCGCCTGCAGCGTCAGGGCGGTGGTGTCGCGCGTCTTTCGACGAACCGTCCGGTGAAGCAGCGTCATCGTTTGGCTGAACGGGGAGGGACCACGGCCCGACTTGGTCGCCGAAGGCTGGATCTGGGCGGAGTCCTTGTCCGCGGCGCGCGACGCCACGTAGGCTCGATGCTGTTCGCTCTTGAGGTACTCGTCCTTCCAGTATGTCGGAGGCTTTCCGGCGCTGGCGTCTGCGGGGTCGAGTGCGTCGAGCGCGTAGTCCGCCGGATTGGAGTCCGACTTGTGCTTGATCGGGCTGCGGGCCGAGAAGTATTCGGCCGCCCCTGGCGCGCCAGGCCCGAAGTAGGCGAGCTTGCCCCCCTTGGCCAACAACAGGAGCATGTCCACCAGCCGGAACGCTTCGACGCGAGGCTGATGGATCGTCATGATGATGGTCTTGCCTTCGTCGGCCAAGCCACGGAGTACCTGCAGCACCTCCAACGTGGACGTGGCATCTAGGCCGGACGTGGGCTCGTCCAAGAAAAGGAGCGGTGGCTCGGTCAGCAGCTCGAGCGCGATGTTCACGCGCTTACGCTGCCCACCCGACACACCGCGCACGTTTTCACCGCCGATCAGGGTGTCGCGGATGTGGGCCAGGCCCATGCGGTCGAGCAGTCGTTCGACATGATCGCGCACGGCCGAGTCCGGCAGGTCATTGGGGAGGCGCAGCCGAGCGGCGTAGTGGAGGACCTCAAACACCGTGAGGTCGCGGTGCATGACGTCTTCCTGCGGCACGTACCCGATGCGATCGGCGAACGTCTGCCGCTGCGCGTGCAGGTCGTTCCCGTTGACCAGCACGGTACCCGCAGAGGGCGAACGCTGACCGGTGAGCACCTCGAGCAGCGTCGTCTTGCCGGCACCTGACGGGCCCATCAGCGCGACCATCTCGCCCGGGAACACGGTCAGAGAGACGTCATCCAAGATGACCTTGCCGGCCGCAGCGCCCGCGTCGAGCTTGCGCGTCACGGCGCGCGCGTCCAGTCGGATCTCGCCACGGTACTTACGCGGCGCGACGATCGCACCCGCCTTGAGCTTGAGCGGAACAGAGCCCAGGCGGACGTCGTCCTGCACCGACACCGTCGCCGAGCTGACTTTCTGGCCGTTGACGAAGACGCCGTTGGAGCTGCGCAGGTCGTAGATCGTGGTGACGTCGTTCTTCACCTCGACCCGGGCGTGGTTCCAGGAGATCGTGGGGTGGTCGATGACGATCGCGGACGCCGGATCGCGCCCGATGGTGATGGTGCCGGTGAGCGGCACCTCCACACCGGTGCTCGCGGGACGCTCGCTGGGCGTGCCGAGCTGCTGTCGCCAGTGGTCGAGCTGCGGCGGGGGGACCCGGTATGACCCCAGCTGCAGGCGGCCGTCAGGCGGGACGGCGGTCCATCCGCTGATCCGCACGCCGTCTACGTATGTGCCGTTGGAGCTTCCGAGATCGCGGACTTCAAGCCCGTGCCCACCGAGGCGTACCTCGGCGTGGCGCCCGCTCACCACCGGCAGCTCCACGCGGATGTCGCCCTGGTCGCGACCCACGGTGAGCGTTCGGCCACCTTCGGACGCTGTCGGCTGCTCGGCAGGGAGCAGCTTGCGCACGGGCACCGGCATGAGCCCGAGCTGGACTAGGTCGTCGAGCGAGACCTGGGCGGACTCCACCCGGACGGCCCGGTGGTAGGTCCCGTTCGAACTTCCGAGGTCGCGGATGGACAGGATGTTGGGGTCGGCGGTGCGGGTGACGGCCAGGTGCCTGCGGCTGATCGACGGGAAGTCGAGCCGCACGTGCACGTCATCTCCGGAGCCGACGACCCACTCGGTCAGGGCGGCGGACGCGCTGGGCGCGACGCGGAATTGGGATCCACACGCGCCACAGAACTTTGCGGCTGGCTCCAGCTGGGCCGCGCAGGAAGGACAGCGAACGTTCATGGGCGTGACCACCAAGCCTCGTCGTGGGGGGCGATTATCCGATCACCGAACTGCATGGGGCTGACGACCGGGGTGTGCGTGGACACCAGACTCTCAAACGCAAGGTCCAAGAGGTAAAGTCCGGAATTTCGGAAAGTTCTTGCTGTGATCCGGCAGACAGCGCTCACCTATCATGTAATCATGATAGGACCAAGGTAATTTCGATTAAGTTCGGTGCGTGGTCGACCACGTGATGCGCGCAGCCTAACGATGGGGCCCCTATTCGGGTCCCACCCATGGGTGGTCTAAGGGATTGCCCCCGGAACACCCTGGTCGCGTCGGCGGAAGCACTGCATTAGGGCGCACCCGATTCGATCGGAATCGAGAGAGAGGGGGCCGCAAGATGGACACGCAAGAGCAATTGGTTCGTTTGCTTCAGCTGCGGGACGGCGGTCTGCTGACGCCTGAAGAGTTTGAGGCCAAGACCCGGCTGCTGATGGCCCGCGGTTCGGGCAGCACACCTCCGCAAAGCACGCGCGCCACGTCGCCGCCCGGCGCGTCGCAAGTGGACCAAGTCGGCACCTATGACCTGCTGGAGATGGTGGGCGTGGGGGGGATGGGCGCGGTGTACCGCGGCCGTCACCGCGTGGCGTCGATGGCGGCGCGTCAGGGCGGCGACGTGGCGGTGAAGCTGGT
>CANJMY010000118.1 GCA_947475315.1 Pseudomonadota bacterium | reverse complement strand
GGGTGCAGGCGTCGCGGCGACCGCGGGCGCGGCCGGGGGCGGCGTGACCTCGACCGCGATGTCCGACGGCGGCGGCACCGTCGTCGCGACCTCGGGCTCAGACGTCAGCGAGACCACCCACGCCAACACGCCGATGGAACCCGCGATGAGCGCGAGGCCCCCGCCCAGGATCGCGACCTGACGCCAAGAGCCCGTTCGCGACGCCGGTGGCGGAGCGGGGGCCACGGAGGCGGCCGCGGTCACCACCACCTTGGGGGGCGGCGGCAGCGGGTGCGAGGCGCGCGGCGGCGGCGCGACCGGAGGCGGCGCCGGCGCGTGCGGCGGCTCCTCCTCCCCTGCGCGCACGTCACGCAGGTCGACCAAGCGGGTGGCGGCGTGGCCTTCCGGAGCGGCGGGCGCCGCAGGCATCGGCGCGACAGGGCGCGCGTTCGGCACCGACGGCGCCAGGGTCTCCTCGGCCGGACGCGTCGGACGGACCGGTCGCATCGGACGAGGGGGGCGCGGGATGTCGTCGGGCGGGCCGGCCATGCAGGAGACTCCGGGCGGGTGCCTATCCAGGCGAGGGGGGTTCTGGCGCCTCAAGTCCGCGTCGACCGATCGCGCGGGCGCCGTGCCGCCACGCCACGCCCAACGCGACGATCAAGAGGTGCGCGCCGATCGCCAGCACCACCCAGCCAAGCACCGCGCCGACGCGCCCGCGCGACGACCACGGCGCCCCAGGCGCCAGCGCGGCCCGAGGCTCGTCGATCCACGGGTGCGGGTAGAAGGTCAGGCGCGACTCGACGCGCTGCGGCCCGCTCGCCTGCAGCAGCAGCGGCATGGGCGCGCGGAAGCGCTGACGGAACTCCTGGTGCCGCTCGGCGTCCAGGCGGATGTAGACCTCGAACCACTTGTGCAGGCGCGTCACCGACCCGGCCAGGAAGGTCGCCAGGTCGCGCACGTCCTCGCCCACGTAGGTGCGACCGCCGCCCGCATCGGCCAGCATGGAGAGCGACGCGTTGTCGATGCCGCGCTTCTCAAGCGCCCCGTCGATGCGCTGCCCCGCGTCCGCGCCGCACAGCAGCTCAGGCGTGATGCGCTCCGTGCCCAGCGCCGGGACGTGGAATTCCGGCCGGTACGGCTGACCAAAGCCCACCGCGTGCACCACCGGCGCGGGCCTGCCGATCGCGGTCCGCGAGCGACGGACGCGGTCGAGCAGCGCGGTCAGCGGGGCCGCGTTGTCGCCGCAGGTCTGCGCCGCGCGCGGGTCGTGGAAGCCGTCCGTCAGCACCACTACCGCTGGGTAGGCGTGCGTCAAGTCGACGAACGCGGCCACGTCCGGGTCGAGCAGGACCCCGTCCACCACGGTCTCCACGGCGCCGTACAGGTCCGTGTAGGCGGCGGGCGGGACGTAGAGCAGCTGGTCGAGGGCGGCGTCGTAGTCCTTGTCGTCTTCCAGGATCTCCGCGTCCTTCCAGGGCTGCCCCGCGACGCCCGCGACGTGGTCGCTGAACGTGAGCAGCAGCACGCCGGTGCGCACGTCGGCGCCCTCGGGGAAGAAGGTCTTGCGGACCGCCTCGCTGCGCAGCGTGCCCACCACGTCGGCCATGGCGGGCGGGTGCTCGCCGCGCGGATCGTACATGGACGCGGACCGGTCGATGAGGATCACATAGAGCTGGCGGTACCCGGCCGGATCATGCGGCACGACCGCGATGTCCTCGCGCGGCACGGGCATGAAGCCCTCGGTGCCTCCGATGCCCACCACCAAGCGCTCGTTGCTGAGCGCGAACGCGACCGGCGCGTCGCCGTCGGTCACCTCCAGCGACACGTGCAGCTGCCCTGCGGGCGCGTCGACCCACGGCAGGCAGGCGTCCACGTCGGCGCGACCGCGCGCGCTGCACGCAGTCCGATCCGCGAGCACGTTGAGCCGGTAGCCCGAGCTGCTCGGCGACCACGGCGTCGACACGCGCCACGCCGAGTCTTCCAGCGGGATGTCAGGCGTGGCGGGAGGCGCGGTCTGCGCGAGCGCGGCCGCGAACAGGAGGGCGGCGATCATGGACCATCCTCCCGCGGGACGACCACCAGCTCGATCTCGACGCGATCGCCCAAGCGCACCCGGTCGCCGTCGACCAAGGGCGTCTCCAGCGGCGCGGGGAGCGTGGGATCCACGGCCAGATCGACCCACTCCAGGAAGCGCTGCAGCCGAACGGGCTCACGGGACAGCCCGCGCACCGCAAAGGTTCCATCCGGCGCCGCGCGCACCGACGCGTGCACCGGCGCCACGCCCTCGGACGCGGGCAGGTGCACGTCCATGCCCACCGGGAAGCTGCCGACGAAGCGCTCCGACCGGACCACGCTCATGGCGTCGAGCGGCACACGCCAACCCGCGCGCGTGCCCACCCGGACCCGCAGCCAACCCTGGAAGGCGCGCAGCGGCACGCCCGTGGTCAGCAGCGCCGACACCACGACGACCAGCCAGCCCGCGATCCCCATGGCGAGGAACCGATCGCCCAGCGCGATGCCCACCTGATACCAGGCCAGCGCGCCCACCGCGCCCGCCGCGACGCCGGCCATCGTGTGCAGCGCCAAGCTGGAGACGATCCCCGCGTCCGGCGCGGGCGGCGACGGGAAGAAGCGCGTGTCCCAGCGAACCTGCGCCCACTCCACCAGCCTGCGCGCGAACCGTGGCGCCAACGTGCCGAACGACGCGCCCAGGCCGGCGGCCAGGAACGGACCGACGTGCACCCGCAGCGCGAGCACCGACGCGGACGGCGCCAGCGCGCCCGCGATCACCACACCCAGCACCGACACCCACAGCGCGACCAGCGCCGCCAGCGCGACCTCAAGGCCTGCCGCCAAGCGCGGCGCGCGCTCCACGCGGACCTCGGTCCACACCGCGCCCGCAGCGCCCGCCGCGGCGATGGCCGACAGCAGCAGCGCGCCCTCCGTCCCACCGTCGATCAGCGCCCCGCCGCCCTGCCAGCTGGCCTGCCGCAGCGCGTCCAGCGCGAGCACACCCGCGCCCCAGGTCAAGCACGCGCCCACACCCGCCACCCAGGCGGGCGCCGCGTGCCGGAGGATCGAGGACGGGAGCAGGGAACGGCTCAGGGCTTCCTCACGTCGCGCATCCTAGCGCGCGCGCGGCGCGGTGCACCGCTCCCGTGCTACGGTCGCCCGCGCAAGCCGAGGACGCCGATGGCGCAGCCCCAGCCCTTCCTGCAGCTCACCGAAGACTTCGGCGGCGAGTTCTTTGGGCCGATCGATCAGGCCGAGTACCGCCTGGGCACCGCGGAGGACAACGAGGTCCGGCTGACGGAGGGCCTGGGCGTCGAGCCGCACCACGCGCGCATCGTCCGCAAGTCTGGCGACACCTACTACCTGTCGCCCGTCGAGCGCGGCGCGACCGTCTGGCTGTTCCGCGGCGACCGCGGCGCGCCCGAGGCCCTCACCGGCCCCGCCGTCGTCCGGCCCGGCGACGCCTTCGCGCTCGGCACCCCGCAGGGCATCCGCTTTCGTCTGGTCGTCCGTGAGCCCGCCAAGCCCGCGGTCGCCAAGGGCAGCGCCGCCGAAGATCGCGCCGCCCAGCTCAAGAGCGGGCTCGCGCAGGAGGCCCAGCGCCGCGCGATGTCCACGTTCGTGCGCACCGTGCCCGGCCGCATGGCGTCGGCGGCCAAGCAGTTCATCAAGAACCGCACCTTCCTCTCGCCGGTCTGGATCCTGGGCTTTGGCCTGGCGATGTCCGGCTGGACGGTGGGCGCGTGGAAGTGCACGTCCAACATCGCCACCACCGCGCAGCTGGAGGCGTCGCAGATCTCGATGCAGGACTGCAAGACCGAGCTCGACATCTGCCGCACCGGCGGCGTGCCCGAGACGGGCAAGGTCGACCTGCCCGAACTGGTCGCCAAGGCCGCCAAGGACCCGACCTGGGCGCGCTCGCTCGGCTGGCCGGAGATGTCGGACGCCGCCAAGTCCGAGCTGGAGCGCATCTTCGGCGCCCCGGAGAAGCTGTTCAGCGGCTGGTACCTCGGCGCCCGCAACCCCTACCGCGACGTATCCGAGCGCCTGATCAAGCAGGGCGGCATGCCGGACAACCTGGCCCGGCTGATCGCCTGGACGGCCGTGGACCCGTACCTGGCGCCGCCTGAGGGCGTGCCGACCAGCGCGGTGTGGTCGCTGCTCGCGGCCCCGGATCCGACGACCAGCGCCTGCCAGCGCGGCGCGATGCGGCTCACCTACCGCCAGGCGGCGGGCTTGGGCCTCACCACGCGGGAAGACGCCCTGCTGGCCAACGGCGCGGGCGGCGCGCTCGCCGGTTCGGACCAGACGGCCGTGCTCAACAAGGTCGGCCAGGACTTCAACGTGACGCGCGCGGGCGCGGGCCAGTCGCCGCGCGGCTTCACCCCGGACGACGTGCCGATCCTGCACGCGCTGGTCAACAACACCGACCTGTGCTTCGGCGTGGCCGGCACCGACGAGCGCGACGACATGGGCGCCGTGATCCGCAAGCTGGGCGCGGGCTTGGGCACCAAGGGGTCCGGACTCCCCGAGGAGGGCGCCGACAACTGGCTCTCCGCGCGTGTGGCCAAGCTCTACGCGCTGCACCTCAAGGGTGGCGCCGGCGCGTCGCTGGATCTGGATCAGCGCACCCTCGGCCCCGCCTTCGCGTCGGTCCAGACGAGCGATCCCGCGGGCGTGGCGCTCGTCGCCGATCGGGCGGGACGGACGGTCGCACGGGCGGTCGCCATCCCCTGCGTGCTGGTCCTAGAAGGCGGAGACGCTTTCCCCGACTATCTGGGCGCCCCGCCGGACTTCGACGCCTGCGCCCTGCTCGCAGCCCGCGCCGCCTACCGTCGCTGGTGACCGTCCTGGCCCCACGGGTTGAACGTTCGACGTGGATCCATTAAGAGGCGCCGGTCCCGGGGAACTCCGCGTCACGGCTGATCGCGTGTGTTCCCCGTACAGAGGTGACTGAATGTCCAAGGCCGTGACCATCTCCAGCCTCGTGCGCCAGGCCGCAAAGTCCGAGGCGGACTTCGCATCCACCGTCGAGCAGGTGCTCGCCGAGGAGCCCGCCGATCGCATCGCCGACTTCTTCGACCGCCTGAACGTCCCGCGCTCGATCGAGGGTGAGGCCCTCCTCGGCGCCATCCCGACGCTCGACGGCAGCCACGCCAAGATCAGCACCTTCGAAGACGAAGGCGCCATCGCGGCCGGCATGCAGAAGTACATGGACCGCCACCTGAAGAAGCTCAAGTGGCACGCGCAGCGCCCCTCCGCGGAAGGCGCCAAGAACGTGATGCTGCTCATGCGTCAGGCCATGATCCTGACCGAGGTCCGCCTGGGCCGGCTGCACGCGCTGCTCAAGTCCAAGGACCAGCTCACGCCTGCCGAGTGGTCCACCGCTCGCGACCTGATGAACCACGGCTTCGCCAGCTTCAAGAACTACCTGACCCAGTTCGGTGGCTCTTGGATCGACGCGGCCAACGGCCAGATCCCCCGCGCGGAGCTTGAGGCCATCCTCGGCAACTTCTACGAGTTGATCGACGGCACCGTCCGCAAGCTCGAGAAGCACAAGGACCTCATCGAGTCCCGCCGCCAGGAGCTCGCCGTCGTCCCCCCCGGCTTCCCCATGGTGAAGCCCCCGATGTACTTCCAAGGTGACCTCCTCGGCCGTGGGCCGTGGAAGCAGTTCTGGATCGCCGTCGAGGATCGCGCGCATCACTTCCGTGAGGCGCTCGCTTAGGCTCGCTGCGGCGGGTTTCGGGCCTGTTGGCCTGGGAGGGCGGTCACTTCGGTGATCGCCTTTTTTGCTTTCTGGGTTTTGGGGCATTGGGGCCGGTGGGTGGGGTCCTGAAGGGTCGACTGGGTGATTGTGGGGGCGTCCCACTGCGCACCCTGCGGGTGGGGCTGGTTGTGGGGGCGTCCCACCGCGCACCCTGCGGGTGGGGCTGGTTGTGGGGGCGTCCCACCGCGCGTCCTGCGGGTGGGCCTGGTTGTGGGGGCGTCCCACCGCGCACCCTGCGGGTGGGGCTGAATTGCAGACCCGGCCTGCGGCGCGTCGCTCGCCGCTCGGGCCGGGCAACCCCATTCCCTGGCGGGTCCGCCTGCGGCGCGTCGCTCGCCGCTCGGGCCGGGCAACCCCCTAGAACGGGCCCGGTGGCGCGCCTTGGACCGTCGGCGGCGCCCGGCTCCGACTTGGCCTGATCGTCGGGGCTGCGCGCGCACCGACCTAAAACGGTCCGCGCGCGCGCACCCCGCCGCGGCCAGTCTGCGCCTGACGTCGTCGAAGGGGAGGCGCGCCAGCGGGCCCTTTCGGAGGGTCCGTGGGGTTTG
>CANJMY010000117.1 GCA_947475315.1 Pseudomonadota bacterium | reverse complement strand
GCGCCGCGCACCGTGGGTGTGATGGGCGCTTCATCCAGCAGCGGCGGCGGCAGCGGGCTCGGCTTGTCGCCGCTCGATATGTTCACTCCAGCAGTGCCGAACGGGGGCGGCTACGGGGGCGGCGGCGGCGGCGGCGGCTACGGCGGCGGCGGCGGCGGCAACACGGGCGGCGGAGGAGGAGGAGGGTTCGACGGTGGTGGTGACGACGACATCCCGTTCTAGGCTCTACGCCTGGACGCTGCTGGGCTTGATCGCCTTCGGGGGGGAGGGCTGCGCGTACAGCGTGCGGCTGCTCTCCCAGCCCGAGGGCGCAAGCGTCTTGCTGCCTGACGGTTCTGGCACGGTCACCCCGGGCCAGGCGCGCTTTCGGTATCGGGCGGGCGGTCACCAGATCGTCCGGGTCGAGGCCGAGGGCTACCGTCCGTTGGTGGTGGACATGCAGCGCACCGAAGGTCCGATCCTGCGCTACATCGGCGGGGCGATCTTCCAGAAAGGCGGCCGCGAGGTCACCTTTGTACTGGAGCCTGATCGCCCCCCGGTGGGCACGGCCGAGCCGAGCGCGCCCCCGGCGCCCTAGTCTGCCACGTCACGCGCCCGGTTCAGGGTCGCGCGGACACGGTCGCGCTGGACGCTCACCTGGCGGGTTGTCAGGCCCGAACGCTCACCGCGCGCCCCGCGTCGCGCCGATCAACGCCTCGTAGAGGCGTGCGTCGCCCAGACGCTCGGGGTGCCACTGCACGCCCACGGCGAACGGGTGCTCGCGCCAGGCGATCGCCTCGATCACACCGTCGGGGCTGCGCCCGGCCACTTCAAAGTCCGGGCCGCAGCGGTCGACGGCCTGGTGGTGGGTGGAGTTCGCCTGCACCTCGTCGCCCAACCAGCCGGCGAGCGCGCCGCTGAGCGCGACGGGGTGCCAGGGCGTCGAGGGGTCCGTCGGCTGCTCGTGCGTCGGCTCGGCCGGCAGGTCCTGGATGAGCGTGCCGCCGCCCACCACCGCGAGCGCCTGCATGCCGCCGCACACGCCGAGGATGGGGATGCCTCGCGCCAACGCGCCGCGGGCCAGCGCCAGCTCCAGGGTCGTGCGCTCTTCGACCACCCGGTCCAGGCGCGCGGACACGGCCTGACCATAGTGGCGAGGGTGGATGTCGAACGCGCCGCCCGCCAGCACAACCGCGTCCGCCAGGTCGAGCAGGCCGTCTACGTCGGTCTCACCGGGGGGAACGAGCCACGGCCGCCCGCCCGCCCGAGCCACGCAGCGCGCGTAGGACGCCTCGATGCGGACGCGTCCGTAGACCAGATCGCTGGTGATTAACACGCGCGGATCGGTGTCCGCGCCCAGGCCCGGGTCGAGCAGCGCCAGACCGCCCGCCGACCTCGCGACGAGCACGTCGTCGAAGTCCGCGACGAAGCGATCGGGCACCGGACGCACGCGCGGTCCCGGGCCAAATCCTTCGCCAAGCTCCAGTCGCGCCAGGATCGGTCGCATCTTCACCCCTCCGTCGCTCGCCGCAGCGCGGTAACATGCGATGCGGCAGGGCCGACCCCCTGCGTCCCGGAGTACCGGCGGCCATGAGAATCGCGCTCCTCCCCAATGTGCAGTCGCGCGCCTTTCGCGAGGATCGCAAGCTCATCGACGAGCTGTGGCGGACCGCCCAAGGCAAGGGCACGCTGCTGGAGACCCACGGCGTGAGCGACCTACCCGAGGCGCTGATGGACGCCCGCGAGTTCGGCGCGGACACGATCGTGATCGCCGGCGGCGACGGCACGGTCAGCCAGGTGACGACCGCGCTGCTCCGCACGTGGCCGCGCGAGTCGCTGCCGCAGCTCTACGTGCTGCACTGCGGCACCATGAACACGATCAGCAAGTCGACGGGCAACCGGGGCACGCCGAACGAGCAGCTCCAGGCCCTGGTCTCCGGCGGGACGATGGGCAAGACCCGCCGCTGGCCCATCCAGGTGGGCGAGTCGCGCTGGGGCTGGCTGTTCGGCGCGGGGCTGATCGCGTCCTTCATCGAGGAGTACGAGCGCGGGCCGGAGCCGACGTCGCCCAAGAAGGCGGCGCGCACGCTGGCGTCTGCGGTGGCGGCGGCGCTCACCGGCGGCGAGCTCCATGATCGCCTGTTCGAGCGCGTCAGCGCCGAGGTGCTGGTCGACGGGCACACCTGGCCGATCCGCGACTGGCTCCTGCTGAGCGCGGGCGGCATGCACGACCTCGGCCTGGGCTTCCGGCCGCACATGGCGGTGCTGGACCACCCCGAGCACTTCCACATGCTCGGCGTCGGCAGCACGGCCGCGCGCTTCGCCGGGGACCTTCTCCGCATCCGCATGGGCCGCCTGCCGCGACGCTCCCTCATGTTCGACGCGCCGGCGCGCGAGGTTCGCCTCACCGCGACCAAGCCGATCCGCTACAACCTGGACGGCGAGCTCGAGGTCGGCACGTCCAAGCTCACCCTGCGCTGCGGGCCGCCGATCACGTTCCTGCTGCCGCCCAACGCCAAGCCGCCGTCGAACAAGCTCGGGCCATGAGCGTCAGATCGCGCAGCCGTCGCCGTCACCGCCGCACACGATCGGGCCGCAAGGCGCGGTCGGCCACGTACAGGTGATGGTGCCTGCGTCGCCGTCGAAGGTCGGGACGGGCGCGGGGCAGTCGAGCTGCTCGACCTCACCCAGGCAGCCGTCGGACGTGCAGGACGTGAACCGGCCGAGGAAGAGGGTGACGGTGGTGCCGTCGTAGACCCAGCTGCGGGCGACGAGGTCGAGCACGCCCGCCTCCTGCGTCACGCCGACGAAGGGCACGCCGTCGCGCAGGTGCCCGGCCATGCAGGTGTCGACGTCGGTGCCGCCTGGGTCCTGTGTGCCGCAGTCGTCCGCGCCGACCGGGGCGGCCAGCTTGCCGAGCTGCGCCACGTCACAGCGCTCGTCGGCGCCGGAGCAGGCCAGCGCCAGCACGACCGCCAGGACAGGCGCGCGGCTCATTTGTCGAGCTGAGTGCTGCCCAACAGCGTCACCGGGCAAGGCAGCGGTCCGCTCGACAGGACCACGCCCATCGCCGCGGCGAAGGTCACCACGTTCACGTCGGCCTGGCCTTCCGCCGCGAGGTCGAGCTGACCGTCGGCCACAGGCGGCGCGTTCTTGCGGCGGGTGACCACCTCACCGTCGACCCAGATGGAGATGTGGCCCTGCATGTCGGCGCTCATCGCGTCCTTGAGGCGCGCGGTGGCGGCGGGCTTGAGCTTGATCCAGGTGCGCGGCGCGTCCATGAAGCCCATGGAGACCGAGACGTCGTCGATGTCCTCAGAGCTGGCGATCAGGCCGTCGTGCTCACCGCGGGCGACCTCGAGCTTGCCAGGCGCCACGAGCGTCGCGGGGATGTCTGCGGCGACCTTCTCGTCGGCCGGCATGCGCACGGTCAGCGAGAAGCCCTTCTCCGTCGCCGTGAACACCGGGTTGGGCAGGCCTATGCGCTCCACGCGGTTGGCGATCACGGCCTGCGCGGCGGGGCACGCCTCAAAGTCGATGCGTGTGTTGGGGCCTTCGGCCGGGCGCCCGGCGTAGCCGTACCAAAGCAGGATGCCGTACCCGATGCCCACGGCGATGATGCTCACCACGGGCACCACGAGCACCACGATCCCCAGGGCGCCACGGCGCTGCATGTTCAACGGTTCGGCCAACGGGGCCTCCTGGCGGCCCGCCATATCGCGGCCGTCCAGCCCGCGCGGTATCGTAGGCGTCCGCGAGGGGCGGAGTTGGTCACGAACGATCACCACATGTGGGCGCGCTTCCGGCGCGTGCTGGACGGCTCACCGCTGCCCGCCGCCCTGATCGACCTGGACGCGTTGGACGCCAATCTGGCGCTCCTGACGGGCGCGCTGGGCGACCGCCAGACGCTGCGCATCGCCACCAAGTCGGTGCGTGTGCCGGCCCTGCTCCGCCACATTCTGGAGCGTGGCGGGTCCAAGGTGCGCGGCCTGATGACCTACTCGGCGCACGAGACGGCGTGGCTGGCCGAGGAGGGCTTCACCGACCTGCTGTTGGGCTACCCGATCTCGCGCGCGGACGAGGCGGCGGCCGTGGTGCGGGCGGCGGCGCGGACCGACGTGTGGGTGACGGTCGACGATCTGGCCCAAGCGCGCCTGCTGTCCGCGGCGGCGCAGGGCGCGGGGATCACGCTGCGCCTGTGCGTCGACGTCGACGTGTCCTGGCGACCGATGAACGGCGCCGCGCACCTGGGCGTGCGTCGCAGCCCGATCCGAGGCCCCGAGGACGCGGTGCGCCTGGCCCGCGGCGTGCGCGACCTGCCCGGCCTGAAGATCGACGCGGTCCTGGCCTACGAGGCGCAGGTGGCGGGCCTGCGCGACGCGGTCGGCGAAGGCGCGTCGGAGGCGGCGATGGGCCTGGTCCGCAAGCTGATCAAGGCGTCGAGCGTGCCGCTGGCCGCGCGGCGCCGGCGGGCGGTGGTGGACGCGCTGCGCGGCGAGGGCGTGACCGTCAGCCTGGTGAACGGCGGCGGGAGCGGCAGCGTGCACAGCACCGCGCGCGACTCGACCTGCTCGGAGATCACGGCGGGGTCGGGCTTCTTGGACTCGCACCTGTTCGATGGGTACGACCGCCTCCCCTTCCAGCCCGCGGCCTTCTTCGCGATCGCCGTCGCCCGCCGGTCCGACCCGGACCACCTGACCTGCACCGGCGGCGGCTACACCGCGTCCGGCCCGCCCGGCGCCGACCGCAGTCCGCTCGTGCACGCGCCACGCGGCCTGCGTCCGGTCGGCCTGGAGGGCTTCGGCGAGGTCCAGACGCCGTTCCAGGTGGGCCCGGACGCGCCCGCGCTGAACGTGGGCGACCCGGTGATCTGCCGCCACGCCAAGGCCGGCGAGCTGGCAGAACGCTTCAACCGCTACCTGCTGTTCCGCGGCGAGGGCGTCGTGGACTCCGTGCCGACCTACCGCGGGCTCGGCCAGTGCTTCTTCTAGGGGACCGCATGATGGCGCCGTGGTGGTACCTGCTGCTCTGGAGCCCCAAGCGCATCGAGGCGCGCCTGGAGCGACTGCACGCAGACGGCGTGATCGCCGTGAAGCCCAACCTGTGGCAGGCGTGGCTGGGCGTGGTCTACATGTGGGTGCGCGTGGCCAAGCGCCCCGAGACCATCGGGCTGTCCGACGGCGCGCCGGTGCGGCAGACACCCGGCGCCAAGCGCATGGATCAGCGGCTGTACCGGATCCCCGCGGTGCTGCGCGCCCGCGCGGTGAACCCCGGCGACCAGACCGGCCTGGGCAGCAGCGTGACCCACGTCATCCGCCACCTGCTGGCCGCCTACCACCCCGGGGAGAACCTGCTCTACGACTTGGCGATCCTCGACACGGAGCCGGGCGCGCTGGCCGAGCTGCGCGCGCGGGCGGCGGCGGTGGTCGACGGCAGCGACCCGAACGCCGAGGCGCTGCGCGATCTGACGGTCTACGAGGGCTACCACGAGAAGCTGCTCGCCAGCGTGGTGCGGTGGATGGACGAGGGCCGCACCGACCAGCACCAGGTCCACCCGGACACCACCCTCCCCGCCTTCTTGGCGTGGTGTGCGGCGCAGCCCGCGACGCCTGCGGCCACCCTGCGCGCGATCGCTGAGGGTCGGCAGTCGTTCGTCCCCTGATCGGGCGCCGGTGAAAGGACCGCGGTAGGCGGGGATTCTTGGACCCGGACGCGTAAACCAGCATGACCATCGACAGTGACAGCGATCTGCAGGGCCTGCTCGCCGCCGGGCGGGTGGTGGCCAACTGCCTGGTGCACATGCAGGAGCAGGCCCAGCCCGGCATGACGACCGCCGAGCTGGACGCGATCGGCGCCGCCTTCCTCAAGCGCCACGGCGCCGAGTCCGCGCCGATCAAGGCCTACGCGTTCCCCGGCGCCACGTGCATCTCGGTCAACGAGGAGGTCGCGCACGGCGTGCCGGGTCGGCGCGTCTTTCGTGCGGGCGACCTGGTGAACATCGACGTCAGCGCCTACCTGAACGGCTACGTCGGCGACACCGGCGGCAGCTTCGTCGTCGGCGCCGACCCGACGGAGCTACAGGCGCGCCTGTGCGCCGCCGCGCTCCGCGCCCGCGACGAGGCCATCCTCGAAGTGCGCGCGGGCCGCGAGATCCGCCTGATCGGTCGCACGGTCGAGCAGGTCGCGCGCGAGTCCGGCTTCGCGGTGATCCGCAACCTGGGCAGCCACGGCGTGGGTCGCAGCCTGCACGAGGACCCGCAGTTCATCCCCGGCTACGAGGACCGCTCCGACCGCCGCCGCTTCCACGAGGGCATGGTGCTGACGGTCGAGCCCTTCCTCACCACCGGCAAGACGGTCGCCCGCGAGGCGTCCGACGGCTGGACCCTGATGAACCACCGCGGCACCTTCTCCGCCCAG
>CANJMY010000116.1 GCA_947475315.1 Pseudomonadota bacterium | reverse complement strand
CATCCAGGCGGACGTGGTGCTGGTGCAGCTCTCGCACGGGCGCGCCACCGAGCGCGTGGTCGACGGCGTGATCGACTGGCGGGCGAACGGCCACGCGCCGGACGTGACACAGTCGCAGGCGAGTCGGCTGATCAGCCTCCGCTGACCTTGGGGGCCGCGGGTGGTGCGGTTGCGGGTGGTGCCAGCGAGGCGCCGCCGCACGCGTCGAGCACCTTCGTGAGCGCTGCCTGGCGGTCGCGCCCCAGCTGATCGTGCGCGACGATCGGCTTGGGGTCGACCCACGACGCGCCCATGTCGTAGAGCGTGTCCACGCCCTTGCTGCGCACCAGCTTGTAGCGATCGTCGCGCGCCGCGCGCTCGTCCTTGGGCTTGCGCGCGTCGTCGTTGTTGGGCGTGAACACCTCGGCGTACACCCACGCGCGGCGTGGCCCTTGGGCGGGGTCGCGCAGGTACGGGAGCAGGCTCACGCTGTCGATCGGCCAGTCGATCGCGAGCCCGTCGACGCCGGCCAGCTCCGAGATCGTGAGGAAGAGATCGCTGGTCTGCACCAGCGCGTCGACCGCGCGACCGGGCGTGCGCACCGCGGGCCCCGACACGATGAGCGGCACGCGCACGCCGTGCTCGTTGAGCGTGGACTTGCCGCTCACGTGCCTGAACTGCTCTAGGCCCACGCCGCCGGTCGTGCCGTTGTCGCCGAGGACGATGACGTTGGTGTGCGCGCGCACGTCCGCCCCCAGCCCATCGAGCAGGCGCCCGATCTCAGTGTCCATCGCCTGGATCATCGCGCGCTCGCGCGTGGGGATCGTCTTCTTCGGGATCGTCCCGTAGGTGTGCAGCGCCTGGGGTGGCGTGTGCCAGGGGGTGTGCGCGGCGTGAAAGGCCACCCACGCGAACCAGGGGCCGCTCTGGGCCTTGGTCCACGCGAGCGCGTCGTCCACCACCGCCGACGTCGCGTAGCCCTTGCGACGGGTGATCACGTCGTCGTCGATCGCCTCCCACGACGTGTAAGACATGGACTTGCGGTCGAACGCGTCGGTCGCGTCGAGGTTGGCCATCGTGCCGCTGAAGCGCTGGAACCCGTAGTCGAGCGGCGCGCCGGGGCCCGCGATGGCGGCGGTCAGGTGCCACTTGCCGAACAGCGCGCGCGTCAGTGACCACGGCGCGTGATCGCCGATCCACTGCGGGAGCGACACCTCCGACTGCGGCAAGACGGTGCGCTCGTGGAACGGCTCGATCGCCCGGCCGATCCCGTAGCGGCGCGCGTGGCGTCCGGTCATGATCGTCGCGCGCGTGGGCGAGCACCACGGGTCGGCCCAGGCGCGGTTGAAGCGCACGCCTTGCGCGGCCAGCCCGTCGATGGTGGGCGTCGGCGGAGCCTCGTTGGGGATGTGGTACGCGCCGATCATCTCTGGCCCGACGTCGTCCATCACGATCAGAAGGATGTTGGACGGCGTGGTCTCAGGCGGCGCGCTCGCGGCGCTGCCGGGGGTGAGCGGGTCGCAGGTGGACGTGCCGACGCCGCCACCCAGCTCGGGCGACTCATGGGGCGCCGACACCAGCGGCCCGCGCGGCGTGCTGTGCTTGGTCGTGTGCTTCTTGGGTGGGTCGCCAAAGCCCAGCGCCACGCACGCTTGGAGCACCAACAGGCAGCACAGCATGGAACGACGCAGCACGGACGCCTCCCATCGGCGCGAGAGCGGAACTTCTATCGCAGCGATCCCAGCGCGCCCGTCGATGGCGCTACGCACGACACGCGACGCAGCTTGACCGTGGCCCGGCGCGGAAGTCGCTATCTTTCCCGTGAGAGGTGGCGGGATGTGGCGCGCGTCGGTGGTCGGGTTGCTGTGGGTGTCGGGCGTGGCGAGCGCGGGCGAAGGCGTGCGGGTGACGCTGCAGATCGCCGGTGTGACCGGGACGGAAGGTCAGCTCATGATCGCGCTCTACGACGCGCCGACCGGCTTCCCAGCAGACGGCGCCAAAGCCACGTTCCGAAAGCTCACGCCGGCCGTGTCGCCCGTCACCACCGTGGTCTTCGAGGGCGTGCCGCCTGGCACGTGGGCCGGGTTCGCCGTCCACGACCAGAACCTCAACGGCGTGGTCGATGTCCGCAGCGTGATCCCCATGCCCAAGGAGCCGGTGGGCGCCACGCGCGACGCCAAGGGCTGGTTCGGGCCGCCGAAGTTCGAGGACGCCTCGTTTGCCGTGGGCGCGGTCGACGTCATCCAGCGGTTCAAGCTCACGCAGCTCTGAACACCCCTCACGGGCGGGCGCGCTCCCCTGTCCGTACGTCCGGACAGGGGAGCGGCGGTCCCCTCACCCGTGCGCCTGATCCCAGTTGTCGCCCACGGACGTGGTGACCTCGAGCGGGACGCGCAGGTCGGCCACGTGACGCATGGCGTCGGCCACCAGCGGGCGCACCGCGTCGATCTCGGAGCGCGGGACCTCCAGCAAGAGCTCGTCGTGCACCTGCAGCACGATCTTGGCGCGGCTGCCGGTCGCCGCGAGCGCCGCATGCACCTTGAGCATCGCCATCTTGATCAGGTCGGCGGCCGTGCCCTGGATCGGCGTGTTCACCGCCTCGCGCTCCGCGGCGGTGCGCTCCTGGAACATCTTGCTGTGGATCTCGGGGATCAAGCGCCGACGGCCGTAGAGCGTCTCGACGTAGCCATGGGTCCGCGTGGACGCCTTGGTCGCCTCGATCCACGCCTGCACGCTCGGCATACGCGCGAAGTACCCGTCCATGATCTTCTGCGCCTCGCCGCGCTCGATGCCCAGATCGCGCGCCAGGCGGAACGCGCTCATGCCGTAGATGAGGCCAAAGTTGATCGCCTTGGCGGCGGAGCGCTGCGCGATCGTCACCTTGTCGGGGTCAGCGCGGAAGATCTCGATCGCGGTGCGGCGGTGGATGTCCTCGCCGGCCAGGAAGCCCGCCAGCAGGACCGGATCCTCCGTCACGTGCGCCAGGATGCGGATCTCAATCTGGCTGTAGTCGGCCGACAGGAACACGTGGCCGTCCGCCGGCACAAAGCACGCGCGGATCCGACGACCCTCGGGCGTGCGACCCGGGATGTTCTGCAGGTTCGGATCCGTCGACGACAGGCGCCCGGTGGCTGCCACGTCCTGCGCGAACGTGGTGTGGATGCGGCCGTCGCGCGCGACGTACTCCGGCAGCTTGGTCAGGTAGGTGCCGCGCAGCTTGTCGAGCGAGCGCCACTCGAGCACACGCTCGGGCAGCGGGTGCAGCTCGACCAGCCCTTCGAGCACGCTGCTCTCGGTCGACCAGCCGTCCTTGACCTTCTTGCTGCCCGGCAGCTTGAGATCGACGAACAGCACGTCGCGCAGCTCGTGGCGCGACGCGAGGTTGAACTCCTTGCCCGCGAGCGCGATGCACTCCTTGTGCACCTCCTCCAGGCGCGCGGCGATCGACGCGTCCACGTCCGCGATCTGCGCGACGTCCAAGCGGATGCCGGTGACCTCCATCTCGGCGAGGATCGGCGTGAGCGGCAGCTCGATGTCGCGGTAGACGTGGACCTGGCCCGCCTCCAGCTTGGCGAAGTTGCGCGCGTGCAGGCGCGCGATCAGCGACGCCGCCTCGACGGTCGCGGGGGCGCGCGGGTCGGCGCCTTCCAGCGTGGGGCGGCCCTGGCCCAGCGTGTGGCCCAGGTGGCGGCTGGCCTGCGACTCCAGCCCGTGCGCGCGCACGTGCGGCGCCAGGACGTAGTCGAGCAGGCGCGCGTCCCCGACCAGGCCCTTGAGCCCCTTGCCGTGCGACGCGAGCGACTTGTACGCGCGCCGCGCGCCGTCGGTGATCTTGGGGACGGATGGATCCGCGAGCAGGTTGAACATGGACGCGCGGCCCATCAGGTCGTCGAACGGCACCCACACCGGCACGGTGGAGGGCCCACCCCACGCGATGCCCAGAGGATCGGGCGAGATGGGGTCGTCGTCGGTGAGCAGCTCAAACGAGTCGAGCTCGCCCTTGCGCACGCGCGCGACCACGTCGGCGATCGCGGTCGGGTCGGAGGCGACGGTCGCCTCGCCCGACGAGACGGTCTCCTGGTCGGGCAGCAGCTTGCGGGCGACCAGGCCAAACTCCCACGCGTCGAACAGCTCGCGCAGCGTCGCCTCGTCCATGGGGCGCGGGCGCAGGTCGTCGAGCGTGACGCCCACAGGTGCGTCGAGCGCGATGGTCACGAGCTGCTTGGACAGGCGGGCCATGTCGGCCTCTTCGACCAGACGCTCGCCGGTCTTTCCCTTCACGTCGCCGCGCTGGGCGGCGGCGATCACGTCGTCGACCGAGCCAAAGTCGATCACGAGCTTGGCGGCGGTCTTCATGCCGACCTTGGTGACGCCGGGCACGTTGTCCGACGCGTCGCCCGCGAGCGCCAGCACGTCGATCACGCGCTCAGGCGGCACGCCGAACTTCTCGACCACGCCGGCGGGGTCGATCACCAGGCTCTTGGACTCGTCCAGCAGCGACACGTGGGGGCCGACCAGCTGGCAGAAGTCCTTGTCGCCGGTGACGATCATGACCTCGAGGTCTTCGCCCGCGAACTGCATCGCGAGCGTGCCGAGCACGTCGTCGGCCTCGAACCCGTCCAGGCTGATGCACTTGTAGCCAAAGCCCTCGACGATCTGGGGAAGCAGCGGCCACTGCTGGGCCAGGTCCTCGGGCATGGGCGGGCGGTGCCCCTTGTAGTCGGCGTAGAGCTGCTCTCGGAAGTTGCCCTTGGTGTCGAAGCTGACCACCACGTAGTCGGGCTTCCAGGTGCGCATCATCTTCTGGAACAGCAGCGTGAAGCCGTACAGGACGCGCGTGGGGAACCCGTTGGAGGCGTGCCGCGGCGGCAGCGCGAACTGCACCCGGAACGCGTGGTTGCTGCCATCGATGAGGAACAAGCGAGCCATCGGATCCACCCTGCCAGTCCAGCGGCCTAACCGCGCCGGACGGGCCCGCCACAGAGCGTCTCGGGGCCTCCCCCACCCCGCCCGACCGCGCTAGGAGGCGCCACCGCTTTTGGAGAGCCCTCATGTCCTACGCCGACCTGTTCACGCCCACGGAAGAGCACGCCGCCTTGCGCGCGATGATCGCCGAGTTCACGCGCAACGAGGTCGAGCCGCAGGCCGCCAAGCATGACGCCCTGGGCGAGCTCAACGTGCCGCTCTTCCGCAAGCTGGCCGACCTGGGCCTGCTGGGCATCACCGTCCCCACCGAGTGGGGTGGTGCCGGCATGGACACGGTGGCCGCGGTCATCGTGCACCACGAGCTGTCCAAGTCCGACCCGGGCTTCACGCTGGCCTACCTGGCGCACAGCATGCTGTTCGTGAACAACTTCTTCCACTGCTCCAACGACGAGCAGAAGCGCCGCGTGCTGCCCAAGGTCATCTCCGGCGAGTGGATCGCCGGCATGGGCATGACCGAGCCGGGTGCGGGCACCGACGTGCTCGGCATGACCACGACCGCCACGCGTGATGGCGACTCCTGGGTGCTCAACGGCACCAAGACCTACATCACCAACGGCTGCGACGGCTTCTGCTTCCTGGTCTACGCCAAGGTCGAAGGCCGTGTCACCGCCTTCCTGGTCGACCGCGACTGCCCGGGCTTCTCGTCGAGCAACCACATCGACAAGCTGGGCATGCGCGGCAGCACCATGGCCGAGCTCATCTTCGACAACTGCCGCGTCCCGGCCAACAACCTGCTCGGCGAGATCGGCGGCGGCGTCACCCACATGATGCGCAACCTGGAGATGGAACGCCTCACGCTGGCCGGCATGAGCTGCGGCATCGCCGACCGGTGCGTGGAGATCATGGTCCGCCACGGCCAGGAGCGCCGCGCGTTCGGCAAGCCGATCGACACCTACGGCCAGATCCAGCGCTACATCGCCGAAGGCTACGCCATGACCGAGGCCGCAAAGTGCCTCACCTACAACGCCGCCCGCGAGGTCAGCGCCGACAGCAACGCCCGCGTCCTGTCCGACGCCGCCAAGCTGTTCGCCGCCCCCGTGGGCAAGACGCTCGCCGACTGGGCGATGCAGGTGATGGGCGGCTCGGGCTACTGCCGCGAGTACCCGGTCGAGCGCCTGTGGCGCGACGCCAAGCTGCTGGAGATCGGCGGCGGCACGCTGGAAGCGCACCACAAGAACATCACGAAGGATCTGGCGCGGCTGCGGTCGCTGTAGGGGCCAGTGGGGCTGGCGCGGCTTCGGTCGCGGCAGCATCGCGACGCGCTGGCGCGGCTCCGGTCGCGGCAGCATCGCGACGCGCTGGCGCGGCTTCGGTCGCACCGCTCCGGATCAGCGCGTGGCGAACGGATCGTCGGCGACGCGATCGTCGGCCAGCCCGTGCCGCTCGCGCAGAGCGCGCGCGGTGGCGGCGGCCTCGGGTTGCGCGTCAGCGGGGAT
>CANJMY010000115.1 GCA_947475315.1 Pseudomonadota bacterium | reverse complement strand
GCAGTCGGCGTGACCGAGGTGCTCCAACATCCATCCCGCGGTCAGGATGGCGGCGAGCGGGTTGGCGACGCCCTTGCCGGCCAGATCCGGCGCGGATCCATGGACCGGCTCGAACAGCGCGTGCTTGCCTGGGTGCACGTTGGCCGACGCCGCCAAGCCGATGCCTCCCTGGATCTGCGCGCCCAGGTCCGTGACGATGTCGCCGAACAGGTTGTTCGTGACGATCACCTCAAAGCGCTCCGGCGCGCGCACCATCTCCATGGCGAGCACGTCGACGAACAGGTGGAAGGACTTGATCTCGGGGTACTCGGCCGCGACGATCTTGAAGACGCGCTGCCACAGGTCATGCCCGTGCCGCATGGCGTTGGACTTGTCCGACATACACACGCTGCCGCGGCCGTGCGCGCGGGCGTACTCAAACGCCGCGCGTATGATGCGCTCCACGCCCTTGCGGGTGTTGAGCTCGGCCTCGATCGCGACCTCGTCGTCGGTGTCGCGCTTGAACTGGCCGCCGATGCCCGTGTACAGCCCCTCGGTGTTCTCGCGGAACACGACCATGTCGACGTCGTCGGGCGTCTTGTCCTTGAGCGGGCAGAAGCGGGCGTCGAGCAGCTTGACCGGTCGGAAGTTCACGTACAGGTCGAGCCGGAAGCGCAGGCCGAGCAGGATGTCGCGGGCGTGCACGTTGGACGGCACGCGCGGGTCACCGAGCGCGCCCAGGAGCACGGCGTCGGACTCGTCGCGCAGAAAGGTGAAGGCCTCGTCGGGGAGCGTCGCGCCGTCGCGCAGGTAGCGGTCCGCGCCCACGTCGAGCGTGGTCCAGGCGACCGTGAAGCCGCCGTCCTTGGCGAGCGCGTCGACCACACGGACGGCCTGGGCGATCACTTCGGGGCCGATGCCGTCGCCAGGGATGAGGGCAATGCGGTGGTGCAACAGGGTCTCCAGGTGGCGGGGCGACTAACACGCGGGTCTGATCTGCCACCTAGGGCGGCGCGGTCGCGTTAACGGGGCGGCTCGTTGGGGCGCGCATGCCGGCGGATTGGGCCTTCTGGGCGGAGTGGACGGCGACCTCGCTCGCCGTGATCTACGTGGTCCTGGCCGCGCGTCCAAGCGTGTGGGCCTGGCCCTTTGGGATCGCCAGCTCCGCGGTGAGCGTGGCGCTCTTCGCGTCCACGCAGCTGTACTCGGAATCCTGGCTCAACGCCGCATACGTGGTGCTGGGCTTCGTCGGCTGGTTCGGCTGGAACGGCAGCGCGGACGACCGGCCGATCTCGCAGGGGCCGCTGCGGGTCCACGCGATCGGCGCGGTGGTGTGTGTGTCGGTGGGCCTGGGCTGGGGCCTGATGATGGACCACGCGACGGACGCGTCGTGGCCCTACATCGACGCCCAGCTCATGTGGTTCAGCCTGTTCGCCACCTGGCTGACCGCCCGAAAGTGGGTGGAGAACTGGCTGTACTGGGTGGTGATCGATGGGGTGTCCTGCGTGATGTACGAGGCCAAGGGCCTGCACGTCTACGCGCTGCTGATGGCCGGCTACACGGTGACGGCGGCGGTGGCGTGGTTCCGCTGGCGGCGGCAGCTCAAGGCGATCGCAGCCTGAGCCTCAGGCCAACTCGCGTACGCCGTCCGACAGCTCGGCGCCCAGGACGGTGAAGCCGTCGCTGGTGCAGGAGTCGATGAACTTGGCCTCGGAGTCGGGCTCGGCGAACACGGCGATCGCGCAGTCGCCGCCGCCGGCGCCGCTCGGCTTGGCCGCGCCGTCGAACACCCACGCCAGCTCCACGATCCGGTCCAGCGCGGGCGTGCGGTAGTCGATCCCGGCCTGCACGCTCATGGCGACGAGCAGCGCGTAGTCCTGCTCGACCGCGCGCAGCGGATCCACCAGGAACAAGTCGGTCAGCTCCGCGGAGCGGGCGACAAAGGCCGCGCGTCCCTCCCAGCCCAGGTAGCGCTCGACGCGCGGGCCGGTCTTGGCTGAGGCGCCGGTCCACACGACGACGAGGCGGGAGGGCATGACGCGGGTGGGGCGCACGCCTTGTTGGAAACGCACCATGCCGCCATAGGTCGACGCCGCCACGTCGATGCCCGAGCCCGAGCCCTGGACCGCGCGGTGGACGTCGGACGCGACCGCGTAGACCGCGTCCGGATGGGTGTCCTCACCGCGGAGCGCGCGCGCGGCGTGCACCGCCACCACGGTCGCCGCTGCCGATCCACCGAGGCCAGGCTTGGACGTGAGCGCGGGGCCGCCGTCGTCGGAGAACGCATAGAGCCCGGCGGGGGCGGACGCAGCGTCGAGCGCGGCGTCGACGAAGCGCGTGTCGCCGTAGGGCGTCTGCACCTCGCGCGTGTCGGCGGCCGACCAGCGCAGGCCGACGCCGATCCCGACCGCGGCGACCACCGCAGGCGCGCCGTCCACGACGGCGTACTCACCGACCACCACCACCTTGCCCGGCGCGAAGAAGCGCCTGGTCAAGACACGATCCGCGCAGGCCCGCCCGGGCGCAGCACGTGAACCGCCAAGGCGTGCGGGCGGAGCGCGTCGGCGACCGTGACGGCGTCCGCGCGGCGGCAGAGCACCTTGACCTGCGGCCCCGCGTCCATCGTGGTCCACGCGCTCAGGCCGCCCGCGCGCAGCGCCCAGACCGTGTGCAGGCAGGCCAGGCTGGCGGGCTGCCAGTACATCAGCGGCGGCGCAGAGGTGTGCATGGTGGCGTGCATCTTGTAGGTGGACGCCTCCATCACGCGGCCCAGCACGTTGAGGTCACGGGCGAAGATGGCGTCCCGGCCGACGTTCACGTCACCCTGCGCCTGCGCGACCCAGGTGTCGTAGAGCGGGCTGGTCAAGCGCGCGCGCTCCATGCCGTCGGTGGATCCGACCGGCTTATGGGCGGTCGACACCACGGCCACCACCATCGACACGTCCCAGTGGTCGGGGCCCGCGAGCGGCAGCCCGTGGCTGTCGGCGCCGTCGGGTCGTTCGCCCGCGCGCCACTCCACAAAGCCACCCCACAGGCTGCGGCAGGCGCTGCCCGAGCCCTGCCGTGCGAGCACGGACAGGCGCGTGGGGTCGACGTCGTCGCCACGCGCGGTCGAGGCGGCCAGCGCCAGCGCCGCAAACGCCGACGCGCTCGACGCGAGGCCCGCGCCGGTCGGGAAGTCGTTCGCCGACACCACCTTGCAGGGCGGGCGCTTGGGATCGATCAGGTCGAGGAAGGCGAACACCTTGGCCGCGGCCTTGGCGTCGGCCGGGACGCCGTCGAGCTCGAACGCGTCGCGGTCGGACCCCCAAGTGACCGTGGTCCGCGTCTCAAAGCCGTCGAGCGTGAGCGACAGCGACGGCACCACGGGCAGGTTCAGCGGGATGTCCCGCTTGCCCCAGTACTTCACGAGCGCGATGTTCGGGTGGGCGGTGGCGGTGACGGTGGTCACGGGGCCTCCACGGGGCGGGTGATCCAGGCGCGCAGGCCGAGCGCCTCAGCGCCAGCGACGATCGGGGCGGGGTCGTCGGTGAGCGCGAGCACCACGCCGCCGCCGCCCGCGCCGGACAGCTTGGCGCCGTACGCGCCGTGTGCCATCGCCATGCCCACCAGCTCGTCGAGCTGGGGGGTCGACACGCCGATCTGCGCGAGGAGCGTGTGGTTCTCGAGCAGGAGCGGGCCGAGGGCGGCCGGGTCATGCAACACGGCGGTCGCCTCGTCGACCAGGGCGCCGATGCGGGCCAGGATCGGGTCGATGCCGGGGCGACGTGAGGTCACGCCCGCCACCAGCTCCGCCGTCACGCCCACCTTGCCGGTGTCGATCACCACCGCCGTCCACGACGGGCAGGGGAGCGAGGACATCGTCGGCGGCACGGTGCGCTGGTAGCGGAGCACGCCCCCGCGCGCGATCACCGCCACGTCCACGCCGGACGGGTTCTGGTGGAAGAGGCGCTCTAGCGGCATGGCCGCGTCGAACGTGTCAAGCGGCTGCTCGGTCAGGTCCGACCAAGCGCGCACGATCGCCACCGCGAGCGAGGCTGAGCTGCCCATGCCACGCCCGATCGGCAGCGTGCTGGCGATCGACACGCCGTAGCCGTGATCGCCCACGACCATGCGCACCGCCTGGGTGAGCTTGGGGTCCTGGATGGGCCCGTCGATCGCCGTGGGGCCGGGGCGGGCGGTGATCTCCACGGTGCTGCCTAGGTCGACCGCGAAGGCGATCGCCGGCTGCCCGTGGACCACGGCGTGCTCCCCGGCCAGGATGAGCTTGCCGCTCGCCCAGGCGCGGCCGACCGGCTTCACGCGCGCAGCCCGGTGAGCACCTGCAGGGCGCGGTCGCTCGAGAAGTCCTTGGCGGCGCAGAGCGCCTCGACCACGCGCGGGACCTCCTCCCGCCGCGCGCCGACGCCGAGCGCCACAGTGCGCGCGTGCATGCGCATATGCCCGGCCTGGATGCCTTCGGTCGCCAGGGCGCGCAGGGCGCCCATGTTCTGGACCAGCCCCACCGCCGCCGCCACCGCCGCCAGGTCGCGCGAGCCGCGATCGCCCAGCATGTTGAGGTTGGCCCTGGCCTTGGGGTGCACCCGGATCGGGCCTCCGATGGTGCCGAACTGGGTGGGGATCTCGATGGAGCCGACCAGCTCGCCGTTGGGCTCGACGCGCCAGACGGTCATGGGGCGGTACTGGCCGTCGCGGCTGGCCCAGGCGTGTGCGCCCGCCTCGATCGCGCGCCAGTCGTTGCCGGTGGCGACGGCGACCGAGTCGACGCCGTTCATGACGCCCTTGTTGTGCGTGGCGGCGCGCCAAGGGTCAGCCCAGGCGAAGCGCCAGGCGCTGGCGATGCCCTCGGCGACCTCGGCCCCGGACATGCCGTCGGTGGCCAAGTGCTCCGGCGCCACGCGCACGCTGGCGCGGGCGAGACGTCGCGACGCCAGGTTCGACAGGATGCGCAGGCCGACCTGCTCCCCGGTGAGGTCCTCGACGTAGGGCGCGAGGTGCTCAGCGATCGTGTTGATCAGGTTGGCGCCCATCGCGTCGCAGCAGTCGAACAGGAACTCGAGCACGACCATGCGCTCTACGGGGAAACCGGGCTCGTCGTAGGTGACGCGGCGCACGTAGACGCCTCGCACGCCACCGCCGCGGGCCTCCATGCGCGGGTGCACGTGACGGGCGACCTCCGCCAGCTCGCCCAGGTGCGACTCCAGGATCTGCGCCGTCTTCTCGGGGTCGGACACGTTGACCAGCTGCACCTGGCCGATCATGATCGACGCGTCGGCGTCCGCCGTGATGCCGCCCGACTTTCGGGTGAGCTGCGCCATGTTCGACACGGCCGCGACGACAGAGGGCTCCTCGACCACCATCGGGACCACACGGTCTTCGCCGTTGATCTGAAGGTTCACGGCCACGCCGTTGGGCAGCTCGTAGGTGGCGATGACGTTCTCGACCATCTGGTCGGCGGCGTCGAGCGGCAGCTCGCCGGTCCGGTAGACCTCCGCCAGCTCAGGCGTCAGCGCCTCCGCCGTGACCAGCGCGCGCAGCCGCTCCTCCGGGGAGAGTCGGTAGAATCCGGGGATCCGCGAGCGCATCCAGTCTCCGTGAGGGCCGCACCGTGCCGGGAGGGAGGGGGACGCTCCGTGGGTGGGCCGCCCACGTAGCCGGGTAGGTCACGCTCGGGCGACCGTCCCTTCGTAGAAGGACGCCACGAGGGCCGCATGGCGTTGCTCGATCACGCGCCGACGTGGCTTGAGCGACGCCGTCAGCAGGCCGTTCTCGACCGTGAACGGCTCGGTGACGATCGCGAACTTTCGGACCTTCTCGTAGCCGGGCAAGCTGCGGTTCACGTCGTCGAGCGCCTGCTGCAGCGCGTCCCGGACGGCGGCGTGCGTGTTGAGCTCCTTGAGCGAGCCGAACGCGACGCCCTCGTGGCGGGCCCAGTCCTGCGCGGCGTCCAGGTCCAAGGCGATCAGCGCCGAGCAGAAGTTGTGCCGGTCGCCCAGCATCACCACGTCGCCGACCAGGGAGCTGCGGGCCTTCAGCAGGCCCTCGAAGTGCGCCGGCGCGATGTTCTTGCCGCCCGCGGTCACCAGGATGTCCTTCTTCCGTCCGGTAATCTTGACGTGTCCAGAGTCTAGCTGTCGGCCCAGATCGCCGGTGTGCAGCCAGCCGTCCGCATCGAGCGCCTCGGCGGTGGCCTCAGGCAGGTTGTGGTAGCCCCTCATGACGCCGCGGCTGCGGAGCAGGAGCTCGCCGTCGTCGGCCAGCTTGACCTCACACCCGGCGAGCGGGCGGCCGACCGTGCCGAACACGATGGCGTCGGGGCTGTTCACGCAGCTGGCGGCCGCGGTCTCGGTCAGGCCGTAGCCCTCGCAGACCACGATCCCGCAGGCGTCGAAGAACTCGGCGACCTCGATCGACAGCGGCGCGCCGCCGCTGACGCAGAAGCGCAGGCGGCCGCCGAAGCGCGCGCGGATGGTGCGGAAGAAGACCCGGTTGGCGACGCGGTAGGCGAGCGCCATGTGGGGGGGCACGGCCTGGCCCGCCCGGCGCATGCGGGCGACGCGCTTGCCGAG
>CANJMY010000114.1 GCA_947475315.1 Pseudomonadota bacterium | reverse complement strand
CCGCCGTCGTCGGCGACCACCTTGAGCGCGCTGGCCTGCTGGGCGATGTCCACGGGGACCGCGAACTCGACCTGCTCGCCGTAGGTGCCGGCGTCGGTGGCGACCGTGGTCTCCTTGGTCTCCACCGCCTGCCAGGCGCCGCCGACCTTGGCGTAGAGCGTCAGCTTGAAGCCGGCGTCCGCGACACGGTCGATCGAGCGGTTGATCGGCTGCGCGGCCACGTAAAGGAAGCCCGCGCCACACGCGGCCTCGCACGGGCTGGCGGCGTCCACCTGCAGGTCGACCTTGTTGGTGGTCTCCAGCGCGAGCGCGTCGGCCTCGTGCCAGGAGTTGTAGGTCGTGAAGTTCTGGACCGGCGTGGTGGGGACGCTCATGTCGTCGTGGATGTTGTTGATGCTGTAGGCGTGCTGGTTCCACACCTGGCGGGTGGGCGCCCAGTTGCCGTCGCCCGCGCCGTAGACGGTGAACGCCTTGCCGAAGAACGCGTGGGTCACGACGATCTCCGCGGAGCCATCGCCGTCGACGTCCGCGATCACCGGGTAGTCGAAGAGCGTGTTCGAGCCGTGCTCGTCGGAGCGGAAGACCTCGTTGCCGGTCGCGCCGTCGTAGCCATGCACCGAGACCTCATCGATGTAGACGACCTCCTTGTGGCCATCCATGTCGAAGTCGAAGATCGACGCGCCGGTGGCGCCGCTCAGGTCCTGGACGTCCTCGTTCCGCCAGAGGATGGATCCGTCGTGGTTGAAGGCGACGATCTGGCTGCCGCCCGCGACGATGATCTCCGGGTAGCCGTCGTTGTCGATGTCGCCGACCGCGGGCACCGACAGGATGTTCGCCTCGACGGTGTGCGGCGGCGGCGTGATCGGGGAGCCCTGATCGTCCTCGGCGCAGCCGTACACGTCGCACCACAGCTTCATCGGGCCCCAAAGCATCGACCCGTCGGTGTCCGTCGCGCGCAGCGATCCGCTCTTCACCGACAACCACTCCCCTTCGGGATCGTCGTCGAGGTTGGCGATGGCGATCATGCCGTCACCACGGCTGGCGTTGTGCCACTTGGTGGCGCCGTCCGGCGTGTAGAGCGCGTCGCCGACCACGACCTCCTCGATGCCGTCGAGATCCAGGTCCGCGACCGCCGACTGCGAGCCCTCGCCGATGGAGCCGGTGGTGCCCCAAGACCCACGCCCAAACTGCCCGACGCCGCGCGTGGTGCCGTCCCAATTGAGGATCGCCCGACCGACCACGATCTCCGGGCGGCCGTCGTGGTCCATGTCCGACACGGCGGGTGAGCCGGCGTAGTCGAACACGTCGCGATGGAAGATCTCGGACTCCCACAGCTCCTTGCCGGTCCAGTCCCACGCCACGACCGTGTACTTGGACTGGGCCACGGGCGCGAGCGGGAACTGGGTCCCCCGGTTGCGGACCGCGAGCACCTCGGGGAGCCCGTCCCCGTCGAGGTCTGCGACCGTCGGCGACGCGCCCATCGCGAGCTTGGCGTCGGGGATCTTCCAGAGGATGCCGTTGCCGTCCCCATGGAAGGCCCACAGTTCACCTTCTGGGAAGCCGAGCGGCGTCGGGAGGACGTTGACGAGGATCTCCGGGAGCCCGTCCTGGTCGACGTCGGCGACCGCGGGGAGCGAGAGGGCCGACTTGCCCGGCGCGCCGTTCCACTCGACCCAAGGCGTGAAGCCGCCGAGCTCATAGTTGCCGCAGGCGTCCAGGGTGTCCGTGCCGTGCGGCTTCAGGTCGAAGCTGCACAGGCCGAACGCGACGTCGGTGTCGACCACGTCGTCCGTGGCGCCGGGCGGCTTGCTCGACACGAAGAAGTCCTGGCAACCGGCCAACATCACGAGAAGGACCACGGCGCGCATGGGCGACCTCCAGCTCCCCTTCGGGAGCACACAGTCTAGCTCAGTCCCCCGCGGATCGCGTCGGGACATCGTCAGGTCCGCATCGCGACGAGCCTAGCGGGCAGACAGCTCTTGGCTGGTGCCCAGCGACGGGTCCTGCGTGCCGGGGGCGACGTACTGCAGGATCACGGACTGCACATAGGAGAGCCCGCGGCCCGCGTCGGCCGAGACCGACCCCGCCGTCGGCGTGCCGACCGCCTCGTACATGGCCTGGACCACGGCGCCCTGCTTGGTGTCGAACACCCCGCTGCCGTCGAGCTTGATCTGGAAGGTGTCGCGGAGCGACCCGTTCGCCGCGGTGGGCGGCGCCACCGTGCCCGCGCCGGAGATGCCCCAGGTCACCAGCCCGCCCTGATCGGCCAGCCAGGTGTGCGTGACCGAGGTGCCACCGAGCGTGCCCTGGCCCATGCCGGGCAGCTCAAAGGCCCGGGCGCCAGGCTGAACCCACTGCGCGCCGTCCGCCACCACGCCGTCCTTGGGCAGCACAAAGTCGAAGGGGGCGAACGCGCGCAGCGTCATCTCGCGCATCAGCATCCAGATTTGCTGGGTGCGCTCGTTGCTCTTGTCGACGCCCTCCAGGTCGATGTTGCGGATGCGACCGGACGCCCCGATCGTCATGTCGATCCACGCCGCGTCGAACTTCTTCACCCACTCGTCGATCACGGGGCTCAGCGTCCCCGCGCTCAAGCGCACCGGCGCCACGGCGAGCGAGGTCTTGTCGACCGTGCAGCGGACCTCGCTGGCGTTGCGGCCCACCGGCTCGTTGAGCGTGCAGTCGACCAGCATGGCCAGGGTGAACGACGAGATCTTGCCGTCGACGTTCCGCTCCTGGTTGAAGTCGAACACGTAGGGGGACTTGATCTCAGCGCGCAGCATGTACCGGCGGACGACGCCCGGCTCCCACTTCCAGATCAGGCCCTCAGAGGCCTGCGCGGGGCCGAGCGGGAGCAAGCCAAGGAGGGCGATCGTCAGCAGGGCGAGGCGGGACATGGCTTGGCTCCGGGGCGGTGCGCGACGAGAGGGAACGCGCGGGTCGCGGCGCCCCTTCCCACGACTACTGATCGATGCGACCCGCGAAGCCGACCCGCAGGTACGCGTCGACCATGGGCTGGGCGCCATCACGCAGCTGCGCGACGCCGTAGGACCCGCCGAGCAGCACGCGGACCCAGTTGTGGCCGTCGTCGATCGGCACGCCGACCGCGATGCGCCCGCCGACGCCGAGGTTGTCGGGCATCAGGTAGGACACGCCGGCCAGGATGGCGAGGGTGGGGTTGGCCTTGGTGGGGCGCAGCGCGTACGCGCCCACGCCCAGCCAGGGGTGCAGGAAGCTGGAGACGCTATTGTCGTTGCCCGCCTTGTCGGCGGCGAAGGGCAGCGTGTGGCCGGGCGTGATCACGCCGTCCAGGCCCAGCGCCAGCGCGAAGTACGAGATGCCCAGCTCGACGCCGACACCGCCGGACGCGGAGGGCGCGATCTGCGCCGAGCCGTCCTCGTTCTGGTCGAAGCCCTTGCTGATGGCGACGCCGCCGCCCAGGTCCGCCGTGACGAGCGCGGTGAACAGCTTGTCGTTGTTGAGGATCAGCTTGGCGTCGATCGGCAGCACCGACAGGTCGTTGCCCTCCGACACGGCCAGGTAGGCGGCGCCGTCATGGATGCGGATCAGCTCTTCGAGCGCGCCCGTCACGCTGGCGGGCAGGTCCGAGCGCTTGCCGGCCTGGACCGCGGTGATGGTGGCGGCCAGGTCCGCGGCGCTGACGCGGCGCGGCATGTCGTAGGCCTTGCCCGGCTCGACGTCGACGACGGCGCGACCGGCGACCGCGCCCGCGCGGACCACGTGCACGTAGTGGCGACCGGGGCGGACGTCGTGCTTGCCCGGCTGGACCAGCTCGCCATCCAGGTAAACGTCCCCGACGTCCGCGTCGGTGGTGATGGAGCCCGCCGCGAGGCCGCTGAGGGCGGACGCGAAGTGCTGCCAGTCGTTCCAGGCGGTGCCGTCGAACAGGTCGCCGCGCTGGGGCGTAGTGGACATCAGGGCGAAGGCATCGAGCCAGGCGCGCGGCACGGAGGCGGCGCCAAACGTGGCCCGGTAGGGCGCGATGTTCGTGTCGGTCGCGAAGGTGCTGGTGGCAGTGGCCCGGGCGATCGACGCGCCCTCGAACATCAGCGCGCGGACCAGGTCCTCGCGGTCGCGCTTGGAGCGCAGCAGGGTCAGCTTGTTGGTCTCGTCGTCGATCACCTTGGCGATCGGCACCTCGACCTCGAACTGGTCCCAGCGGGTCTTGCCCGCCTCGACGGCGCCGGCGACGGCCTCAAGCTGGGCGCCGTCCGCGGCGGTCTCCGGCTCGGGCGGGAACGCAAGATCCAAGGCCCACAGGTGCAGCGTGCCACCCGTCTCCTTGTCGGCGCGCGTCACCTGCTTCTCTTCCGGGGCGGTGTTCTGCAGCCAGACCGTGATCGGCTCTGCCCAGGCGAGCGAAGGCAGAAGGAGGAACGCTAGCATTGACGCGGTTCGCATCATCAGACCCCAGGAGCTGGCTGCATCCGTAAAACCGGCGCGGCGGCGTGTCCAGCGCCGCCTAGAAGGTGGTGCCCACGCCGAGCGTCAGGCCGAAGGTCGGCGACACGATCGCGGGGAACTTGTCCTTGTCGTTCTTCTCAGACTCGCGGAACAGGGTGTCGCCGTAGGGGATCAGCGCGCCAGCGAACAGGTCGAGGTCCAAGAGCGGCGCGACGCGGCCCTTGAACTCCTTCTTCCCGAACGTGGCGTCGCTGGTCATGCCCAGGTGGCCGCTGGCCTCCAGGGCGTGCGGCACGTTGGACCCGCCGAACTTCACGTACGCGCGCGGCCCGATGCCCGCGGTGGCGTCCTTGAGGATGATCACGCCGAGCAGGCCGTAGATGGTGCGCGAGAAGTCGAGCTGCTTGAGCGACACCTTGAAGGCGTTGCCGTCGATGTCGGCGAAGCTGTCCTCCGTGAGGGTGTCGGTGGGCACGATCACCGTGCCACCCTTGGCCTGGAAGCGGTCGGTCCACTGCCCCCCGGAGTCGGCCGCGATGTTCTTGGCGAAGGTCATGCCGAACCCGAACATCAGGCGCGAGAACTGGCCGCGGAGCTGCACGTCGATGGGGATGCCCACCGGCGAGGCCGACAGCACGTCCTCCGGACGCAGCGACAGGCGGGGCCCGGTAGTGCCGATGTTGGTGGCGCGGTTGGCCGCGCTCTTGTTGAGCGAGAGGCCGCCGAACTCGATGCCGGTGGTGACGAGCGCCGAGAAGCGGACGGGGAAGCCGCGGTTGGCGTCGATCAGGAACTGGAGCGTGCCGGTGTCTGCGTCCCAGCGCCAGATGTAGGAGTCCCGGGCGCTGCCGCCCTTGGGGATCACCAGGTAGACCTCGTCGCCGGGGTGGAGGGCCGCGTAGGCCGCCACGGCGCCGGTGGTGTCGTCGCGGAGCTCGGGCGCGCACTCCTCGGGGTTGGACATCAGCTGGTTGAGCAGGTCGTACCCGAGCTTGCTGCGGGCGACCTCCATCGGGAAGTACAGCTTCTCGTCCAGGCCGAGGATGTCGGTGCGCTCAGACATGGAGAAGCCGTCCGACCGCTCCAGCGACAGGTCGACGCGGCCGCGGGGCGCCATGACCAGGCCGTCCTCGTCGACGATGCGCTCCAGGCCGTTCACGATCACCTTGTACTGGGTGGTGAACTTCTTGGCGTCGAACACGCCGCGGTCGTTGAACGCGAGCGGGATGGGCGCGTGGATGCCGTCGTTGATCAGCTGGACGATGTCGTTGATGTAGGCGCCGACGTCGCCGCCCGGCTTGCGGTTGGTGACGATCTGCACGCCAGCCTGCTGCTCTTCCCAGATCATCGCGGCGGCTTCGTACAGGAAGTAGTTGTTCTGCTCGCTCCCCACCATCTGGAAGTAGGGCGGCGTCTGATCGCGGGCGTTGAAGGTGGCCTGTCCGATGGTCACGTACAGGTCGAACAGCACCTGACGGGTCTCGACGCGATCGTTAAACCAGATCACGTCAACCAGCGGCAGCAGCTGACCGGCGATGGCCGCGTTGGCGTTGGACTTGCCGAGCTTTCGGCGCGCGTCGGCGATCTTCTCGCGCACGTCGTCGAGGAGCGCGTCCGGCACGGAGCCCGGCTGGTCCATCGGGTTGACCGGGCGGCCGTTCTCCGTCCGACGACGGCGGCCCTCCTGGTACAGGTCGATCTCCGGGTAGAACTTGGCGCCCGCGCGGCCAATGCGACCGCGCACGATCGTCTGCAGGCCGGTGTCGTTGAAGTTGGTGCGGGTGTCGGGCCACGGCAGCACGATCACGCGCGAGGCCTTGTCCTTGCCCATCTTGGCCTGCAGGCGCGCCAGGCGCTCCTGCGCGGCGGCCTCGTCGGCGGAGGGCTTGGTCTCGGCGGCCTGCTGTGCGGCGCCCAGCGGATCAAAGCCCTGCGCGTGCGCCGGCTCGGACCACAGCAAGAACACAAACATCGCCGCGACGACACCCAACCAAGACCGGAGCATGAACGACCTCCACCCAGTGGGCGGAGTCTACCGCTGTGTGGTCATCTCGACACCGGCTGAGGTGATCGGGAGTTGCACCCCGACACAGACATGTTTCCGCCGGGAGGCCGGGACACGGGCACAGAGGCGGTCGCGGACGCACACTTCAGGTACAGCCTGCAGCCGCTGCTGAGATCGTCCACGCGCTTGCTTCCGGGTGACAGCTCGATGCGTCGCGAAGGTCCGCCGCACATCACGATGAGCGTCCCCCCACCCCAGTCCGAAGAGACGTTCACGTTCAGGCTGGATCCGCCGGACGAGCGCGGAGCCGGAGGCGGGGTTGGCGCAGGCGTCGGCGCGGCAGCGGGCTCGGTGGGCGCGCGCGCGGGCGTGGGCGCCGTGGCGCGCGGCTTGGGGCGCGGGGCCGACGTGGGCGCGGGCGCCGGAGCGGGCGCCGCCTGGGG
>CANJMY010000113.1 GCA_947475315.1 Pseudomonadota bacterium | reverse complement strand
GGTCGAGGTGCCGGTGCTGATCGCGCTGGTGCAGGTCGCGCTCCGGCTCAAGGACCGCCTGTTCCCGGCTCGCGCGGCGCATGGAGAGCCTGCATGAAGCCCCGCAGCTTGCTCTTCTTGTGCGTCGCCAACTCGGCGCGAAGCCAGATGGCCGAGGCGCTCGCCCGGCACCGGTTCGGCGACGCGGTGCGAGTCCAATCCGCGGGCAGCGCGCCCGGACGCGTGAACCCGTACGCGGTCCGCGCGCTGGCCGAGCTCGGCGTCGACACGTCCGCCCTGCACAGCAAGCACGTCGACACGATCGACCCGGCGAGCGTGGACCTGGTGATCACGCTGTGCGCCGAGGAGTCCTGCCCGCTGTTCCTCGGTGACGCCGAGCGCGTCAGCTGGGCGATGCCGGACCCGGATCGCAAGGACGAGGCGCTCACCGACGAGCAGCGCCTGGAGCACTTCCGCGTGGCGCGGGACGCGATCGACGCGCGCCTTGAGGCTTTGGCCCGCTCGATGGATCGCTGACTTGTCCCTGGAGTGACCATGACGACCCTGCGCGTGTTTGATCCCGCCCTCTGCTGCTCCACCGGCGTCTGCGGGCCCACGGTGGATCCTGATTTGGCGCGCTTCGCGGGCGACGTGGAGTGGTTGAAGGGCCACGGCGTGACGGTGGAGCGCTTCAACCTGGCGCAGCAGCCCGGCGCGTTCGTGGAGGCGACGGTCAAGTCGGCATTGGAGACGCTGGGAGACGCGGCGCTGCCGTTGGTGCAGCTCGGCGGCACGACCATCGCCACCGGGCACTACCCGTCGCGTGAGGTGCTCTCCAAGCTGACCGGCGTCCCGGTGGACGTGATCATCACGCCCAAGGCCCCGTGCTGCACCCCCAAGTCCACGGCGAACGCCAAGGACGGTGGATCGTGCTGCTGAACTTTGCGCCGCCTCGCTTCCTGTTCTTCACCGGGAAGGGCGGCGTCGGGAAGACGTCGGTGTCGAGCGCGGTGGCGCTGACGCTGGCTGAGCAGGGCAAGCGCGTGCTGCTGGTGAGCACCGACCCGGCGAGCAACCTCGACGAGGTGCTGGTCTTGAAGCTGGGCAACGCGCCGCTCCCGGTCCCCGGCGTGCCGCGCTTGTCCGCGATGAACGTCGACCCGGTGGCGGCGGCTGCGGCCTACCGCGAGCGCGTGGTCGGGCCGTACCGCGGCGTGCTGCCTGCGGCGGCGCTGCGGAGCATCGAGGAGCAGCTGTCGGGCGCGTGCACCGTGGAGATCGCCGCCTTCGACCAGTTCGCCGCGCTGCTCGGCGAACCCTCGGCGACCGTGGACTTTGACCACGTCGTGTTCGACACGGCGCCCACCGGCCACACGCTGCGCCTTCTCGAGCTGCCCACCGCGTGGTCGGGCTTCCTCGACGCGAACGTGGGCGGCACGTCTTGCCTGGGCCCGCTCGCGGGCTTGGAGGCGCAGCGGACGCTGTACGCGGCGGCACGGGCGGCGCTGAGCGACGGCGACAAGACCGTCCTGGTCCTGGTGACGCGGCCGGAGCCGTCCGCGCTGCGCGAGGCGGAGCGGACCCGTCACGAGCTGGCCGAGATCGGCATCATCCGTCAGCGGCTGGTGGTGAACGGGGTGTTCACCGCGACGGATCGCACGGATCCCGTCGCGCTGGTCTTGGAGGAGCGGGGGCGGACCGCGCTCGCCGCGATGCCCGAGGGGCTCCGCGCGCTGCCGCAGACGCAGGTTCGCCTGATGCCGTTTGGCTTGGTCGGGCTCGACGCGCTGCGGGCGTTTGGCGGCGCGGACGTCGCCATGGCGCCGGTGGTGCAGGGCGAGGTCCCGGACTTTGGCTCGCTGTCGGCGCTGATCCCGTCTCTGGAGTCGGGCGGTCACGGCGTGATCTTCACGATGGGCAAGGGCGGCGTCGGCAAGACGAGCGTCGCCGTGTCGGTGGCGGTCGCGCTCGCGCGGCGCGGGCACGCGGTGCAGCTCAGCACGACCGATCCGGCCGCGCACGTGGCCGAGGCGCTGGGTGAGGCGGTCGCGGGGATCACCGTGAGCCGCATCGATCCACGCGCCGAGACGCTCGCCTACAGCGCCGAGGTGATGGCGACGGCGGGGTCGGGGCTGGATGCCGCCGCGCGCGCGCTGCTGGAAGAGGACCTGCGCTCCCCGTGCACCGAGGAGATTGCGGTGTTCCAGGCCTTCGCGCGCATCGTCGCCAAGGCTGAGGCGGGCTTTGTCGTCCTCGACACGGCGCCGTCGGGCCACACGCTGCTGCTGCTCGACGCGGCGGAGAGCTACCACCGCGAGGTGCTGAAGAAGGCAGGGGAGGCGGCGCCCGAGGTGCGCGCGCTGCTGCCGCGCCTGCGGGATCCGACCTACACCAAGGTGCTGCTGGTCACGCTGCCCGAGGCCACGCCGGTGCACGAGGCGCGCGCGTTGGGGCGCGACCTGGAGCGGGCGGACATCCACCCGTTCGCCTGGGTGATCAACTCGTGCCTGACGCCGCTCGACGTCCACGACCCTGTGCTGGTCAGTCGGCGCGCGCACGAGGCGCCCTGGCTGCGCGAGGTGGCGTCGCTCGGGCTGCCGGTGGCGATGGTGCCGTGGATGCCCACGCGCGCCGAGGAGCGCCTGGAGCTCGCCCGAGACGAGGGCGCTCGGGCGCCTGCGTGAGGACGCGCGGGCGTGCGGTCAGCGGCGTGGGTTCGGTGTAGGAGGGAGTCCACGATCCCAAGGCCACCATGCTCTCCACGCTGTCCTTGTTCACCATCGGCGTCGGCCCGTCCTCGTCGCATACGGTCGGGCCCATGCGCGCGGCGCGCCGGTTTGTGGTCGCGCTCGCGGACGCGGGTGTGCTCGACCGCACGGTGACGCTGCGGGTGGATCTCTCCGGATCGCTCGGGCTGACCGGTCGCGGCCACGGCACCGACAAGGCGGTCGTCGCCGGGCTGGAGGGCGCCGAGCCGCACACGGTCGACGTGGACGCGGCGCTGGCCCGCGTGGCACGCCTGGAGCTGGATCCGACGCTCACGCTGCTCGGCGGGCGGACGATCGCCTTCAACCTGAAGCGTGACCTGCTCTGGCACCGCAAGGTGGTGTTCCCCGGTCACCCGAACGCGATGAAGCTCACGGCGCTGGACGCGGCGGGGGCGGTGCTGCGCGAGCAGCTGACCTGGTCGGTGGGCGGCGGGTTCATCGTGGAGGAAGGCGCCCCCACGACCGAGGCGCCGCCTGTGTTGCCGCACCCGTTCAACACCGGCGACGAGCTGCTCGCGCGGTGCGCACAGACGGGGCTGTCGATCAGCGGGCTGATGATCGAGAACGAGCGCGCGTTCCGTCCGGACGCCGACACCCGCGCGGCGCTGCTCGACGTGTGGCGCGCCATGCAGGCGTGCGTGCGTCGTGGCTGCGAGCGCGAAGGGATCCTGCCGGGCGGCCTGAAGGTGACGCGCCGCGCGGCGAGCCTGCACCGCAAGCTGCGCGCGCGGCCTGACAGCGCCGACGCGCTCGCCGCGCTCGACTGGGTGAACCTGTGGGCGCTCGCGGTGAACGAGGAGAACGCGGCCGGCGGTCGGGTGGTGACGGCGCCGACAAACGGCGCGGCGGGCATCATTCCTGCCGTACTTCACTACCACGAGCGCTATGGTCGAAACGTCGACGACGACGCGGTGGTTCGGTTCCTGCTGACGGCGGGCGCGGTCGCCATGCTGTTCAAGCACGGCGCGTCGCTGTCGGGGGCCGAGGTGGGCTGCCAGGGCGAGGTCGGCGTGGCGTGCAGCATGGCGGCGGCGGGCTTGGCCGAGGTGATGGGCGGCACGCCGGCGCAGGTCGAGAACGCGGCCGAGATCGGCATGGAGCACAACCTGGGCCTGACCTGCGACCCGGTCGGCGGGCTGGTGCAGGTGCCGTGCATCGAGCGCAACGCGATGGGCGCGGTGAAGGCGATCAACGCGGCGCGGCTGGCCTTGCAGGGCGACGGCAACCACAAGGTCTCGCTGGACCGCGTGATCGCCACCATGCGCCAGACCGGCGCCGACATGAGCACCAAGTACAAGGAGACCGCGCGCGGCGGCCTCGCGGTGAACGTGGTCGAGTGCTGACCGCCGATCAGCCGCCGAAGGTCTCGCGCAGGTAGGCGAGCACGTCGGCCTCTTCCTGCGCCGTCAGGCCGGTCGCGGGCATCTCGCCTTCGCCGTGGATCATGAGCTCGACGAGCTGGGCGTCGGTGTGCTCGGGGATGTGCTCGCGCAGGTCGACGCCTTCGCCGCCAGAGCCATCGGCCGCGTGGCAGGTGGAGGCGCCGCACGATCCGGCGAACACGTCGGCGCCGACGGTGGCGTCGCCCGTGAGGTCGAGGACCGCGTTCACTTCTTCCGAGGGGACGGCCACGTCATCACAGGCGACACAGAGGACAAACAGGACGCTGAGCAAAGCGCGCATAGACACTCCGACTGGGTGGATGCGAGGCATTAGCCAGCCACTCCAACGCGCACGATGAGACACGATGCCGCACCTTCAACGAGGCGGGGGCGGCCATTCTTGCGCCAAGCGCGGGTGAGTAGACGACCGGCCATCGTGTGCCGCTATGGGATCCCCGAATGGCCTTTGGGATGCACTCTGTCCTAGGGTCCGTCCACATCGGACGGAGCGGGCTGAATGCGAGTGAGGATCCTTGGTGGCGGGGTGGCGGGCCTCGCGACAGCGCTCGCGCTGGAAGAACGCACCGGAGTGACCGACATCGTCGTCTACGAGCGGATGGGCAGCGAGTCCGCCGCGCACGAGTCGGGTCACGGTGTGATGCTGATGCAGAACGGCGTGCGCGCGCTGCGGGCGATGGGCGCTGACGTAGGGCTGCGCTCTGCGACGCCCTTGTCCCGCATGTGGTTGCAGGACTCGAACGGCGTGCTCCTGCGCACCGAAGCGTTGAAGGACGTGTACTGTGTGACCCGCGCGTCGGTGGTCAACGGCCTACGCAATCGGCTTCGCCACACCCGGATCGTCTATGGCGCGGCGGTGACGCGAGTCGACCTTGACGCAGGCCTGGTGCGGCAGGTCGTGTTCCAGGACGGCACGACGCTCGACGCATCACAAGCCGAACTCTTCGTCGGTTCGGAGGGGATCGGGTCGCCGATGTGGTCGGCGTTGAACCCGGGGCAGGTCCGCGGACGCAGTCGCGTGTGGGAGCTTGTGACCACCACCGAGCTGCCCGACTTCGCCGCGCGTCTCGGCAAGACCTTCCTCAAGACGATGTTCGCCGACCGCGGCGCGGCGTTTGGCCTGCTGGCGCCCACCGCGCAACAGGTGATCGGGTTTGTGCAGTTGGATCGGACACGTTGGCCCGTGCCGGATCGCGCCGCGTCGCACACCGAGATCCGCGCGCTGTTGGCTTCGGTGCTCGCGGGGGCGCCCGACCCGATCCCGGAGTGGCTCTCCAAGGTGGACCTGAGCTCCTTTCATATCTGGCAGCCCGCTGACGCGGACTTGCCGGAGCACGCGCACGCGGCGAACGCAGCCCTTGTGGGCGATGCGTTCCACCCGCTGCTGCCGTTCACGAGCCAAGGCGTCTGCTCCGCGCTCGAGGACGCGCTGGTGCTCGCCGACGCGGTGGGCGCGCGTGAAGCGGGTGGCCTATCGACCGCGCTCGAGCGCTACGCCCGCGCGCGAAAGGACGAGGTCATGCCGTTCCTCGACGGCGGGCGTCGCATCCTCGCCAACTTCGTGGACCCGCGTCGCGTCTTGACCCACAGCTACGTCGACGGCGCGGCCTCCAGCCTGGGCGCGCACTTGGGTCTCACCGCCGACAGCCTCCGCCACCTGTTCGCGGCGCTCGACACGGACGGGAACGGCGCGCTCTCGCCGTCCGAGCTGGCCCGCGCGCTTGAGCTGTTCGAGATCGAGTTGTCTCCCACGGAGCGCGTGGCGTTCTTGGCCCACCTGGACTCAGACGGGAACGGATCGGTGGACCCGGACGAGTTCGTCGAGGCGCTCGGGGGCACCGGTGAGACCACGGCGCTCGTGCGACGGCTCCGGGATCGGCTCTCCCCGCGAAAGATCTCGCTGACCACCCTGGAGGCGCGCGCGCGGCAGCTCATGAACCTGCTGGACGCCGACGGCGACCGGGCGGTGGGCGGCGATGAGCTGGACGCGGCGATGCGCCTGCTCGGCATGGACGTCTCACCGGGGGCAGGCGGCGCCGCGATGCGCGCCCTGGACCTCAACGGCGACGGCCGCGTCTCGACGGACGAGCTGCGCAGCGCGCTCACGCGTGACGAGACGCCGAGGAGCGTCAATCGGATCGTCCACGACCTGGTGCCCGCGTCCAACGACGACGGCGACCCGTGGTTTGCGCACCATCGCGTCGACCTGGGCCTGCTGCGGCAGCGCTCCTACAACTACCGCTGGGCCGAACAGGCGCCGGGTGTGATCCCGCTGTCGGCCGCCGATCTGGACCTGCCGATCGCGGAGCCGATCGTCGAGGCGATCCAGCGCTACGTGGCGGGTGGGATCTTCCCGTACGGACCGGCTGAGGGCCTGCCTGAGCTGCGCGCCGCAGCCGCGTCGTACTTGCGCGCGCGTCGTCAGATGCCGTGCACCCCCAGCGAGATCTTCGTGGCGAACAGCGCCGCCTCCGCGCTCTACCTGACCGCGCAGTTCGCGATGGACGTGCCTGGTGCCGAGGCGATCATCCCGGACCCGGTGGACTTTCTGCTCGAGCGGTCGGTGGTCGCCGCCGGCGGGACGGTGCGGCGCTTCCCGATGCGCGCGCGCGCGGATGGGTCGTATGGCTTCGACATCGACGAGGTGGAGGCGCTGATCCGTCCGGGTCGTACGCGTATGCTGGGCGTCTGCAACCCGCACAACCCGCTGGGCCGGGTGTGGCGCCGCGCGGAGCTGGAGCAGCTGGCGCAGCTGGCGATCAAGCATGACCTGTGGATCATGGCCGACGAGGTGTGGAGCGACATCATCCACGCGCCGAACGTGTTCACCGCCATGTCCTCCCTCGGGCCCGAGGTCGCGCGGCGGACGTTCACCACGCTCGGCTTCTCGAAGGGCTACGGCTTGGCTGGCCTCCGATTGGGCCTGTTGGTCACGCCGGACGC
>CANJMY010000112.1 GCA_947475315.1 Pseudomonadota bacterium | reverse complement strand
GCGGGGACCGAGCTGTAGACGCGGTCGGCGAGCCAGTCGTCGCCCTTGCGCTTGGCCTTGATCACCGCGGCGGCGTGGACGCCGGTGCCGGTGCGGAACGCGTCGTCGCCGAACACCGGGTAGCGGGTGTCGATGGGGACGTGGCAGGCGTCGCTGACCAGATGCACCAGCTCGTCGAGCGACGTGATGTCGCGGTCGTCGAGGCCGGCGAGCTTGAGGTTGACCATCACCTGGTCGATCGACGTGTTCCCGACGCGCTCGCCGATGCCCAGGATGGTGCCGTGCACGCGGTCGGCGCCGGCGTCGATGGCGGCCATGGTGTTGATCACGCCGAGGCCGCGGTCGTTGTGGCCGTGCCAGTCGACGGTGACGCGCTCCCGCACGCCTAGGCGGGCGAGCAGGTCGTGCGTCCAGCCGAACAGAGCGCGCACGCCCTCAGGCGTCGCGTGGCCGCAGGTGTCGCACAGGATGAGGCAGGTGGCGCCCTCGTCGATGGCGGCGGTGAACAGCCGCTCCAGCGTGCGGGGGTGGCTGCGCGTGGTGTCCTCGGTGACGAAGGTGGCGCCGATGCCGCCGCGGGCCGCCAAACGCATCGCGTCGCGGGTGAGCGCCTCCAGCCGGTCCTCGGTCCAGTTCTCCGCGTAGAGGCGGATGGGGCTGGTGCCCAGGAACATCATGGCCTCGAGCGGCACGCCGGTCTCGCGGGACAAGGCGATGGCGGGCTCGATGTCGGCGGCGTGCGTGCGGCAGGCGACGGTGGCCTGGATGGGCAGGTGCTCGTCGCGGATGATCTCGAGCAGGGCGCGGATGTCCTCTCGGGCGCGGTCGCCGGCGCCGGGCAGGCCGATGTCCGCGGTGTCGATGCCGATGCGCGACAGCAGGCGCAGGATGGTCTTCTTCTGGACCAGGTCCGGGTCGTGCACGGAAGGCGACTGCAGGCCGTCGCGCAGCGTCTCGTCGTGCAGGCGCACGGCGCGAGGCCGGGCCGTCGACGGCGACAGCGCGTTCCAGTCGTAGATGACGTCGCCGTGGGGACTCGACATGCACGCAGCTCCGCGTGGCGACAACGTAACGCTGGCGCGGGTGGAGACGACGTGGATCGAGATGGAACGAGACGTTCGCATGCGATCCGCGTGCCTAGGGGATCCGTTATGCACCGCGCCCAACTTTGGAGGCCCCTGTGAAGCAGCTCGACGTCCGCCGCCGTGAGATCGTGATCCTGTCCGGTGTTCGCACCGCGTTCGGCACCCTGAGCGGCGCGCTGAAGGACCTGACCGCCACCGACTTGGCCGTCCCCACCGCCGTCGCCGCCATGCAGCGCGCGGGCGTGTCGCCCGAGGACATCGACCACGTGGTGTACGGCAACGTGCTCCAGACCGCGTCGGACGCCATCTACCTGGCGCGCCACATCGGCCTGCGCGCGGGCGTCCCGGTGCCGGTCCCTGCGCTGACGCTCAACCGCCTGTGTGGGTCGGGCTTCCAGTCGGTCATCACCGGCGCCGAGCAGATCCTGACCGGCCAGGCGAACGCCGTGCTGGTCGGCGGCACTGAGTCGATGAGCCAAGCCCCGCACGCCACCTACGGCCTGCGCGAAGGCCAGAAGTTCGGCAAGCCGCCCAAGGTGTCCGACACCCTGTGGGACGCGCTGACCGACTCGTACACTGGCGCGCCGATGGCGATGACCGCCGAGAAGCTGGGCGAGCAGTTCGGCATGACCCGCGCGGACGTGGACGCCATCGCGCTCCAGTCGCAGCAGCGCTGGGCCGCCGCGCAGGCCGCCGGCCGCTTTGACGACGAGATCGTCCCGCTCGAGCTCAAGACCCGCAAGGGCACCGTCACCTTCAAGGTCGACGAGCACGCCCGCCCCGAGACCACCGCGGAGATCCTGGCCAAGCTGGCGCCTGTGTTCAAGAAGGACGGCCTGGTCACCGCCGGCAACGCGTCGGGCATCTCCGACGGCGCTGCCTCGCTGGTGATCGCCGACGCCGAGTGGGCCGCCAAGAAGGGCCTGACGCCGATCGGCCGCCTGGTCGGCTGGGGCATCGCGGGCTGCGACCCGACCATCATGGGCATCGGCCCCGTGCCGGCCGCGCAGCGCGCGTTCGCGCAGACCGGCCTGTCGGTCGCCGACATGTCGCTGGTCGAGGTCAACGAGGCCTTCGCGCCGCAGTACCTCGCGGTGGAGAAGTCGCTGGGCCTGGACCGCTCGATCACCAACGTGAACGGCGGCGCCATCGCCCTCGGCCACCCGCTCGGCGCGTCGGGCGCCCGCCTCACCGCCACCATCCTGCACGAGCTACGCCGCCGCAAGCAGCGCTACGGCCTCGCCAGCGCCTGCATCGGCGGCGGCCAGGGCATCGCGGTCATCGTCGAGGCGCTCTAGGGCGGAGGGTGGTCGGTCACCCAGACATCAAAGGCGTCCGCCGTCGAGGACATGGCGGCGGCCGCCTGATGGACCGCAAAGCCCGGGGGCAGGGTGAGGTTGCCCAGGACACGCGCGTCGATCCAGAAGGCCTCCAGCCGTCGGGCGCCCTCGTCCGTCGGGTAGATCATCGTGAAGCCGTACTGCTGGTCGACCTCAAGGATGCCCTTCACCTTGAACTCGATCGGTGTGTCGCCGATCTGACGCAGGATGAGCACGGGACCGCCGCCGTCCGGCAGGTCGAGCCAGCGCATCTCCTGCCGGTAGGTCCGCGTGGACTGCCCCAGCAGTGGGATCTTTTCGACCTCGGTCGCGTGGTACGAGTAGACGTCACAGTCCATGGCCAGGAAGCAGGAGAGGTCACCGTCCTCGTCCAGCACGTGGTACTCGACGGTGCTCTCGTTGATCTCCTCGTGGTGCGGGTAGCTGATGCCGTACGCCACGGTGGGCGGGTCGGAGCTGTACTCGGCGTGGCCCATGACCCCGAGGATGTTGTCCGCGTTCACGTTCTCCACGCCCGCCACGAGGACGTCTTCCTCGGTGAGTGCGGTGATTTGGTAGCCCGCGGAGAGCTCTTCGAGGTGGTCGGGCGCCCACGCGGTGAGCGGGTCGACCAGCAGCTCGACGGCGCCCGGCTCGTCGTAGTGGACGAACCCGAAGACCATCATGTCTTCGGTGTTCTCGGGCGCCTGGAGGGGCGGCTTGCAGGCCGCGAGGAGCACCGGCAGAATCAGCGGGCCGATCATGGCGGTGCTCCTTTGGCCTGGGCGACTACTGGACGCTGACGGCCTGACAGGCGACGTCGACCTTCTCGGCCGGCTTGCCCTCGCAGGTGCGCGAGCGGACCAGCGCGAACGCGGCCGGGCCAGACTTGTCGAAGCTGAACGAGAAGGCCCAGGACAGGGCGCCCTTCTCGTCCGGCGCCACAGGCTGCGCGGTCTGGATGGACACGCCGCCCGCGTAGACGTCCTGCGTGTAGGTGCAGCCCGGCTCGGCCTTGATCAGGTTCTCGCCGACGTAGGCCATGGGGATGGACTCGCCCTTGTTCCAGTCGCGCTTGTGCTCGCCCGGCTTGGCGGCGGCGCCCGGCGCGGTGAGGGCGACCAGGCTGGCGCCTTCGATCACGGTGCAGGTCTCGAAGTTGAGGTTCTTGTCGGAGACGACGAACGGCGCCGTGCCGACCAGGTTCTCCATCTCGCGCACCTGACCAAAGCTCATCGTCATGTAGCGATCGGTGAGCATCAGCTTGCAGCCTTCCTCCTTGATCTTGAGGTGGAGCACGCCGCGGAGCGGGGTGTTGGGGCTGCTGAACAGCGACTTGAACTGCTCGTAGTCGGCGCCCTTGAGCTTCTTGACCTCGGCGCGGGTGTCGGTCACCAGCTTGGTGATCTCGGCCGGGTCCTGGCCGGTGAGCGCGGACACCGACTCGGGCGTGCATTCCTTGTCGTTGGCGATGAGCGCCTTGCAGAAGAGGTCGGCCTTGGGGGCGTCCTCCCAGCAGTCGGCGCCCTCCTTGGAGGGGGCGCAGGAGTAGTTGTACATGTTGATCAGCGACTTGCCGTTGTAGACGGCCTTGAGCTTGTCGCCGTCCTTGCTGAAGCGGACGCGGCCGCTGACGTCGGCGGCGTCGGCGCCGTTGGCGCCCTTGGCGGACAGGACGAACGTCTTGCCGGCCAGGCCGTCCATGCTCAGGTCGCAGGTGGGGGCGGCGGGCGGCGCGTCCGCGGGGGCCGGGGCGGGGGCGCCACCGGAGCAGGCGATCAGCGTGGCGAGGGGGATGCACAGGGGGAGAGCGCGCATGAGACCTCCATAGGTCGCGGCGAGAGTAGCAAAAAGAGACCAGCCGCGCGAGATGCACAAAAAGAAAGGGCCGGCGCTTGTGGCGGCCGGCCCTTCTTCTGTCGCACCCGACGACCGTTACTCGGCGGCGGGCTTGGCTTCGGCAGCCGCGGCGCTCTGCGTGGTGAAGTTCACCTTGGCCCAGCCGGCCTCGTTGAGCGAAGCGATGGTCTTGCGGACCAGCATGAAGTCGGCCTCTTCGTCACCCTGGAAGATGACCACGCCCTCGTAGGGCTTCGTCATGTCGCGGGGGTGGATCTTCTCGTCGCGCTCGCGGATGCCGGTCAGCAGCTCGACGAGCGGCTTGATGGACGACTCGGAGGCGTCGAGGTCGGCCGAGCGGACGATCTCGGTGCCCTCGACGAACACGCGCTCGTCGTACACCGTGACGACCGGGCCGCGGTCGATCAGCGGCTTGGAAGCGTCGGCGGGGGGCATCACGAGGTCCTTCTGGACGAACATGATCTGGCCGTCAGCCGAGAAGCTCTGCAGGAGGAACACGACGAGCATGGTCATCATGTCGACCATGGGGGTCAGGTTCAGCGAGATCAGGCCGCTGCGGGTACCTCCGTGGATCGGCGACGCGCGGAGGCGACCGATGGGCGGGAAGGCGGGACGACGACCAGGGGCGTGGATTGCCATGAGTGTTGTCCTTTAGCCGCGCGGGGGGAGGGGGGCGGCGACGCTGGCCGGACCGCCGCCGAGGAGCGTCTTATCGAAGCCGCTCTGGCGCGTGATGTCCAGAGCGCGGATCATGTGCTTGTAGGCGACGCCGTCGTCGGTGACGATGGTGGCCTGGATCTCCTCCGGGTACGAGGACTTCTCGGCCTTGACCGCCGCGGTGACTGCGTCCCAGTCGTAGGTGTCAGCCTTGAGGGCCGGGAAGTTCTTGAGCTTGTCCGGGGTCCGGAGCACCTCCACACCATCCGAGCGGATGTGAACCGTCAGGGGCGGCGTGGGGGGCGTCTGATCCGGCGGCGGCGGCGGCGCGTTCGGATCCTGGATGGACTGCTCGACGTTGAGCGAGGTGATCTGCACCCAGACGGCCGTCGCGATCAGGAACACGATGATCGTGGACATCAGATCGATGAAGGGGACGAGGTTCAGGTCGAAATTCATATTTCGACCGCGACCGCCGCCTGCGCCTGGAAGGGAGACACTCATGACTCACCTCAAACTCGGAGAAGGGACCAGGACTGCGCCGCCAGCTGACAGCGCAGCGACGACGGAGATCAGCTGGCCTTGGCGGCCTCGGCCTCGTCGATCGACGTGCCCTTGAACAGCTTGCGGCCGGACATCACGAGGTTCATCTCGGAGACGATGCACTCGTTGATGGACTCGGTGAGGTGCTGCACGCGGGCCTGGAGCCAGCCGTAGATGAACAGCGCGGGGATGGCGGTGAACAGGCCGAACCACGTGCAGTTCATGGCCTCGGAGATGCCCTTGGCCAGAATGACGGCCTTCTGGGACGGGTCGACGCCGGCCACGGCCGCGAAGCAGCCGATCATGCCGCCGACGGTGCCGACGAGGCCGAACAGCGTGGAGCCGTTCGAGATGATGGGGAGGAAGCCCACGCGCTTCTCGAGGAAGGGCATCTCGCGGAGCGAGGCCTCGTCGAGGGCGGCCTGCACTTCCAGATCCGAGCCGTTCGCCTTGAGCAGGCCGGCCTTGAGGATGCGGGACAGCGGGCCCTGCTTCTGGCTGTTGAGGAAGCGGATGGCCGCGTTCAAGTCGCCGCGGAGCACGTGGGGCTTGAGGCCCTTGAGCAGCGCGTGCTTGTCCTCGTTCACGACCGCGTACAGGTAGTAGATGCGTTCGATCGCGATCGCGAGGGTGGCGAGCAAGCAGGCCAGGATGGGGAACATCCAGTGACCGCCCTCATCGAACATGTGGATGACGCTTTCCATCGGGACTCCAGGCGAGCGCCGCGCTCGCATCGGGATCAAGATTGATGTGCGGATCGACGAGGGGCTCTTCCCCTGCCGTCGACTTGCCGTGACCGCGCTTCTTTCGACCGGTTCGCGGGTGAGAACACCCTTGACGCACGATCGACAAGACAGCCGCGGGCACGCCTTCGTCGATGCCGCTTGGTACCGCTGGAGCGGTGTCGAGTCAATCGGACGCCCCCGCTGGGTGGGGCTGGCCGATACTTCGTCTAAAGTGTCATTAAGTCAGGTATAAGGCTAAATATATGGCGCTGGAAGGGGGCGTTTGCCAGGTGTTGTCTGGGTCGTCTTGATAACCTTTCGACGATCGCCCGGGCCCAGGTCCGACCTCGGCTGGTCGGATCAGCCGAGGCGGGCGAGCACGCGGTCGGCGACCTCGACGGTTCCCAGCGTCCCGCCAAGCTCTCGCGTCACGTCGCCGGCGGCCAGCGCCTCGGTCACCGCAGCGTGGATCCGGGCGTTGCAGTCGGCGTGACCGAGGTGCTCCAACATCCATCCCGCGGTCAGGATGGCGGCGAGCGGGTTGGCGACGCCCTTGCCGGCCAGATCCGGCGCGGATCCATGGACCGGCTCGAACAGCGCGTGCTTGCCGGGGTGCACGTTGGCCGACGCCGCCAAGCCGATGCCGCCCTGGATCTGCGCGCCCAGGTCCGTGACGATGTCGCCGAACAGGTTGTTGGTGACGATCACCTCAAACCGCTCCGGCGCACGCACCATCTCCATGGCGAGCACGTCGACGAACAGGTGGAAGGCCTTGATCTCCGGGTACTCGGCCGCGACGATCTTGAAGACGCGCTGCCACAGATCATGCCCGTGCCGCATGGCGTTGGACTTGTCCGACATACACACGCTCCCGCGGCCGTGCGCGCGGGCGTACTCGAAGGCGGCGCGGATGATGCGCTCCACGCCCTTGCGGGTGTTGAGCTCGGCCTCGATCGCCACCTCGTCGTCGGTGTCGCGCTTGAACTGGCCGCCGATGCCGGTGTACAGACCCTCTGTGTTCTCGCGGAACACGACCATGTCGACGTCGTCGGGCGTCTTGTCCTTGAGCGGGCAGAAGCGGGCG
>CANJMY010000111.1 GCA_947475315.1 Pseudomonadota bacterium | reverse complement strand
GCCTCGTGGCCCTTGAGCGCGGGGCCGTTGGGCTGAAGCACCACGGCGTCCTCGGTGTAGTGGGTCTTCACGAACAGGGCCCAGTCGGGCTGCGGGGCCTTGGCGAGCGCCTCGGCGGCGTCGTGGTCGCGGCGCAGGTTGGCCTCGTCCTCGGGGGTCCAGGAGGGCGGGGCGGGCGGCGTGCTGCACGCGGCGACGGCCAGCGCGAGCAGGAGGGGGCGGGCGTTCATGGGGCACCTCGGGGGCGGGGCGGCGGCTCCGCGAGGGCAGCCTACGCCAGCGGCGCGCGCGCTGTAAAGCGGCGGCGACGCAGCGACGCCGTCGCGACCAGCGCGACCAGGAAGCCCGCGCCCCCGCGACCGTCCGACGCGCAGCCGCAGGCCTTGGGCGGCTCGCCGGTGGAGAAGGTGAACGAGGTCGGCTCCTCGATCTGCACGCCGTCGAACGAGGTCACGCCGGGCTGCACGGTGACCGTGTACGTGGTGTCCTCGGCCCAGTCGCCCACGGGCAACAGGTTCACCACGTTGCTGCGGTTGCCGTAGTACAGCCCGTGCTCGTGCGGGTGGTCGACGCCGTCCTCGTCGGTGACGGTGATCGCGTCGGGCGTGAGCGTGTCCTGGTCCACGGCGCGCGCGAACACGAAGCTGATCTGGCTCTCGATCGACTTGGCGCTCCGCTCGTGCTGGAAGCTGCCGTCGGGCGGCCAGCTCCAGATCACCGCCGACTTGTCCTTGTCGAAGTCGCCGTGCAGCCGGTCCCACAGCGTCTGCCAGTACGCGGCGACCACCGCGCCCATACACGCCGGGCTGCCGGGCATGTCCTCGTCGTTGAGGTGCTCCGTCGACCACGGGAACTGGGCCAGGTAGTCGGCGAGCACGGCCGGGTCGGCGGCCTCCGCCGCGACGAACTGCACGGCGGCCTGCAGGGACGTCTGCCCCAGCTTCATCGTCCGCACCTCGGTGGGGTTGCCGTACAGGTCGAACACGTGCGCGAGCTTGTCGTAGGGGACGGTCTCGTCGTCGACCTGCGGCTGCGGGCCCACCTGGCTGACGAACACCACGTCGGTGGTGTGGTCGCTGTTGTAGCTCGCCCACGGCTCAGGCCCGTCGTAGATCCGCGAGCGCGTCAGGAACACGCCGTCGTAGGCCTGATCGGCCATGCCGTGCGCGGCCGCGCCCAGGATGAACGCGATGTCGCCGAGCGCCTCGTCGCTGTAGGGCTGCGGGTAGGTGTCCATCACCCAGTTCATCCACGCGGTCTGGAACGGCTCCCAGTGCGCGTCCTCGCCGTAGGCGTCCTGGGTGAGCGGCGAGTAGCCGCCGTCCGGGAACATCGAGCCGTTGATCTCCAAGGTCTGCATGGCGGGGTCGGACAGCAGGTCCTTGAGCTGGCCGGGCGGCAGGTGCTCGATGGCGTGCAGGCCGATCCAGATGTGCGTGGACTGACCGCAGGCGAGGGCGTCGGCGGGCAGCCAAAGGGCGGACAACAGGAGCAGGTTTCGCATGGTGCGACCGTACAACGTCCGGCGCGCGGTGCGCCATCGCGGCGTGCGAACGTCGCGTGAACGACGCGGGCGTGCTGCGCTGGACCGGGGCACGCCTCGGGCGCTATGGAACCGCCAAGTGGAGCGTGACGCGTGCACGATCCGGTCGTGGTGCTCTGGGGGCTCCCGCTCGTCGCGGCTTGGGTCCCGATCGCGTTCTTCCTCGCGGTGCGCGCGGCCGGGGTCTCGCGTCGCGGACAGCTGGGCCTGCTCGCGGCGACCGGGGCGTGGATCGCGCTGACGGGCGCGCTCGCGTGGCGGGGCGTGTTCGACCGCTGGACCGTGCCGCCGCCGCTCAACGTGGTGCTGGTGGTGGGCGCGTTCCTGACCGCGGTGCTGGTGGCGTCGCCGAACGGACGGCGGGTGGTCGATCGGCTGCCGCTGGTGGCGCTGGTCGCGTTCCACACGTTCCGGCTCCCGCTGGAGCTGGTGATGCACGAGGCCGCCCGCGCGGGGATCATGCCCCCGCAGATGACCTTCACCGGCTGGAACTTCGACATCGTCACCGGCGCCACCGCGCCGGTGGTGGCGTTCGGGCTGTGGCGCGGCTGGTGGGGCCAGCGCGTGGTCGTCGCGTGGAACGTGCTGGGCTTTGCGCTGCTGGCGATCATCGTGGGCATCGCCGTCGTGTCCACGCCCGTGTTCGCCGCGTTCGGGTCGGACCCCGCGCACCTCAACACCTGGATCGCGCGCGCGCCCTACGTGTGGCTGCCGACGGTGTGCGTGCTCGGCGCGTTCGGCGGGCACCTGGCGATCTGGCGCGCCGTGATGCGCGACTCCATGCTGTTTGGGCCCTGGCTGTCGGCGGCGGCGTTCGTGGAGGCGGCGCTGTCGACGGTCTGGTCGCGCGCCACCCGCGGCCCGCACCGGCCGACGTGGACCCTGGTGTTTGAGATCGCCCAGACATGGCTGCGCGATCGCTTCCGCGTGCTGTCTGAGGCGCCACCCGCGCTGGTGCGTCGGCACGTCGACGTGGTGGGGTCGTGGGGCGGGCTGCCGTCGCGCGCGACCTGGGCGCCGGTGGACGTGGCGGGGCTGCACGGCGCGTGGTGCGCGGCGCGGGAGCGCGACGATCGCGTGCTCTTCTACGTGCACGGCGGCGGCTACGTGTTCGGATCGCTACGATCGCACCGGGCCTTGATCGCGAGCCTCGCGCAGTCGATGCGCGCGCGTGCGCTGGCGTTCGAGTACGCGTTGGCGCCCGAGCACCCGCTCCCGTCGCAGATCGGCGACGCGCGCCGCGCCTGGGACTGGCTGATGGCCCAGGGCGTCGACCCCGATCGCGTGGTGATCGCCGGCGACTCGGCGGGTGGCGGGCTGGCGCTGGCGCTGCTGATCGGGCTGCGCGACGAGGGCGCGCGGCTGCCCGCGGGCGCGGTCCTGCTGTCGCCGTGGACCGACCTGACCGTGAGCGGCGGCACGATCGCGGCGAACGATCGGGTCGACTACCTCGGAGGCTACGGGCCGCTCACCGCCTACGCGCGGCTGGCGCTGGGCCAGCAGGACCCGAAGCGGTCGCCGGCCTCGCCGCTGTTCGCGGACCTGCGCGGCCTGCCGCCCATGCTGGTGCTGGTGGGCGGCGCCGAGGTGCTGCTCGACGACAGCCTGCGCGTGGTGGAGGCGGCGCGCGCCGCGGGCGTGGACGTCACGCTGCACGTCGAGGCCGATCAGGTGCACGTCTACCCGATGTTCGGGCTGATCTCGGCGGCGGCGCGGGACGGGCTGGCGCGGGCCGGGGCGTGGGCGCGCGCGCGGGTCGCTTAAGGCCGCAGGATCTTGGTGATCATCCGCGCGGTGAAGTCGTTGCCTTCAAGCCACGCGAACCGCACCTTCTTGGGCCCGATGCGCACGACCACCATCGCCACGTTGTCCGCGATGGTGACGCCGTCCGCGACCGCGCGCACGGGGCGGCGGTGGGCGTCATGCACCTGCACGCGGCCGGTGGCGGTGGCGTGCAGGACGATGGGCGACAGGCGCGGGTGGTGCGGGGCCACCGCGGTGACGCCGAGCATGGGCAGCGTGGGGTGACAGGCCGGGCCGCCCGCCGAGAAGTTGTAGGCGGTGGAGCCGAGGGCCGTACAGAAGACGATGCCGTCCGCCACCAGCCGATCGACCACCTGCCGCACGTCCAGGGTGAGGCCCAGGTGCGCGGTCTGACCGGTGCTGCGCTCCAGGGCGACGTCGTTGATCGCGTGGACCTCGCGCACGGTGCCGTCTTCGAGCGTGAGGGTGGCGTGCAGCACGGGGAAGGCCCACGACTCCCAGGCGCGGCGGCGCAGGCGGTCGATCGTGCCCTCCCAGTCGTCCACGTCGTTCATCAGGAAGCCGATGCGGCCTGCGTTGAGCCCCAGGTAGGTCTTGTCCAGGCCGTGCTGCGCCACCGTGTGCAGCATGAAGCCGTCGCCGCCCACCACCACCGTCACGTTCGCGTCCTCGATCTCCGGCAAGCGCGAGAGCAGCTCGTCGCGGGTGCGTTGGGCGGTCGGGTTTCGCGGATCGGCCAGGATCATGCGGGGCCTCGGCGCGCCCGGCGGCGCGTGGTTGCGCTGTATCCGACCCGGCGGTGGCTGACCGCCCGCGGGCGTGGTGCCCAAGGTGAGGTCGCGCTAACCGGCAGCGATGCACACGCTGATCGTCGATCGCTACCACGGGCTCGGCAACGACTACCTCGTCGCCGCTGAGGGCCCCGCCATGACCGCCGACTTCGCCCGCGCCGTGTGCGACCGGCACCGCGGCGTCGGCAGCGACGGCGTGCTCGAGCCGGCCGACCCCGGCCCCGCCGACTACGGCGTTCGGATCTGGAACCCCGACGGCTCCATCGCCGAGAAGTCGGGCAACGGCCTGCGCATCTTCGCGCAGTGGCTGGTGGATGTACGCAACGCCCCGCGCCGCTTCTCGGTGTGGACCGGCGTGTGCCTGGTGCACTGCGACGTGGGCGACGACGTGATCGCGGTCGACATGGGCCACGCCTCGTTCGAGCCGGCCGACGTGCCGGTGCTCGCCGACGCGCCCTTGCTCGACGGCGCGCTGCCCGGCGGGCCGTGGAAGGTGTGCGCGGTCGGCCTTGGCAACCCGCACTGCGTGGTGTTCGTGGACGATCCGGACGCGGTGCCGTGGCGCGCGTGGGGCGCGACGTTGGAGGTTCACCCCTCGTTTCCCAACCGGACGAACGTGCAGATCGCGGCGGTGACGGGGCCGGCGTCGGTGGACGTGCGGGTGTGGGAGCGCGGCGCGGGCGAGACGGCGGCGTCGGGCTCGTCGGCGTGCGCGGTGGCCTCCGCGGCGGTGCGGACCGGTCGCTTGGCGCCCGGCAAGATCATGGTCACGATGCCGGGCGGGGCGTTGTCGGTCGACGTGGGGCCGGGGTACGCGCTGAGACTGGTTGGCCCGGTCGAACGGGTTGGCCGGGTGGTGCTGGACGGGGACTGGGTGAAGAGGCGGCTGGGGGCTGCATGATCGGTGGTGGCGAGGGGGAGCAGGACAAGCTCGACGTGGGCTTGGTGTCGTTGCAGAGCATGGACTCGCTCCATCTCGACGACGCCACCGAGGACACGCCGCCCACGGCTGTGCCCGGTCGCGGCTACTTCGGCATGACCGGTGACCCGCTCACCGCCGGCTGGATCGACGACGACGACGAGGTGTCGCTGCACGGCGACACGTCGTACGCGGACGAGGCCGACGTGTCGCTGCACGGCGACCTGCCCTACCGCCTGGAGGACGACGCCGAGGCCACGCTGCTGCGCGCCAAGGTGGTGGTGGAGTCGGCACCCCAGCCGGTGGTCATCCGCCAGATGCGCACCATCGCGGTGGAGGCGTCGGCCGAGGAGGTGGTGGCCGCCTCCCGCGTGCAGTGGGGCATGGTGTTCGCCGTGGTCGGCGGGTTCACCGTGATGCTGACCACCATCGTCACGCTGCTGCTGCTGCTGGCCCGCTGACGGGCCCGCTGGCCTACAGCTCGTCGTCCACCTGGATGAGCTCGCCCATGTTGGGGAACTCCTCCTGGAGCAGGCGCTCGACGCCCATCTTCATGGTCATGACCGACGACGGGCAGGTGTTGCACGCGCCGATCAGCCGCACGTAGATGTCGTTGTCGTCGATGCGGATCAGGGAGATGTCGCCGCCGTCCGCGTTGAGCGCGGGGCGGACCATCTCGTCGAGCAGGGCCTCGACGTTGGCCATGGTGAGCGGCAGGCCGACCAAGTCCTCCAGCAGGCCGGGCTCGAAGTCGTCGGGCGTGGCGTCGAGCGTCTGGGCGGCGGCCTCAGGCTGCGGCGTGGCGCGCGGGACGATCGGCACGGGGATGGCGGCGGGCACATCGGCGCCGTCACGGTAGGAGCGGGGCTTGTGCCCATCGAGCACGCGGAGGGCGACGAGCCCCGTCTCGATCGCGGACCAGGCAATGGACATGCTTTGCTCCAGGCAAGATCGCCACGTAATCGACATTCCGGGCGCCGTCGCACCCGGGTGACGATCAACGACCGGGCTGCACCGCGCGCACGGCCCGGCGGGTGGGCACGTCGTCGTAGGTGCTGACGGTGCCGTCGGGCCAGCGGACCTCCATGTGGTCGACCACGTCGGTGTACCCGAGGCCCAGGTGCACGGTGGCCGGCACGCCCGACCCCACCGGCCCGCCGCCGACGCGCGCGGTGGCGCTCCAGGTCTGCTCGCCGTCGGTGACGCGCACGCGGGCGCCGACGCCGAACGGGTTGGCGCCCGCCGCGGCGAACGACACGTCCAGCCAGGCGCCGTCGCTGCAGCGGCCCAGGCTGATCGCGTCGCCGTCGTCCAGGTTGGGGCGCAGCACGTCGAGGACGCCGTTGCCGTCGAGGTCCACGACCGCCATGCCACGCGACGCGCGCCGGTCGTCCAGGCCCCAGGCGGGCGCCTGGTCGCCCCAGGTCCCGGCGGCGTCGCGGCGCCAGAGCACGTCGGCCTGGTCGAGATCGTTGCGCCAGCGGTCGCGCACCTCGATGTAACCGTAGGTGAGGAACAGCTCGGCCTTGCCGTCGTTGTCCAGGTCCGCGATGGCGGGCGCCCAGCCCACGCGCGACGTGTCCTCGTCGATGGTGTCCAGGCCGAACGTGGCGGTGTCGTCGAACCACAGGCCGCCGTGCTTGGACATCAGCGCCTGCCTGCCCCACGACGCCACGAAGATCTCGTCGAGGCCGTCGCTGTTGAGGTCGCCGATGGCGAGGCCCATCGCCTCCAGGCGGATGCCCAGCCCCACGTCCGGGAGCGCGGCCACGTCGAACCCGTCGACGGAGATCAGCGTGTTCCCCACGCGCCGGTTGCCAAAGTCGTGGGTGACGTAGAGCTCCCACCGCCCGTCGTCGTCGAGGTCCACAAAGCCCGCGGTGAACGACAGCCCGGCCCGCGCGTCGTCTGGCAGCAGGTCGGAGCGGTCGACGAACACGCCGTCGCCCACGTTCTCGTACAGGCGGTTGGGCGCGGGCGTGGGCCACTCGTCGGCGTCGGTGCCGCTCAAGTCCAGGTCGGCGTAGTTCGACACGAACGCGTCCAGGTCGCCGTCGTGGTCGATGTCGGCGAACGTGCCGCCCATGCTGGCGTCGGTCGCGCCGCCGGCCAGCCCGCTGCGGGCGGTGTCGTCGGTGAAGTGGCCGGTGCCGTCGTTGCGCAGCACCACGTTGGGGCGCCCGTGCCGCGCGACGAACAGGTCCAGGTCGCCGTCGCCGTCCAGGTCCACCGGCACGACGCCGTTGCCCTCCGACAGGTCGAACGCGGCCAGCCGGTCGGAGAGGTCCTCGGGCCCCGCGGCCGCCCAGCGCACCATCCGCGAGCGCACCGAGCCCGGCAGCACCACCTCCATGGCGCCGTCGCCGTCCAGGTCGCCCACGCCCACGCCCAGGCCCTGAAAGCCGACCCAGGTGTGCGGGTCCATGGGCAGGTGGCGCGTGAAGTAGGGGCCGAGGCTGTCGCGCAGGCTGGGGTCGGCGCAGCGCTGCTCGGGGCCCAGCTCCAGGCCGGGGATCTGCGGCCCGACCGCGGTCACGTCGGTGTCGGCGGGCGAGGCCGGGGCGTCCGTGTCGTTGGGGACGACGTCGTCGGGCGCGTGGCAGGCGGCGAGCGCGAGCCAGGCGAGGACGGGGCGGAGGCGGGGAGGGGTTCGGGGCATCCCAGGGAGCTTATCCGGGCGGGAGCGGGCCGCGCTCGGCCGCGGCGTCCGAGTGTCGGAAACCCCCTTGTGCGCGGGCGCCCGGGCTGCGCTTGGCCGGTGGTCGCTGGCTTCGTCGGTGCAGACGCCTCGCCCGGCGCCCATGCTACAAACCGCCCATGCGCCTGCTCCCCCTCCTCCTCCTCGCCGCCTGCACCGGCCCGGCCGATCCGCCCGCCGACCCGGTCCTCCCGCTCGAGTCCGCGTGGCCGCGCCTGGAGCAGACGTGGTCGATGGCGACGCACAACGCGTACTGGGTGGACCGCGGCGCGCCGAGCGACCTGTT
>CANJMY010000110.1 GCA_947475315.1 Pseudomonadota bacterium | reverse complement strand
TCGACCTGCCGATCATCGCCATGACCGCGAACGCGTTCGACGACGATCGCCACGCCTGCGAAGACGCGGGCGTCACGGGCTTCTTGGAGAAGCCGGTCGTGCGCGACGCGCTGCACAAGGCGCTGCGGATCGTTTAAAGCCCCGCCGCCGCGCGCAGGTCCTTCTCGATCTCGACGAGCGCCGGGCCGACGCGCTCTTCGGCGTCCTCCCAGGCCTCGGCGTCGGCGAGCGCCTCGCGCGCCTCCAAGTAGAGCTTGATCTTGGGTTCGGTGCCGGACGGGCGGATGAGCGCGCGGCTGCCGTCCTCCAGCTCGAACGCGAGCACATCGCTGGCGGGCAGGTCGAGCCTGTAGGTGCTGGCGTCCGCGCGCGTGCCGACGCCGTGGAGCACGTCGCGCGAGCCGACCACCGCGCGACCACCCAGGTGCCGCGGCGGGGAATTGCGCAGGTGCTTCATGGCGGCGCGGATCTCCGCGAGACCGTCCAAGCCAGGCCGCTTGAGGCTCACCGGGCGCGACACGTGCAGGCCATGCGTCTGGTAGAGCGACTGCAGCGCGTCCGCGAGCGACAGGCCGCGCGCGTGCCAGGCCGCGGCAAGGTCCGCGACGAGCACCGCCGTGGAGATGCCGTCCTTGTCGCGCACGAGGGCGCCGGCCGTGTAGCCGATCGACTCCTCGAACCCGAGCAGGAAGCGCCCCCCGTTCGCCTCGTGGGCGAGGGCCGCCTGCGCGATCCACTTGAAGCCGGTCAGGGTCTCGACGCAGCGCGCGCCGTAGCGGGCGGCGATGCGCGCGAGCATGGCGGTCGACACAATCGTCGTGGCGACGAGGTCCTTCTCGCTGCGGCGATCGCGGGAGAGCAGATCGTTGGCGAGCAGCACGCCCACCTGATTGCCCGACAGCTGACGCCAGCCGCCGCGGCGATCCGGGATGGCGACCGCGAGGCGGTCCGCGTCCGGATCGTTCGCGAGGATGAGGTTGGCGTGCTCCCGCGACGCCAGCGACATCGCGAGCGCAAGGACGCCGGGCTCCTCGGGGTTGGGGAAAGGCACCGTCGGGAAGCGCGCGTCAGGCTGGAGCTGCTCAGGCACGGGAACGACGTGATCGTAGCCCGCGTCGCGCAGCGCCCGCAGCGCGGGGATGCCACCCACGCCGTGCACGGGCGTGTAGACGATCCGCAGCGGCGCGGCCTTGCGGATCCGGACGGCCTGCACGCCCGCGTGGTAGGCGCCGAGCAGATCGCTGGGCCAGGGGCGCACCAGGCGCGCGCGCACGGCGTGGTCCGCCACCGTGATGGGCGCGTCGGCCGCGAGCATGGTGGCGCACACGTCGGTGTCGAAGGGCTCGACGATCTGCGCGCCGCGCCAGTCGAACACCTTGTAGCCGTTGTCGGCCGCCGGGTTGTGGCTGGCGGTGATGATGATCCCCGCCGCCGCGCCCAAGAACGTGGTGGCGAAGCCCAAGACCGGCGTGGGCTCCGGCGTGGGCGACAGGTGGACCACAAAGCCCGCGGCGGCCAGCACGAGCGCGGCCTCCTCCGCGAACGCGGCGGAGCGACGCCGCGCGTCGTAGGCGACCGCGACCCCCTGGTCGCGCGCGCCGGGCCGGGTCTGCGCGAGCACGTGCGCGAGCGCCGAGGTCACGCGCCGGATCATCAGCCGGTTCATGCGGTTGGTGCCCGGCCCCATGCGACCGCGCATGCCGCCGGTGCCAAAGTCGAGCGTGGCGCCAAAGTGCTCGCGCAGCGCGGCGTCGTCGCCACGCGCGAGCATCTCGGTCACCGCCTCGGGTTCGTCGTCAGCGGGCGCGAGCGTGACCCAAGCGGTCGCGGCAGCCCGCAGCGCGTCGATGTCCATGGCCTCTCCCTGCACTCATCAAGGCGTCGAAGGGTCCCCGTCGGGGTCGGCGAAGAAGGCCTTCACCTTCTGCGTGTACTCGTCCGGCACCACCTCGATGGAGTCGGAGTGGTTCACGCCGGGCGGCTGCCAGAGCTGCTTGGGATCGGGCGCCGCCGCGTAGACCTCACGGCCGAACTGCGGATCAATGAAGTCGTCGGCGAGGCCGTGGATGACGAACACGGGCGAGATGGCGTGCGACGCCGCCTCGACGTTGTTCCACTCGTCCGTGAAGAACCAGCCGGTGGGCAGGTCCAGGCCGCTGCCTTCGTCGAGCAGGCGATCGGTCGACGCGAACATGCTCTCGAGCACGATGCCGCGCGACGGGATCTCGTCGGACGTGTGCGCCGCGACGGCAGCCCCCAGCGACAGCGCCACCCAGGGGATCTCCTCGGGGGGCACGCCGGTGGTGTCGGACACGTACTGGACCGCCGCCAGGCCGTCCTCTTCCAGGATGCCGTCGCGGGCGGCGGGGCCGTCCGACATGCCGTAGCCGCGGTAGTCGAGCGCGAAGACGTCGTAGTCCTCCCAGCCCCAGTAGAACTCCACGCGCTGGAAGTCGGCCTGGAAGGAGCCGCCGTTGCCGTGGATCCAGATCAGCGGCGGCTTGGACGTGGGCTGGTGGGCCCACATGCCGTAGAGCTTGGCGCCGTCGCCAGACTCGAAGGAGACGATCTCCTGGAGGTCGGCGGGGATGACGTCGGTGGGCAGGTCGTAGGCGTCGAGTGGATCGCCGGGGGCGACCATGCCGTCGAGGCTCATGCAGGCGGACGCGAGCGACAGGGCGCCCGCGACGAAGATCAGCTTGTTCATGGCGCCTCCACCGGAGCCGCGGCGGGCTCTGCGACGACCGGGTCTGGGGCCGCCTGCTTGGACGAGTGCTTCTTGGTGGTCGGGAAGTAGCCGTTGAAGCCGATCTTCACCGAGACGGCGCCCAGGTTTCCCGGGCCGTACCACACGGGGTTCACCGGCAAGGTGTCCTTCCAGAACGCGTTCCAGCCGAGTTCAAGCTGGATGCCCAGGCCCTTGCTGGCCTTGAGCTCCGTCCCCAGGATGGGCGTCGGGTAGTAGCGGAAGCTGGGCGCGACCTCGAAGAAGTTGTCCACGCCCACGTAGAGGTGGTGCTTGGCGCGGCCCAGATCCCAGGTGGCCACCAGCGAGAGGTCCGGGAAGAACCGGAAGCCGCCGTCGGGGCCGGTCTTGGCGCGGTCGCCGAAGAACCAGTGGGTGTTGAGGTCCGCCATGATGCGCGGGCGCGGGCCGTCCGCCGTCAGGAGCTCCCGCGCGACGCCCACGTCGAAGCCGCCGACCTTGAACAGCGCGAGCTGCGTCAGGTAGACCGACCCGTGCACGTCCGTGTGACCGTCGATGCCGTAGCGGTAGCCAACGGAGACGATGGGCAGTGGGATGGGCGCCGAACCGTACTGGACGAAGGGTCCGCCGATCGACGAGGTGATCCCGGACTGCCCCTTCTCAAGCGGGGCGATCGCGTGGGACGCGGCGCACCCGCCGAGGCCGGCGGTCACGAGGAGGAAGGTGAGGTGTTGGGCAGAGTGTCGCATGCCCCCACCCTTACCGGAAATGACCGGCGCGTCCAAGGACCGAGCGTTGCGCCAAGAAGCAACGGAACGGTGACACGAGGGTGTCACAGGTGCTACCCTCCGGGCCCCGAGGTGCCCCGTGGGTCGACTCGTCCTGGTCTTGATGGCTGCCGCGTTCATCGGCGCTTGTGATGATGGAGAGAAGATCGTCGATCCCCCCGCCGGGGTGGACGTGTCGGTCCGGCTGGCGCCAGGAGAGGTGCGCGCAGGCGCGTTTGAGAGCGACGCCGGCATGTTCGGCGGCGTGCTCGCCGAGTCGCGCGTCGGCGACCTCAAGATATACAACGACCGCGTGCAATTCGTCGTCCAAGGCATCCGCGAGGCCAGCTACTACATCAACTCGTGGGGCGGCGTGATCGACGCCGACATCGTGCGGCCCGAGGGCCAGACCGGCCGCGACCTGATCGAGAAGTGGGGCCCCATGTTCGGCGTCGGCCGACTCATGCAGCCGACCTCGATCGAGGTGGTGAACGACGGATCCAACGGCGAGGCGGCCGTGATCCGCGCGGTGGGTGTGGAGGCCCCCCTCGCGCTGCTGGAGGGCGCCATCGAGACGCCCGGCTTCGTCGCCAACCTCGGCCTGCGCATCACGCAGGAGTTCACGCTGGAGCCCGACAGCTACCTGCTCAAGGTGCACACCACTGCGGAGCTGGACGAGGGCGAGTCGGACTTCGCGATCGCCGACGTGCTGTTCGGCGCGCCCGAGGTCGCGTCGCGCTGGACCCAAGGCGTGGGCCTGTCTGACTCTACGCCGCAGTCCTACGACTGGACCGGCTACGTCGACAGCCACCGCCGCGTCGCCGCCGCCATGTTCCGCGCCGACACCAACCACTACGTGCCCAGCAACCTCAACATCATCGCCTCGATCACCGATCTGGCGGTGGCGAGCGGCGAGTCGCAGCGCGTCGCCAAGGGCAGCCCGATCGAGTTCACGCGCTACTACGGCGTGGGCCCGGACCTGGCGACGCTGTCGAACGAGGCGCTCTCCCGGCAGGGTCGCGCGGTCGACACGATCTCCGAGGTCGTGTCCTCGCCGGACGGGGTGGTGGCGGGCGCGGGCGTGGTCGTGTCGATCGACGACGTGCCGTACACCGTCGCCACCACCAAGGACGACGGCTCGTTCAGCGTGGACGTACCTGCGGGCTCCCACGCGACCGCCCGCGCGATCGGCCGCGGCACCGGCAAGTTCGCCGACCTGCCGCCCGGCGCCGCCAACTGGGCGGCCTTCGCCACCGACGGCGTGAACGAGGCCTCCAAGGTCACCTACACCGCGGACTCGGCAGGCCCCGCGTTCGCCGAAGGGCGCGGCATCGGCCCGGCGGACGGGCCGCTCACCCTGCATGTGCCCGCCACGCTGCACGTCACCGTCGCCGACGGCGCGCCGTTCGCCGTGCTGGTCGACTTCACCGCGCCTGACACCGCCATCCCCGACGGCCTGGCGCCGGGCCGCCCGGGTGGCCACGCCGCCGCCGGTTGGTCGCGCGATGGCGACATCGACCTGGCTGTCGAGCCGGGGACCTACTCGGTCACCGTGCACCGCGGCATGCGCTTCAGCCTGCACACCGAGACCGTGACCCTCACCGAGGGCCAGACCACCGACATCGCGACGTCGCTGACCGAGGCCTACACGCACGAGGGCTGGATCCTCGGCGACCCGCACAGCCACGGCGCGCCCAGCGGCGACGCGTCGATCAACATGGAGGAGCGCGTGATCGTGCACGCGGCGGACGGCGTGCAGCTGCACTTCGGCACCGACCACGACCGCGTCGCCGACTACCGCCCGCTTGTCGAGGCGCTCGGCCTGTCGCCCTACCTGGCGTCGATCGTCAGCGACGAGGTGAGCCCGCCCCTGCGCGGCCACTTCAACATCTACCCGGTGGAGCCCAAGAAGGAGCGCGCGAACGGCGGCGCCTACGCGTGGTGGAACGAGGTCCCGCCGTCGACCGACGCCATGGTCGACTTCCTGCGCGAGGCGCACGGCCCGGACTTCATCCTGCAGTCCAACCACCCCACCAGCAGCGGCCTCGCCAGCAGCGCGGGCTGGGCGCCCGGCCAGGTTCAGCAGGCCAACCGCTGGACCGACCTCATCCAGGCGGTCGAGGTCCTCAACTCGTCGCACCTGGACGACTACACCGAGTTCTGGTCCGACCTGCTCGCGCGCGGCACGGTCACGACGCCCGTCGGCGTCAGCGACAGCCACGACCACTTCAACGGCCACCCCGGCATGAGCGCCACCTTCCTCCACGTCGGCACCGCGGTACCGTCCGAGGTGACCGACGCCGGGCTGATCGCCGCGATGCGCGCCCGCCAGACCATGCCGACCCGCGGCGTGTTCCTGCAGACGTCTGTCATGCCCGGCGCGACCGTCGGTCAGGACACCGAGGTCGACGTCACCGCGCTCAGCCCCGACTGGATCAAGGTCGATCGCATCAAGCTCATGCGCGACAACAACGTCGAGGTCGAGCGCGTGGACGGCAGCACCGCGCACTTCACGCTGCACGCGTACCAGGACGCCGCGTTCTGGGTGGTGGCCGAGGGCGACACGTCGATGCGCCCGGTCGAGGACAGCACGCCGTGGGCGATGACCTCGCCGTGGCTGCTGGACTTGGACGGCGCCGGTTGGACGCCGCCGCTGCCCCCGATGGACGTCAAGCCCTAGCCGCCCGCCACGTCGGTCGATCCGTCATGGGACCGACCGACGGCAGGGCGAGCCTCAGACGCGACGACGACACGCCAGCGCAAGCGCCGCGAACGCGACGAGCGCGCCGCCCGCGGAGCCGTTGGTGTCGCAGGCGCAGCCGGCCGCGACGATCTTCTCGGGGCCGTCGACCAGACCGCCGCCGCCGCCGCCCGCGTCGGTGTCCGCGTCCTCGGTGCAGGGCAGGTCGCCGTCGACGCAGTCCTGATCGAGGCCGTCACCGCAGATCTCGGCGGCCTTGGGGCCGATGCCGGCGTTGGTGTCGTCGCAGTCCTTGCCGCCGGCGACCTCCGCCTTGGCGCCGTCGTCGTCCACGTCCGTCAGGTCCGAGCCGTTGCAGTCCTGATCGAGGCCGTCGTAGGGGATCTCGTCGACGGCCGCGCCCAAGTCGGCGTTGGTGTCGTCGCAGTCGTCGCCGCCCCACTGCTGGGCCACCAGGCCGTCCTTGTCCTCATCGGCCGACACGAAGGTCAGGCGCTCCCGGTAGAAGAAGTTCTCCAGGCCCGCCTCGAAGGTGGGCGGGGGCGCGTCGACGGTCGTGCGGGCCGAGCCGGTCAGGCGACCAAAGGACGGCGCCTCCGGGCGGAACTGCGTGTAGTAGTAGTACCAGCCGTCGCCGATCCAGGCGCCGATGCCGTAGGTCTCGCCGGGGAGCAGCACCCACTCCACCGGGCCGCTGCTCGCGAACACGGCGTCGCCGGTGGTGGCGGGCGCGGTGGGCGTGGGCACGGCGTCGACCAGGTTCCAGGTGTCGGTGGCGCCATCGCGCTTGTAGAGCACCAGGATGATGTCGCCCGCGCCGCGATCGCCCGCGACCTGGAACTCGGACTGGGTGATGACCACCGCGTCGGCCACCTTGATGGTGTCGAGCTTCACGGCGTTGTCGTCGTTGTTGTAGGCGAATTCGCCGCCGATGGTCTCCACCTGCTGGGCGTGGGCGGCAGACACAAGGCTCAGCGCGAGAAGAAGCATCACGTAGACCTCCAAACTCGCGCATCTTCGCAGCGTTCACGCGCGGACGCAACGGCACAGTAGACAAGAACGTGGCAGCAATGGCCGCGTACGGGGATCTACTCGGGCTCCGGCGGCAGCTCCTCCTCCGGGAGCGCGTCGAGATCGTCCTCTGGGGGGCCGGGGGGCAGGCCGATCGCCTCGCGGCGGGCCTGTCGGCGGGCCTCGCGATCCGCGAGTTCTTCGGGCGTCATGCCGTCGTGCTTCTCACGCACGCGCTCCCGCACCTCGGCCAGCTCCTCCTCAGACAGCGTCTGGCGCCAGGCGTTCCGGGCGTCATGCCGATTGGCCAGCCGCGCGGGCGCCATCTTCAGGATGTCGGCCGGGTCCTCTTCGCCGCGGGCGGCGCGACCGAGCTTTTCGGCGTCCTTGAGCTCGTTCAGGCCGCTGCTGACGCGCTGGGGGACCGCCTCATGCCGCACCGGAGGGGCGACCACCGGCTCGTCGAGCTTCACGCCCAGGTCGACGCCGCCACCCGCGACGACGCCGAAGATCTCGGCGGTCCGCCAGGCCAGGACGCAGACGACCGTGAGCGCGCCTGCGCCCACCACTCCGCCGATGATCCAGCCACGCTTCGCCATTGTTCCGTTCCCGCCCTCCGATGTAGACCCGTTTCCGGTCGATGGCAATCCCCCGGATCAGCCCAAGAACGGGTAGCGCCAGTCCGTCGGGGGGTCCAACGTCTCCTTGAGGGTCCGCGGGGAGATCCAGCGGAGCAGGTTGAGCGGGCTGCCGGCCTTGTCGTTGGTGCCCGACGCGCGGCCACCGCCAAACGGCTGCTGACCCACCACCGCGCCCGTGGGCTTGTCGTTGATGTAGAAGTTCCCTGCCGCGTGGCGCAGAACCGTCTGGGCCTGGGCGAGCACCGCGCGGTCGCGGGCGAACACCGCGCCGGTCAGC
>CANJMY010000109.1 GCA_947475315.1 Pseudomonadota bacterium | reverse complement strand
GCCTTCCACCTCATCAAGAACCACCCGTTCGTGGACGGGAACAAGCGGATCGCCGCCGTGGCGATGGGCACGTTCCTCGACGTGAACGGGGCGCCGCTGCGGGTGGACGAGGTGGAGCTGTATGAGATGATGATCGCGCTCGCATCGGGCGGGATCGGGAAGGCGGAGCTGGCGGCGTGGTTGAGGGTCCGGGCGCCGCGCACGGAGTCTTGAGCCCAAAGCAAGAAGCCCGCCGAACCTTGCGGCGCGGCGGGCTTCGTTTCTGGTTGCGGGGGCAGGATTTGAACCTACGACCTTCGGGTTATGAGCCCGACGAGCTACCTGACTGCTCCACCCCGCGCCGCCGTCTTAGTAGCTCTGGGCCTTGCTGTCAACGCTCCCGCCGACGATCACCGCATCTGCCGCTTCTTCGCCTCACGCGCCTTGCGGTTCTGCGGGCGGATCTTCGGCTTGGGACGGGCGTGACCCGTGCCGTAGCGGACGCGGCCGGCCTTCGACGGGTTCTTGCCCTCGGCCAGGTCGTGCAGGCGGCGGATCTCCTCGCCGGTGAGGGGGCGGACGTCGCCGCGCTCCATGCCGCGGATGGAGATGGTGGCGAACGACTCGCGGCGCAGCTTGGACACCGGGTGGTGCAGCTGCTGGAACAGGCGGCGGATCAGGCGGTTCCGGCCCTCGGTGACGGTGATCTCCACCCAGGAGTTCTCCGTGTCGGTGGACGCGATGACGCGGACCTTGGACGGCGGCACGGGGCCGTCCTCCAGGTAGACCTTGCCGGTGCGGATGGCCTCGAGCTTCTCCGGACCGGGCTTGCGGTACACCTTGGCGTGGTAGCGCTTGGGGACCTCGGTCGACGGGTGCGCGAGCTTGTGCGCGGTCTCGCCGTCGTTGGTGAACAGCAGCGCGCCCTCGGTGTCAAAGTCCAGGCGGCCGACAGGCTCCATGCGGATCTGCAGGTGCTCGACCAGCTCCATCACGGAATTGCGGCCCTCCGGGTCCTCGCGGCCGGTGATGTAGCCCTTGGGCTTGTACAGCACGAACCACACGGTGGGCGGGGGCGTAGGCAGCGCGCGGCCGTCCACCTTGACGTGATCCTTGGGATCCACGCCGACCGGCTTGAGCACAACCTGGCCGTTCACCGTGACGCGGCCCTCGGCGATCATGGCCTCGGCCTCACGGCGGCTGGCGACGCCTCGCGACGCGATCAGCTTGGCCAGGCGAACGGAATTGCTGTCTTCATTCTCTTGCGACATGTCATCCTCCGACGTGGCCACCTCCCGGCGGGCACGCAGATGCGGAGCGACTTGGCTCCGTCGTGCGGTGTGCACTGCGGCGCCGTCTAACGTGGATCGGGCCGATCGGCACGTTGGAGCGTGGAGGACACGGCGGGACCGGCGCTTTGACGGGGCCCGTTCACGGTTGAGAGGCGCGCAGCGCCCTCACTCGTGGGCCAACGCGGCCGCTAGTCGACCGGGAACTCCGGCGGCAGCTCGCTGTCCAGCAGCGGCACCACCAGGTCGCCCGGGGGCTGGTCGATCACCAGCTCGGCGCGCTCGGCGAGGGTCGGCAGGTCGTCCAGGCCCGACAGCTCGAACATCTCGAGGAAGTTGGGCGTCGTGCCATACTCCAGCGGGCGGCCCGGCTCCTCGCGGCGGCCGACCACGCGCAGGTAGCCCTTGTCGATCAGCGTCTTCACCACGCCGCCCGAGCTGACGCCGCGGATGTCGTCGATCTCCTGGCGGGTGACGGGCTGACGGTAGGCGACCACCGACAGGGTCTCCAGCGCGGCGCGCGACATCATCAGCGGGCGACCGCCGCGCAGGCGCACGATGGCGTCCGCGAAGCGCGCGTCCGTGCGCATCTGCCAGCCACCCGAGATCTGCACCACGCGCACGCCGCGGTCGGAGGTCGTCTTCTCCAGCTCGCGCAGGGCGTCGCGCACGGCGATCGCGTCGACCTCACCGAGCGCCGACGCCAGCTCGGTCGCGGTGACCGGCTCACCCGCCGAGAAGAGCAGCGCCTCCAGCGCCATCAGCAGCTCGTCGGGCTTCGGCGGCTCGCTGGGGCCTTCGGGCTCAGGCGGCGTGGCGCCTGGGAAGGTGAGGACGTTGTCGCTCATGCGGTCGCCTCCACCACCACCTCGCCCCGAATCGCCGACAGGTCCTGATCCATGGGCACGTTGGCCGTCACGTGCACGGCGCCCAGGTGGGTCTCCTGCTCCAGGAACAGCCACTGCAGCCGCGTCATCTCCAAGATGGACAGGAACGCGACGACGCGCTCGGAGCGCTCCGTGAACACGTAGAGCACGTCCGTCAGGTTGCGACGACCGCCCTGCCCGCCCAGCGCCACCAGCACGCGGCGGCAGCAGTCGGACAGGTCGATCTCGGACTTGAAGACCGTGTGGGTGGGCTCCACCTTCTCCGGACGCGTGAGCATCTGGTAGTACAGGTCGAGCAGGCCGAACGCGTCGACGCCGGGGACCAGCGGGCGGTCGACCTCGCCGATGTCCAGCGGCTTGCGGACGAACACGTCGCGGCCCAGGATGGGGCGGGCGGCGAGCGCCTCGGCCGCGGCCTTGAAGCGCTCGTAGGTCTCCAGGCGACGGGCCAGCGCCTCGCGCGGGTCGACCTCCTCCTCCGCCATGATCGACGGCAGGCGCGGAAGCAGCTCCAGGCTCTTGAGGTGGCAGAGCGTGGCGGCCATCACCAAGTAGTCGGAGGCCACGGCGATGTTGAGCTCGTCGAGCTTCTCCAGGTACTCCAGGTAGCTGTCGGTCACCCGCGCGATCTTCACCGTGCGCAGATCAATCCCGTCCCGCTTGACCAGGTACAGGAGCAGATCCAGCGGTCCGTCGAACACTTCCGTGTGGACGGTCCAGGTCCATTGCACTTGGGCGGCGAGCAAGGGCAGCTCTCAGGTCGGCGGGGAGCCGGGCGTGGGGAGCACGAGGGGGGCTTTGGATCGGGGAGATCCAGAGGCGAGGCCCCGCTGTTCTACCAGACGGGGCCGCTTGCGTCCATCGCCAACGGGGCCCGGATCACGCGGATCTTGCTACTCCCGGACCGAGAACCGCCGCATGAGCCGCCGGAAGTTGGGGCCGTGCAGCCCCGCCACGCGCGCCGCCGCCGACACGTTCCCGCCGGACTGCTCCAGCAAGGCCGTCAGGTACGCGCCGACGTGGTCCTGGAGCACACGCTCCTTGAACTCCGCATAGGGCAGGCCCGCGTAGGCCGACACCGCCACGCCCGGATCCGACGAGGGCTTCGCTGGATCCGGCGGAAGGTCGCGCGCGTCCAGCGCGGATCCGCTGGCGAACACCGCCATGCGCTCCACAGCGTTGCGCAGGCCGCGCAGGTTGTCGCGCGACCAGTCCATGGCCATCAGGCGTTCGAGCACGTCGGACGGCACGCTGCGCACGTCGAGCTTCTCGCGGGCGACGGCGTCCTTGAGGAAGGTGTAGACCAGCTGCGGGATGTCGTCGCGACGGTCGGCCAGGCCCGGCACGGTGATGCGAATGCCCAGGCGGTTCGCCAGATCCGCGCGGAAGCCCCCCTGCCGCACCAGCTCCTCGATGTCGCGGTGGGTGGCGGCGATCACGCGCGCCGACATGGGGATCATGGCGTCGCCGCGCATGCGGGTGAACGAGCGCTCCTCCAGCACCTGAAGCAGCTTGCGCTGCAGGTCGGGCGCCAGGTCGCCGATCTCGTCGAGCAGGATGGTGCCGTCCTTGGCCCGCTCGAACGCGCCCAGGTAGCGATCGTCCGCGCCGGTGAAGGCGCCCTTCTCATGTCCGAACAGCTCCGACGTCATCGTCGCGCCGTCCAGGCGGCCCACGTCGACGTGCTCGAACCGCCCCAGGCGCCCGCCCGCCGCGTGCAGCGCCTTGGCGACGCTGGTCTTTCCCGCGCCGGACGGCCCCAGCAACAAGAGCGTGGTGTTGCGCGGGGCCAGCCGCTCGATCATGCCGCGCAGCTCCTCCATGGCCTTGGAGTTGCCGACCAGCAGCTTGCGGACGACGCCCTGGGCACCCTCGCGCGCGGCCGGGTCCCCGTGCTCCAGGCGCTCGCGCGTCAGGCGCGACAGGCGGATCGCCCGGCGCATCACCTGCTGAAAGCGGTTCCAGTCGGTGATCGGCTTCTCGAAGAACTCGACCGCGCCGGCGGCGTAGGCCTCGACCGCCATGGGGGCGGACGCGTCGCCCGTGAACACGATGCACTCGATCGCCGGGTCGTGGAGCTTGAGCGCGCGCAGCACGTCCAGGCCGGAGCGGCCATCGGGCAGGCCCACGTCCAGCAGCGCCACGTCGAACTGCCCCTCGCGCGCGGCCTCCATCGCCTCGTCGGCGTCGGGCACGTCCACCACCTCGCAGCCCTGGCGACGCAGCGCCCGCGCCACGGATCCGCGCACCGTCGGATCGTCCTCCACCAGCAGCAGGCGGGCGTTCAGGTCGGTTTCCAGGACCACCTCCAGCCCCATGCTATCAAAATAGATACACCCGTGACAAGGCCTGGATCACAGGCTCAGCCGCGCGGAGCGACAAAGCCGCGACGGTCGCCGCATTCGGCATTGGCGCACAGGCGATGCATCGGCTAAGAGGCGCGACCATCGCCGACCGGACTGAAGTCCCGCCGAGCGAATGCTTGGCTTGCACCCCTGTCCCCCGGCACCCGGGCCCACTTTTCCAAGGACTACCGCACGTGATCCTGGTCACCGTCCGCGACAACGAGCCGTTCGAGAAGGCACTCCGCCGCTTCCGCCGCAAGGTTGAGCGCGAGGGCATCCGCAAGGACATCAAGAAGAACAGTTTCTACCTCAAGCCTGGTGAGCGCCGCCGTCTGAAGCAGCGCCTGGCCGAGAAGCGCCGCCGGAAGGCGATCCGCCGCGCCGCGCGCCGTGCCACCAAGGGCACCTCGCGTCCCACGCTGCGCTGATTTGACCGGGGGGCCGCTCGCGGTCCCCTTCGTGCCGGCTTCGGACACCCGCTAGGGCTTGTCTGTTGTCTCGGAGAGCCGCGCGTACGCCACACGTTCCTCTGGCGCGCGCGGGCCCCGATCCGGGATCAGCAGACCTGACGCAGACGGCAGCCAACGCTGCACGTCGGCCCACCACACCCACGCGTCGTCGTCGTCACGACGGTGCGCGTCGAGCAGCAGCTTGCTCGGGCTGCCCTGCACGGCCTCGACGATGGCGCGGCCCCAGACGGTGATCTCCAGGCGCTCCTTCTCGGGCTCGGCGGCGCCGCGCTCCAGCAGGGCCAGGACGGCCGGCACGTCGACCGCGCCCGCGCCGGGCTCCAGCGTAGACAGCCAGCGAGCCCAGGCGTACCCGGCCCACGCCGCGCAGCCGAGGCGATCGTAGGGCAGGTCGCGGATGGCGTCGGCGTCGCGCTGGATCTGCCAGGCGTGCGACAGGGTCGGCGCGCTGAGCACACACGACATCGCCGCCCCCCGCGCATCCGCGAAGTCGCGCCGCTGCGTGCGCGCGTCGGGCGCCATGATGCCGCGCGCCACGCCCAACCGAGCGCGACGCCACGCGACCTCAGGGCTGGTCTGGTCCGGCACGTCGTCGAGCGCGTGCGCCACCGCGTCCAGACCTCCCGCGTCCCGCCCGACCCAAGCGCGGTCGACCGCGCCGAGCGCCGCCGCCATGGCCTCGGCCGCGGCGTCGACGTGCCGCTTGGGGCAAGCCGACAAGATCAGCACGATCGACAAGGCTAGGCGCCGCACCACTCCCCCGGGGCTGGTCGTCTCGGTATCGCATTCCGTCGAAGCGCGTCACGGATCCGCGTGGAGCGCGCGACGACGCGCTGGATCCGATAGCGTGGACGGAGGTGGCGGCTCGGTCGCTGCGTCCGAGTCCGTGGGTTCGTGGGTTCGTGGGTTCGTGGGTTCGTGGGTTCGTGGGTTCGTGGAGGGACGATGCTGCGTTGGGCCTCGCTGTGGGTTGCGTGTGTAACGAGCGGCGTGGCGTGGGCGGCTCCGGCTGCCGCGCCACCTCCAGCCACCGCGCCGCCGGCCCCCGTCGTGGTCGCGCCCGCGCTCGTGGACGGGCCTGCGCTGGCCGCCCATCTGGTCGAGCCGAGCGGTCACGTGCGCGTGGTGAACTTCTGGGCCACCTGGTGCCAGCCCTGCGTGACCGAGCTGCCGACCCTCAAGGCGTTCGCCAAGGCGCACCCGGACGTCGAGCTGGTGCTGGTCAACGTCGACGCCCAGAGCTCGCACGCGTCGCGCGTCACGCGCGCCCTGACCACCTACAAGCTCGACGGCCTGCACCACTGGTGGCTGGCGACGGACGACCCGGAGCGCCTGCTCAAGGCGCACGTGCCGCGCTGGGCGTCCGAGATCCCCTTCACGCTGGTGATCGACGGCGACGGCGTCCTGCGCGACCAATTCGTCGACGCGATCACGTCGGCCATGCTCGACCGCGCGGTCACGGCGGCGCTCCTCAAGCCATGAGGCCCTCGCCGGGGTTAAGTGGGCCGGACGCCCGGATGGTGGAACTGGTAGACACAGGGGACTTAAAATCCCCTTCCCCTTGGGGAGTGTGGGTTCAAGCCCCGCTCCGGGCAGCTCGCCCCCTTGGTTGGGCAGCACAGGTGCCGTGATGACGTCGTCGATCGACAAGCCCAAGCCCCCCTCGCCGCTCGCCGACGTGCTGCAGGACGCGCTGCGCCGCCTCCTGGGCGAGAGCCAGCGTCGTTTGACGCGCGCCGCGGACGACGGCCGCGTGATGCTGCGCGTGCGCCAGGTCCAGCGCGACCGGGACGCGCTGTGGATCCGCATGGGCAAGACCGCCTACCACCTGATGGACGAGGGCGAGCTCCGGCACGTCTCGCTCCACAAGGTGCGTGAGAAGATCGACGAGCTGGACGACGAGCTGCGCCAGCTGCGGGCCTCCCTCCGCGACCCAGCCGACCCATCCTTCGATGACGCATCTTCGTCGTCCGCCGAAGCCGTTGGACCGACCGACGATACCGCGCACAGGCCCTGAAACATCGCCCCCGGCCTGTCGATCACGCTTGCAGGAGCGGCCTAGACGCATTATTAGGCGCCCGCTTTCGGGGTTGACCTCGCCGAGAGTTTGTTCGGGGCTGTAGCTCAATTGGTAGAGCGCCAGAATGGCATTCTGGAGGTCGTGGGTTCGATTCCCATCAGCTCCACTCGCGCCGCCCCTCGTGGGCGGCGCACCTACTTTCTGGGTCTGTGATCGAGCGCCACGCGCCCGCGGCCCGAGGGACGCGCGAGCGGGAGCCGCTTCGCGGGACCAGGCCGCGAGTCGCGTCTGCGCGCGCGGAGATCGTCCCGCAGCGTGTCCTAAGCGCTAAGACACGCAGGTCCGGCGCCAACGACGCCGGGGACCCACAGATGTCAAGACCGCGTCGGCGCCCCGTGAGGCGCTGTGCGCTCGCGTCCTACTCGTTGCCTTCGTTGCTGGCGGAGAACGTGCCGGCGAACGAGGTGTACGGGGGGCGGACCACGTCGTCGAGGACGGCCTGGTCGAAGCAGCGCGCGCGCACGTTGAACGACCCTTCGAGGGTCGAGAACGTGGACTTGGTGATCGTGATGGTGCCTTCCGGCAGGTCCGAGCAGTAGGTCGGGTTGCCGTTGCGGGCGTCCGTGTAGCCGAATTCGAAGCCGCCGTTGGTCAGCGCGTCGGGGCCGATGTCGTACTTGCCCTTGTCGACGCGCGTGGCGCCGAAGAAGTTGAAGTCGAGCAGCTGCGGCAGCGGGCCCTTGGCGCCGCAGACGCGCAGCACGAGCGACGTGCGCTGGTCCGGGATGGAGCGGTACTCGTAGGTGCCGATGCCCTTGAGCTTGTCCTCGATGTAGCCCGTGGCCTCAGCCTCGAACTTGTCGGTGCGGGTGTCGCAGTCGTTCGGGACGGGGATCAGGCCTGTCTCGTCGGCGCCGCTCGGGTAGTCGAACGGGTCGACACGATCCGGGCGCTGCGAGCAAGCCGCGAGCACGATGCACAGGCCGAGGGAGCGCGTCACGAACACCTCTTTCCAACCCACCAGACGGGCGAGAGCGCCTGGGTCTAGCGGGGCCAGCATACCCGAGTCCTAGGCGACGATCACGACGTCCACGCGGAAAAGCGAAGACGATCACCGACCTTGGGGCGACAACGCCCATCCAGAAACAAAAAAGGCCGCCCGAGGGGGACCCTCGAGCGGCCTTCTCATGGCCCGAAGGCCGATCCGACTAGGGGAACTCGTACAGAGCGCCCGCGTCCGGACCGAACGGGACGGGGTTCTGCACGGGGCCGGTCAGGGGCACGCCCGAACCGCCGCCGCCGGGGAAGCCGCCGGAGCCGCCGCCGCCGGGGAAGCCGCCGCCCGAACCGCCGCCGCCGGGGAAGCCGCCGCCGGAGCCGCCGCCGCCGCCGCCCGAACCGCCGCCGCCGGGGAAGCCGCCGCCGGAGCCGCCGCCGCCAGGG
>CANJMY010000108.1 GCA_947475315.1 Pseudomonadota bacterium | reverse complement strand
GGACCTGTCCGGAAGCTACGGGACGTCGACATAGAACGCGACGTGCCCGTGGGGCGAGCTGGCGCCCACGGCGCAGTCCTCGAACAGGTGGAAGCGCACCGTCCAGCGGCCCTTCTTGTCGAACTGCACCGGCCCGACCGTGTAGGTCCCGGCGGGGTTCTCGACGGTGGTGGCGCCGGTGTCGGGCGCGGCGTGGGTGTCGTCGAGGAACACCTCGGCGCGAATGTTGGCGCCGGTGACGGTGGCCGCGCCGTCGAGCGCCCACGCAGAGACCGTGAAGGTCACGTCCTTGTCCCGCTCGATGGTCGAGTTGGTGAAGGACAGGTGGTACTTGCAGTCGTCGTCCTGGCCGTCCGAGTTGAACAGCGTGTCGCCGAACACGTCGGCGCCGTCGTCGGCGCCCTCGCACACGGTGGGGTCGATGGTCTGCACCGTCTCACCGCAGTGGGTGTCCGGGTCACCGGCGACGATGCTGCCCGTCCCGCCGCACGCCGCGGCGAGGGCACAGAGCGCGAGCTGTCCGACACGAGCGGGGAGACGAGCCACGGAGACCTCCTGGAGAACGCGACGGCAGGTCGAGGGATAATCCATGTCCCGCGCGACGTGCAGGGGCAGCATGTCGCAACCGGACGAATCGGGGCACGTGATGCGGACCGGTCAGGCCGAGGCGAGCAGATCCATGTCGGCGATGCGCCGGGAGTTCATGTCGGCCAAGGCCATGATGGTGGCCTGCGGGTTGACCGCGGAGGGGCTGGGGAACACGCTGGCGTCCATCAGCCACAGGCCCTCTGTGCCGTAGACCTTGCCGTTCACGTCGACCACGCCGCGATCGGCGCGCCCGCTCATGCGGCAGGACCCGAAGGTGTGGTTGGCGGTCATGGTGACGTCGCGCGCCTGGATGTCGTGCGACAGCAGGCTCATCGCCTGCTCCTTGGTGCGGATCTTGGCCGGTACGCCGCGGACTCCGGTGTAGACGTACTCAGCGCCGAGGTCGAGCATGGAGTCGACGACGCGCTTGAGCTCGCTGAGCACCACCCACATCTCCTCGTTCGGCACCCACAGCTGGGCGTCCGGCATGCCGTCGAGGCGGATGCCGACCTTGCCCGTCACCTTGGCCCGGTAGACGATGGGGATCATCAGCGCACGCTTGAAGTCGGGGAGCATCTCGTACATGTCGGGGCCGACGCCGCCCCACTGCCCGCCGATCAGCGCCGACGGCGCCCAGAGCGACTCGAACTTCAGGCCGCGGACCCGATCGCTGAACGCGCCGTAGCCCTGCGTCGCGCCGATCCACGGATCCACGGTGTGGTTCATCACGCCCATGGCGAAGCTGGAGATGTGCGCCAGGAACGTGCCGCCGACGCGCCCGCCCGCGGTCACGCCGCTGCGCTTGAGGATCACGGGCGTATGCAGCGTGCCCGCCGACACGATGACGCGCGGCGCGCGCACCGTGAAGCGCGCGAGCTTGGCGTGGCCGTCCGGGTCGACGATGTGGCCCTCGACGCCGACGGCGCGGGTTCCGTCCATCAGGATCTTGTGGACCACGGCGCAGGTGTAGACCTGCGCGCCGTCCTGCACGGCGCCCGGCAGGTAGCTGCGGTCGACCGACTGCTTGGCGCCGACCGCGCAGCCGGTGAGGCAGTCGCCGGTGCCCTCGCAGCCCTTCACGGCGCGCGGGAGCGGCGCGCCCTTCAGGCCGGCGTGGTCGAGGATCTCGCGCGTGAGCACGTTGCGACGACCGAACACCGACTCGGGCGTGGGCGCGGTGTGCGTGCGCGCGAACACGCGCTTGTAGGCGGCGTCGAGCTCCGGCCCGCGCAGCGCGTCCAGGCCGTCGGCCGCGGCCCAGTCCTCGCGGACCCAGTCGGGCAGCGGGAACATGATCGCGGAGTTGATGACGGTGCTGCCGCCAAGGATGCGGCCGGACATGGTGGGCCACGGGCCGGTGCCGCGCAGCAGGCGCAGGCCGCCCTCCCAGTAGTGGCGAGCCATGAACGCGGGTCCGTCGCGCGTCATGTCCTTCGCGCTGATCTGGGGACCAGCCTCCAGCAGCACGGTGCGCAGCCCGGCGGCCGCGAAGTTGGTGGCGGCGACCGCGCCGCCCGCGCCGGAGCCGATGATCACGACGTCCGCGTCGACGTCGAAGCCCTGACGGAGCGAGTCCAGGTGGTGAATCACAGGGACTCCTGGACGCGCGGCATGTCGGGCGAGTCCTGAATGGGCATGTCGAGCTTGTCGTCGAGGTAGGCGACGGTCTTGTACTCACCCATGTGACGCAGGACGCTCGGGTGCGAGAGGTACAACATCTGGAGCGTGGCGCGCAGCGCGTCGCCGAGGCCGCGGAGCGCGAAGACGCGGCCCTCACGCCATGACGTGATCAGCGCGGCGCGAGCTTGGGGCGTGCGGCGCGAGAAGCGCCCCGACCACGGAGCCAGCGCCAGCGGCAGCAGCTCGATCCCGAAGAAGAGCAGTGGCAGCAGGAAGCGGTGGCTGGGCGGCAGCGAGCGGATGTAGGCCATGTGCCGTGCGACCAGATCGGTGCTCACGCCGTCCGGCGCGCCGCCTGGGTCTGGGGGGTACAGGCCCTCCACCGCAGCGCGAAGGCCGGTGTGCCAGACGTTCTCAAACCAGGTGCGGAATGGCCAAGGCATATTCTGTCCAACGGGTCAGAATGTGTAGCACGCCGACCGGGGGCGAGTCTCCCACGAATCGTCGTGCTGCACCCGACCAGGCTGTGCGCGCGCGGCGACGTTAGCGGTGCGCGGTCGTCGCGGATCGGCCCGCGCACCAGGGGAGGTCAGGTGGCGGTTTTCAAGCTGGGGTGGGCGCTCGGGATCGTGTTGGCGGTCGGGGGCTGCAAGGCCGCCAAGGACGTCGCGACGGACACGGACGACGCCGACGTGGTGGTCGACACCGACGTGGCCGCCACGGTGGAGTCCTTCTGTCTCCGCTTGAGCGCCGAGATCTGCGGCGGCCTTGAGTCCTGTGACTGTCGGTTCGACGTGCGGCCCTACACGGCCGACGCGTGCGTGGCGACGCGCGCCCAGGAGTGCGAGGCCTTCCTGGCCACCGCGCTGCAGGCCGACCTCGACGCCGGCCGGGTGACTCTGGATTCGGAACGCGTCGACCGCTGCGTACAGGGCGTCCGGGCCATGGCGGACACGTGCTCGGCGACGTGGACCGGCGGGCTGCCGGAGGTGTGTGCGTTGACCTTCACGGACGCCGCGGAGCTCTCGGCGCGGTGCGTCGCCCAGCGCAACGGGGCGGTGTACTGCGCGGCCGGCGCGGGCCTCTGCACGTACTCGGAGAGCGAGCAGGCGGCGGTGTGTGCGGCCCTCCCGCTCCAGGACGAGGCTTGCCCGGTGGGCGTCTGCGCCGAGGGCCTGCGGTGCGCCCAGGGCCGCGGCGTGTGTGTGGCGCCAGGCGGACAGGACGAGCCCTGCTCGGAGAGCGCCGACTGCGGGGACGGCCTGGTCTGCGGCACGGGCGGGACGTGCGGCCCGCCGATCGCGGTCGGCGGACGGTGTGACACCACCCCGCAGTGCGACGCGGGCCTCTCCTGCGACGGCGGCACCTGCGCCGCCGCGGTCCCGCTGGACGGCGGCTGCTACGGTCCGGCCGAGTGCGGCGCCGCCCGGTCGTGCGGGCGCGCGCCCGAGTCGCGGACGTGCGGCGCGCCGGACGGCTTTGGCCAGGAGTGTCGCGACGGCACCTGCGGCGACATGTTGGCGTGCGCGTCGGCCACGCAGACCTGCGTGAACCTTCCCGGCGCCGACGAGACCTGCCTGGACGGGTTCGCGTGCGCCGATGGCCTGACCTGCGCCGATGGGCCCGGCGTGTGCGCGGTGCTCCCTGGCCTGGGCGACACCTGCGCGACGGGGAGCCGCTTCTGCGAGGACGGGCTCGGCTGCGACTTCAACACGAACACCTGCCAGGTCGGCCCCGCAGAGGGCGAAGACTGCCTGCTCAACCCGCCGGACTACGTGTGCGCGGAGGGCCTGGGGTGTGACTTTGGCGCGATGGGCAGCGTGTGCGTGTCGATCGGCGGCGAGGGGAGCGTCTGCAACACCGATCGCACCTGCGCGTCCGACACCTTCTGCGACTACGCCACGCTGCTGTGCACCGATCGCTACGCCGACGGCGCGCATTGCAGCAGCGGCAACGAGTGCGCGGTCGGCTCCAGCTGCTCGCCGCAGCCCGAGGGCTACGTGTGCACGCCGATCCCCGCGCGGGGCGAGGTGTGCGTGGACGTCTGCGACCAGGGCAGCGTGTGCAAGGGCCCGGGCGGTCAGTGCGTGCAGACGTTCTGCATCATCCCGTAGGCGCGGCCAGCCGCCGCCGCGCGCGCGCCAGCAGGTCCACCAGGGCCGGGTCGGTGATCGCCGCGGCGGCGCTGGCCAGGAACTCGGGCATGCCGGGCTGGCCGCGCGCCGCGTAGGCCGTGGCCTGCAGCGCCATGTCGAGGCGGTCGAGCTGGCGGACAAAGCGCGCCTCGTCGTCGGCCTGGGCCTCGTAGGCGTGCCAAGCGGCGGCGACGTGATCGGGCAGGCTGGCGGTCATGGCGGCGATCGCGTTCGACTCGCGGCGCGCCTTCTCGTGCGCCGGCACGCCGTCGTGTGGGGTCAGATCGCCCACCGTGGCCTCGGCCAGATCGTGCAGCACCGCGTAGGTGAGGGCGCGGGCGCGGTCCAGGTGCGGAGGCGCGAGCACGATCACCAGCCAGGCGACGCCCCAACTGTGCGCGGCGACGGACTCGGGCCGGGGCACGCCCTTACGAACCCAGCCTGCGCGATCGACGTCCTTGAGCTGAAGCGCCGTGAGCAGCGCATCCAGCGTCGGATCGTCAGCCGGCATCCCGCGCCTCGGCCAAGGCCGGTCGCATGCCGATGCGGATCTCGCGACCGAGCGCGCGGGCGAGCAGCTCGGTGCGGCGCTCGGCCTCCCAGCGCTCCAGGTCTGCGCCCTCGGCGGTCAGCGCGTCGATCTGCACGCGCTTGCGGCCGACCAGCACGGCGATGTCCGACACGGCCTGGGTGTGGGAGCGATCGAAGGCGTCGGCGACCTTGAGGATGCCCGCGAGCACGCGCACGCGATCCTGATCGACCTTGTTCAGCTGCGTCCAGTCCGGGTGCGAGAGCTTGGGCTGGCTGCGGCTGTGGTAGCGCACCACGTTGGACAGGATGGCGATCTCGGGCGCGGTGAAGCCGGGCATGGGCACGTACTTGAGCAAGTACTGGCCGTGTTTGTGGTGGCTCTCGTCCGCGATGTGGTGGCCGATGTCGTGCAGCATGGCGGCGGCGTGGAGCAGCCCGCGATCCGCGACCGGGAGCTGGTGCAGCGACGCGGTGGCGTCGAACAGCGTGTCGGCCAGCCGGGCGACGTGGCGGCCGTGCTCCTCGTCCGCGCCGAAGCGTCGGAGGATGAGGAGCACCGCGCGCTCGCGCGGGTCGGCGACGCTGCCTTCCAGGTCGAGCTCCGGGCGGTGGCGCAGCATCCAGTCCACCACCAGACCGTCGCGCAGGGAGCGCTCGGAGGTGGTGAGCTTATCGACGTCGAAGGCGCGCAGGATCTCGCGGACGATCACGGCGCCTGCGCCGATGGTGCGCTGACGGCGCGAGTCCAGGCCGGGCAGCGACGCGAACCCGTCTCCCAGGCGCATGCGCTCGATGAGCTTCTCGAGCTCCTTGCGCTGCAGCACCAGGCCTTGGTCGTGCTCCGGCGGGACCAGGCCCGCTTGGAGCATGCACATGCGGGCCAGCGTGCGCACGGTGCCGCTGGTGCCGACGATCGCGCCGACGTCGGACGGACGCACGCGGCGCAGCAGCGGTTCGAGGTCGCGGCGGATGCTGCGGCGCAGCGCGCGGGAGGCGTCCTCGTCGGTGGTGGCGCCGAGCGGGTGGGTCTCGGCGGCGCGGATGTGGCCGAGCGGCAGCGACTGGATGTGCCGGGCGTCCGCGCCGTCGCACAGGACGAACTCGGTCGAGCCGCCGCCCACGTCGAACAGCAGCACGGGGCCGCGTCGGAAGTCGAGCTCGCCGCGCGCGCCGAGCCAGATCAGGCGCCCCTCCTCGTGACCCGAGATCACGCGGACGTGGATGCCGGTGGCGAGCTTGACCGCGTCACAGAACTTGGCGCCGTTGTTGGCTTCGCGCACCGCGGAGGTGGCGGCCGCGTGGATGTCGATCACGCCGAGCGAGTCCGCGACCTGCTTGAACGACTTCATCGCCTCGACGCCCCGGGCGAACGCGTCAGGCGCGATGCGGTGCTGCGCGATGCCGCCGGAGCCGAGCATCACCTGCACGCGGGCGCGCTCGATCATCGTAAGGCGGCCGGTCGGGTCGACCTCGGCGACGAGCAGGTGGAACGAGTTGGTCCCACAGTCGATGGCGGCGACCCTCATGCGGGCTCCGCGTGCGGGCCGGCGTGCTTGGGCATCCGGACTCCGGCCAGGTCCGCCGCGCGCGCGATGGTCGAGATCAGGTTGAACTCGCCCGCCTCTTCCGCGCGGCGGTGCGCGCCGACCAGGTGGTCGACGGCGTGTGGCGGATCCAGGCGCGCGAGGGCGAGGCCGGCGAGCACGGCCCACTGCGGGCTGCCGTGCGCGTCGGCGAGCGCTTGCGCCTCTGCGGCGAGGGGGGCGCCCTGGTCGAGCTCGCCCAGGTCCGCGTAGGCGGTGGCCTTCTTCACCAGCTTCTCGGCGCGCACGAGCGGATCGGTCACGCCGGCGAGGAGCTCGGCGAGGGGGGCGGCGGCCACGGCGCGCTGCTCGACCAGCCGTTGGGCCTGCTCGGCGTCGCGCGCGATGGCGGTGACGATCTGGTCTTGGAGGGTGCGGACCTCCTCCAAGCCCGCGCGGTCGCCGAGCTTGCGGAGGATGCGGAGCACGTCGCGGCAGACCTTGTCGGCCACGTCGCGCGCGCCGGACTCCAGCGCCGCCTGCGCGTAGAGCGAGCCCACCCGCGCGCGGATGTCGGCCAGGTCCGCGGCGGCGGCCAGATCGGCGTCCTCCCAGACCACGCGCAGCGAAAACACGGCGTCCGCCGGACGCCCGGAGCGCAGCGCGAGCAGCCCTTCAGCGATGCGTTCGTGGAGATCCATTCAGGGCTCGCGACGTGGTGGCAGCGGGTAACTCGGCGTGCGACGATCGCAAAAAACGACTCGCGGGTCGGTTTGGGGCGGGGTAGGCTTTTGGCACATGGGAAGGTCGCGATGGAGACGCGTCTGATCAGCCGTCGGGCGCTGATTCGAGGCGGGCTGGCGGTGGGGGCGGCGCTTGGCGTGGCCGCCACCGTGCGCCTGCCTCCGGTCGCTTCCGGCTACACCACGTTCTCCTGGCGCGAGATCGAGATCCTCGGCGCCATCGCCGACGCGATGTTCCCGGCCGGGCCGGTGCTGATCTCCGGTCGTGAGGCAGGCGTGGTGGAGGAGGTCGACCGGATCATCGGGACCGGCTTCCCGCCGATGCACGCCATGGGCTTTCGCTACCTGCTGCGCACGCTGGAGTGGGGGACGGTCGCCTCGTTCGGCACGTCGTTCTCCCGGCTGTCGGTGGAGGACGCGCGCGCGGTGCTCGACAGCTGGGGAGACCCAGGCCTGCTGCCGCGGCGCATCGCGTCGGACGTGCTGCGCACGGTGTTCGGCATGGCCTACTTCGCCAACCGCGAGGTGCAGCGCGCCATGGAGTGGCGGTCGCTGTGCGGGTCGGGGACCGCGTGACGGCCCTGTTCACCCCAGGTCGCCATCGCTCCGTGGAGGTCGTCGGAGACCACCTGGAGATCGACGCCGACGTGGCGATCCTGGGCGCGGGCGCGGGCGGCTGCGCGGCGGCGGCGGCCCTGGCGGAGAGCGGCGTGCGCGTCGCGGTGCTGGAGGAGGGCCAGTTCTGGAACCCCGCGCAGTTCCGGCAGTCGTCGTCGTGGGCGCTGCGCAACCTGTACCAGGAGCGCGGCACCCGCTCGATGCGCGGCAACTCCGTGATCCCCATCCCGGGCGGGCGTGGCGTGGGCGGCAGCACGCTGGTGAACTCGGCGATCTGCTTTCGCTGTCCGGACCCCATCCTGGACCGCTGGCACGACGAGTTCGGCTGCACCACGGTCACCAAGGAGCGCTTCCACCCGTACTTCGACCGCATCTGGGAGACCCTGGGCGTCACCACGCAGAGCGCTGAGATCCAGCGACTGAACAACACCACCTTCAAGAAGGGCGCTGAGGCGCTGGGGCTGAACGGGCACTTCCTGGCCCGCAGCGCGCCGGGGTGTGTGGGCTGTGGGATCTGTCAATACGGCTGCCCGTCCGGCGGCAAGTCCAGCGTGGATCGCACGTTCCTGGTGGAGGCGCTCAGCCACGGGAACGTCGCGGTCTACGCCGACTGCATGATGACCGGGGTGGAGAAGTCCGGCGATCGGATCCTGGCGGTGACTGGGGATCTGCTCGACGCCGACAGCCAGGCGCCGCGTGGCACGGTGCGGGTGCGGGCGGACGCGTTCATCGTCAGCGCTGGCCCCATCATGTCGCCCTCCTTCCTGCTGCGGAACCACCTG
>CANJMY010000107.1 GCA_947475315.1 Pseudomonadota bacterium | reverse complement strand
CGTTGGCGCGCCCTTCGCAGCGCTGTCAGGCGCAGGCTGGCCGCGCAGGGATCTGTCGCAGCGGACCGTTTCCAGGTCCGCGGAGGCAGATCCCTGCGATCAGGCCTGCCGGAGCCGGACGTCGCCGCATCCTCCCGACGGGCGCGCCAAAGGGCCCGCTGTCCCGGGTGACCGGCCCAAGCGGCGAGCGACGCGCCGCAGGCCGGGCGTGCGAGAAAGCCCCGCCCTGCAAGGGCGCGCAGTGGGACGCCCCCACAACCAGGCGAACCCGCACGGGAATGGCGAGCGACGCGCCGCAGGCCGGGCGTGCGAGAAAGCCCCGCCCTGCAAGGGCGCGAAGTGGGACGCTCCCACGGTAAAGCCCCACCCCGCAGGGGTGCGCGGTGGGACGCTCCCTAAGAATCGAGCGCTGTTAGCGCTGCGGCCCCATGGGCGGTGGAATGCACGCAATCGAGTGATCCGCTCGCGTTCCGCAGTCGTACTTCCCAGGCACCATGGCCAAGGTGACACCCTTGACCTCCTGCCCGTCGACGACGGCGGTGATGGTGCAGGGGCCGGCCTTGAAGTCGCGGACGTAGCAGGCGCTGTCGCAGGGCTGCTTGGGGGCGTCGCGGCACTCGACGGTGGGCGAGGAGCCGTCACGGAAGACGAACTTGGCCGCGTAGACGTCGTGGTCGCCGTAGACCATGTCGGGCGTGGGCTGGGCGCCGGCGGCGGTGTTGCCGGGGGTGACGCTCTCAGCGACGACCATCTCAGTCGAGAAGGTGCCGGCGACCACAGGGGTCTGGCCGGTGCCAGTGAGCCGTGTGGTCAGGTAGTCCGTGAGCTCCTTGGCGCTGACGGAGTGGTCGGCGTTGGCGTCGGCGGCGCCGGAGATGGCGTCGGCGAAGATGACGCCGAACAAGCCGTCCTTGGCTGCCTCGCTGGTGGAGGACGAGGACACGACCATGGTGCCGGGCCCGATGCCCGGCCACTGGTCGGCGGCGGGGCCGTAGAACCAGATGCCGTCGAGCTGGTTGCGGTGGATGGCGTCGGTGACGATCACCGTGGTGCCGGCGCGGGTCCAGGTGGCGATGTCGCGGGCGAGCTGCTCGACGTCGAAGCCGTCCTCGTTGCCGTGCTCGATCGTCGCGTCGTACGGCAGCAGCGTGGGCGTGCCGAGGTCGGCGCCGATGCCATGGCCGACGAAGTACAGCACGAACACATCGTTCGGACCGAGGTACTGCGCGGCCTTCTCGCGGATGGTCTCCGAGATATCGGCCTTGGTGGCGTTGCGATCGGTCAGCAGGAAGGTGGCGTCAAAGTGCGCCGCGTCCTGGAGCGCGCCCGCGACCGTGGCGGCGTCCGAGCGGGCGAAGTCGAGCTCGACCTCGTCGGGCATGTGGTCGTACTGCGACAGGCCCACGACGACCGCGACGTAGTTCGTCTTGGGGTGCGGGTCCGAGCCTTGCTGCGCCCAGGCCGGGCCGGCGACAAGGACAAGCGGAACCACGACAGACAGACAGCGCATCCTTCCTCCCCAGCGAAGTGACGTCGGCAGCATATCCGCAGGAGGCGGATCGCCCAACCTCGCAACGCAGCAATCGGACGAGGCCTTCCCGCCGAGATGCGGTTTGACAACCTCTGCGCGGGCAGGCGCGCGGTCGCGGGTGAGAGGTGCTCGTGAGGTGATGGTGCTCGGTTGCCTGATCTGGATGTCGCTTGTGTGGGCGGGGCCGACGTTGCCGGGGAGCTCGGCGCCGTTGGAGGTGGACGAGGACACGCGGCTCGTCGTCGCGGGCGTGCTCGCTGCGATGGACGAAGGCCGCTTCACGGAGGCCGCGGACGCGATCGGCCACGTGCCAGGCGCAGACGCGCGCTACCTTGAGGCGCTCGCCCGGTATGAGCAAGGCTCGCTGCACGACGCAGAGGTGGCCGCGCGCGCCGGTTTGGCGATCGAGCCGCAGTTGGCGCCCCTGCAAGGCCTGCTGGGCCTGATCTTCGCAGACCTGGGCCGCGGGGACGAGGCGCTGGCCTCGCTCGACCGAGCGATCCGCATGGCGCAGGCGTCGGGCGACGCGGAGGTGGAAGGGCGGGCGCTGCTCAACCGCGGCGTCGTGCACGCGGACCGTGGCGAGCTGACCGGCGCGGGCGCAGACTGGGCGGCGTCGGCGGCGCGCGCGCGGGCGGCGCGGCTCGCGAACCTGGCGGCCGAGGCGGACGCCCAGGTGCGCGCGCTGAGCGACGCGTCGGGCGGAGATCTGGTGGGCCGGGTCGCGGAGCAGGTCAGGCTCGGCGATCTCAAAGGCGCCGCGGCGCTGATCCCGGCTGAGGCGACCACGCCGCGGGCCAAGGTCCACGCGCTCATCGCGCGCGGGATGATCGCGCGCACCGAGGGCCGAGTGGACACGGCGTCGGCCTGGCTGCGGGAGGCGATCGACCTGTCTGACAAGTCGGGCATGCTGCGCGAAGGGCTCTCGGCGCGGCTGGAGATGGCCTACACCCTGCTGTCGATCGGCAGCGTCGAAGGCACCGGAACGCTGCTCCGCGAGGCGCTGGAGCGCGCGAGGGGGACGAGCTTCGTCGTGCGACAGGTCGAGCTGCACCTGGGGCTCGCGCGCCTGGCCTCGCGGGTCGCGGACGCGCCTGAAGCGCGCGCTCAGCTCGACGCGGCGCGGTCGCTGGCGGCGCGCGCCACCCACCCGATGCTCCCGGCCGAGGTGGCTGAGGTGGAGGCGATCGTGCGCGGCGCCGAGGGCGACTTCGCGGGGGGCGCGGCGGCGGCAGCACGCGCTGCGGAGGCATGGGAGGCGATCGGCGCGCCGTCGGACGCGGCGCGGGCGAGCTGTGAGCAGGTTCGCCTGCTCGCGCGGGCTGGCGCGGACCGAAGCGCGGCGATCCGCGAGGCGCTCGGGCGCTTCAGCCTGATCCACGACCCGCGCGGTCCCGCGCACGTGGCGATCAGCGAGGGCCTCGGTTCGTCCGCGTCGGCGCGCTGGACGGACGCGATCGACGCGTTCGCGCGCGCGGTGGACGCCGCACACAACAGCGGGGACACGGGCCTGGAGCAGCTCGCGCGGGTCAACGTGATGGAGGCCCTGCGCGCCGCCGGTCACAGCGAAGCGGCCGTGGAGGAGGCCAAGGCCAAGGGCTTCACAGACGCCGTCGCGTGGCACGGTCGGCTCCAGGACGCGCGCGCCAAGTACGACGCCGGTCGCGCCGCGTTCGACGCCAAGCGCTTCGCCGACGCGATCGGACCGCTAGACGCCGCGCGCAAGGCGTTCGAGGGCCTGGGCGAGCAGGACAAGGCGCTGGCCGCCCGCCGGGCGGTCGCGTGGTCGCGCTACAACGTGGCGGTGACAGGCTCCGAGGAGGCAAGCCTGCCCGTGTTCGACGCGGTGATCGCGGACGCGGTCGCCGTGAGCGACGCGGACTTGGCGCTGCACGCGCGGGTGGCGCGGGCGATCGCGCTCGGGCGTTTGGGTCGCCCGGAGGCGAGCGCCGCGCTGTCAGAGGTGGTCGGCGCCGCCGGGCTGACGAACCAGCCCGCGCTGGCGGCGGCGGCGTGGGCGGCCAAGGCCAAGCTCGACACGTCGCCGCTGGAGGACCGGGCCAAGGCGGCGCGGGCGGCGGCCGCGCTCGACAAGGGCGAGGTGTCCGCGGCGGCACTCTACGACGTCGCCTATGACGCCTACCAAGGGGACGAGCTGGCGCTGGCGCTGGCCCTGACGAACGAGGTCATGCCGTTCGCGGGGCGCCTGGCGCCAGGGGTGCGCGACCTGCACGACGCGGCCCAGGAGGCGCTCGGCGGGGCACCCTGAGCGGGTCGGCGCCGTCGACCGGGGGGGGCGGACGCGTTACTTGCGCGAGCCTTCGAGGGACCTGACGCAGACGGATCGTCTTGTGTGGTGCGGTCGAGTCCTGTGGCTGGGTGGAGCGCTGTCATGTCGGTTCGGATCCGCAAGCTCGCGAAGGAGCTGAATCGCTCGGCTGCCGAGGTGATCGGCGTGCTCCACGCGCTTGGGTACCAGAAGTACCGCTCGCCCGAGGACCTGATCTCGGACCAGGTCGAGGCGCGGCTGCGCAAGGGCATCCAGAGCGGCGTGACCCCGCTTCATGTCGAGATCTTCGAGCCCACCGTGCCGCAGGCTTCGGCGGACGCGCTCCAGTCGGTGGCGGCGAACGCGGACTTGATGGCCGCGCTCCTCCCAGGTGTCGTGCCGCAGGGCCGCGCCAAGGCGCCCGCGCCTCGCTCCGCCCGCGCGGCGCCTGCGCCGCTGCTGGCGTCACGTCCGGCGGCGATCGCTCCCGCGACCGTCGCGGCTCCGTCGGCGCCCGCGCGCCTGGAAGACGAGGTCGGCCTGGGCCGCGCGCTCGGCGTCGAGAAGGCCGCGCTGGAGAGCGTGCGTCGGTCGCTGGAGTCCGAGCGCAGCGTGCTCGCGGCGGAGCGCGCGTCGATCGAGGAGGCGGGGCTGCGCCTGTCGGCCCGGGAGCGCAGCCTGGAGGCGCAGCAACGCTCGCTCCAAGAGCTGCAGGACGCCCTGGATCGCGAGCGCGACGGGCTGACGTTGGAGCGCGCGGCGCTCGCCTCGCACCTGGGCCGAGCCTCGGCCGAGCGCGCGCGGGGCCTGGAGGACCTGTTGGAGGCCCGCGGCCTGCGTGGCGCGGACGAGTTTGAGCGGGCGCTGGTCGCGCTGGCGCAGGGACGTCACCTTCGGGAGGTCCTGTGGACCCTCAAGGTGGACTCTGCCGGTCAGCTTGAGCGCCTGCTGACCGACCGCCTCGCGCTGGTCGGGACCGATCCGCCCGAGTCGGTGCTGCGGTCGGCGGCGGCGGTCGCCGTGGCGCCTGAGCGCACCGAGGTCCCGGACGCGGGCGCGCTGGTCAAGGCCGTGCGTCAGGTCTCCGATCGCCTGATGCTCAACGGGTTCCGTCGCGTGGCGGTGGTGGGCGGTCGCCCGCTGTGGCAGCGCCTGATCCGCGAGTACCTGGACGCGCGCATTGAGGCGCGCTTCGTGGCCGGCAAGCGCGGCCGCAGCGGCGCCTCCGACGACGTCGCGTGGGCGGACGTGGTGGTGTTGTGGGCGGCTGACCTCGACGATGGCGCGGGCGCGATCTACGAGTCTGGCCGGCCCCGCGTGGTGCGCGTGTCCAAGCCGTCGCTGAGCGGCTTCCTGCAAGAGCTGTTCGACGCACTTGCGGACTGACCGTGGGGCGGTCGCACGTTACTACGGACACGGGAAGAGCCGCTGCCCGGCGGCGGGGGAGGATCGATGCCGCATCCTGAGAAGAGCCGACGGTCTCCGGACGCCAAGCGGCGCCTGACCCCCAAGGAGATCGACGATCGTCGCCGCGCTGCCGAGCTGGTGGTGCAGGGCTACCCGCCCGCCATGGCGATGTCGGTGGCTCAGGGTCGCATGACCAAGAACGAGGCCACCGAGCGCCTCGCGCGGCGCGCCGAGGTCGAGCAGCTGATGAAGGCGCACGACATGACGCGCGCGCTCGCCACGCAGGTCGCGCTCGGTCATGCGAAGCTCGACGAGTTCCTGGCCAAGCGCCGGTTTGACCAACACCGCGGCGCCAACCGCGTCCGCTCTGTGCTCGACGAGGCGGCGAGCGACGGCCGTGTTTGGACCTGGGCTCTGTTCGGCGGCCGCAAGGTCGAGGGCAAGCTCACCGCGATCACGCCGTACAACGTGACGCTCGTGCCCACCGAGGGCGCGCCGGAGGAGCTGCACAAGCTCGCCTTCAAGTTCGGCCACGCGCCGGACGACTTCAAGCGCTTACGCAAGATCCAGCTGTGGAATAAGGCGCTGCGCGAGGCCCCCAAGGCCCCGGCCGAGCGGCCCCAGGAGCGCTACACGTGCTCCGACAAGCGCTTCTTCAAGTACGTCGACTCGGGCGCCGTCGTCCGCGCCACGCTGCTGGAGGGTGAGGTGATCGAGGGCAGCGTCGCGTGGTTCTCGCGCTACGAATTCGCGCTGTCGATCAAGGGCCACGCCACGATCGTGGTGTTCCGCCACGCGCTGAACGACCTCATCGAGGTCGCCGACAAGTAGACCCCGGGGTCGGCCCGCGCGACGCTCGCGCAGCCGCCCGACAAGCCCGCGCCCCGCGCGCGGTGATGGAGACAGGATGGGCATCTTGACCGGCGCGATGACCGCGCGCCGCTTCCGCGTCGTCGGCGACCTGCCGTCTGGCTGGCGCGACGTGTTCCGCGAGCGCCTCGACTCGATGGCGTTCCGCGATCCGGTGAGCCGCACGGGCAAGGAGGAGGTCGAGGGCTGGGTGCAGGCGCACAACCTGCTCGACACCAACTTCTCCAACTTCAACGACTGGCTCTCGGGCCCGTACGCGGTGTTCTCGCTGCGCGTCGACAAGAAGACGCTGCCAGCGAACCTGTTCCGCGCCACGGTCGAGAAGCGCTGCCGCGAGTGGTGTGAGCAGCGCGGATCCGAGCGCTGCCCGGCGGCCGTGAAGAAGGAGATCCAGGAGCGGCTGGAGCTGGAGTGGCTGGAGCGCACGCTCCCCCGCGTCAGCGTCACCGAGATCTGCTGGAACACCAACGAGGGCTGGGTGCTGGTCGGCGCGCTGTCGGACAAGGTCGGCGACCGCGTCCGCAAGCGCTTCCACCGTACGTTCGGCCTTGAGCTGCACGCGTGGTCGCCGCTGGACTGGCTGGACGACTCGTCCACCGTTGAGAAGCTGCTGGCTACTGGTCCGTCGTCCATGGGAGGTGAGGGATGAGCAACGAAGCGACGCCGATCCCCGCGCACCTGGGGCCCGAGTTCCTGCTGTGGCTGTGGTGGCGCAGTGAGCGCGACGAAGGTCGTTTTGACCTGGACAAGCCCGTTGGCCGAGTGTCGGTGTGGGTGGACGAGCGCCTAGCGTTCCGTCGCCCCAGCGACCAGAAGGTCACGGCCGTCCTCACCGGCGAGAACCCGTCGACCACGCCCGAGGCCCGCGCGGCGCTCGCCGGCGGCAAGGTCGTGCAGGACCTGCGCATCGGCATGAAGCGCGACGACCGCGAGTACACCGCGACCCTGCGCGGCTCCGGCATCGACGTGGCGGCGCTCAAGGTTCCGCAGGTCATGTCTGAGAAGGAAGACGACGCCATCGCCGACCGCATGTTCCTCTACGAGGAGTTCGTGCTGGTGCTTGTGGGCCTGTTCCGCGCATTCGCCGCGGATCGCGCCGGCCGCGACTGGTCGAAGGTCACGCTCCCCGCGATGCGCACGTGGCTCGCCACCGAGCTGCCCGCCGCCGTCGAGGGTTGACAGAAGGGCCCAAGCCGATAGGTGCGCCGGGCTCGTCATGACGGGTCCTGCGCGCGGTTAGCTCAGCTGGATAGAGCGTCGGCCTCCGAAGCCGAAGGTCACAGGTTCGACTCCTGTACCGCGCACGCCTTTCGACCTTGATTATCGCGACCTCGGTGTCCATACTCCTTCTCGTCCGCCACATGGCTGCCACATAGAGCAGCGAGGCACGACGGAGGAAGAGATGCCCGCGAGCAAGGGAAACGTCCGGAAACGGCCTTCGGGATCCTGGCAGGCCAACTGGCTGGACGCGCACGGCGTTCGGCGGTTCAAGTCCTTCCAGTACAAGAAGGACGCCGACACCTACCTCCGCCAGATCCTCGGCGACGTCGACCTCGTGCGGGTCGGCCTCCCCGAGCGCATGGGCGCCGCCCGCGGTCGCCACAAGTGGTCTGAGCTGGTGGAGCTGTGGGAGACGAAGAAGGCGGCCAAGATCTCGCTCAAGGACGACCAGTCCAGGATCAGGGTGCACCTGGCGCCTCTCCTCGAGAGGGAGGTGGTCGAGTCCATCCACGGGCCGGTGGTCACCGCGGTGGAGCGCGCGCTGCACAAGAAGGTCCAGGCGGGCCAGATCGGCGTCTCGAGCCAGCGCAAGATCCTGGTGCAGCTGCAGGCCATGCTCCGGATGGCCGCGCGCGAGAAGTGGATCGTGTCGGCGCCGGTGCTGGAGCTGCCGCGCGAGCCGCTGCACGACCGCCCGTGGGTGCAGGGCGAGGAGGAGATCGTGAAGCTGCTCGAGGCCGCCACGGCGCGGGGGTACCCCGGCCTGCGCGAGCTGTACGCGACCGCGATCGCGACGGGCCTGCGCAAGGGCGAGCTGATGGGGCTCGACTGGGACGCGGTGGACTTCCGGAACCGGGTGATCACCGTACGGCGAACCTCGGTCAAGGGGCCCGAGAAGGTGCGGACGGCCACGAAGGGCGCCAAGGTGCGCCACGTGCCGATCCCCGATGACTTGATGGACATGCTGCGCGAGTTCAAGCTGTCCGGGCTGCACCCCACCATCGTGTTCCCGAACAAGCGCGGCGGGCGCCAGGGCGTGGACGGGAGGGTGTTCGATGACATCTTCAAGGAGTGCGCCCGCACCGCCGGCATCCCCGATGGCCTGACCTTCCATGGGCTGCGGCACACCTACGGGTCGCACTACGTCCAGCGGGGAGGGAACGTCTACACGCTGCAGAAGGTGATGGGGCACGAGAGCGTGAACACCACGCAGCTGTACGCGCACCTGTCGGAGGACGCGTTCGGCAAGGACAGGCAGATGATGTCGGGGATGCTGGGGAGGAGGAAGAAGTCGAAGTCGGCGGGATGACGGAATCGCCGCTCCGCGCAAGTCACCCCCGCGACGGCTGAGAAGGGGGAGGCATCTGGCCGCAGCAGAGGTTCCCCGTCCCTCGCGGCCCCGATGGGGAGCACCCAATCGGTCAAGGCATCCGGACGGGTGCCAGGGCAATCGCATGAAGTTTCCGGCTTGAACGATGCGTGCCGCAGGGTGAGTGGCGGCGGATCTCGCTTGGAGATCCCGCATGCCGCCCCGGAAGCCCGCCGCCCCGTCTGTCCTGTCGCTCATCGACGCGTTCTCGGTCATCTCCG
>CANJMY010000106.1 GCA_947475315.1 Pseudomonadota bacterium | reverse complement strand
GCCTGAGCATCGATCACAAGTCGAATTGCGATCGTAGAACCTGACTCACGGCCGACCCTTCGCGATCCAGCGTTCCGCGGCGATCCAACCCGCCTCGCGCTCCAGGATGTCGTCGAATCCGCGCCCGAGCGTGATCCACCCGGGCTCGCCGTTGTTCTTGATGTGACCGCCAGCCGCGGCGATCGCGAGCATGACGGCACGCACGTTCGAGCGCTTCGTCAGCTTGTGCTTGGGCTGCATGTCCTGGACGATGCGCAGCTGGCGCTCGGAGATCGCCGCCGACCACGGCAGCTTCGGGTCCGTCCGTGCCAGTTTCCGCAGGTTGAGAAGGGCGACAGCGACGGGAAGCAACAGCGCCTGGGTTCGAAGCAGCGCGTCCAGCGAATCGGCCTGGCGCTTCGAGAACGCACAGCCGGTCTTCAGGCTGCGGAAGAACTCCTCGATGATCCAACGCCGACGGTAGATGTCCACCACTCGCTCGATCTGCTCCGGCGTGTCCACGGGAAGCGTCGTCCACAGCATCCAGTGGATCGGCGGGCTGCCCTCGGGCGTCTCCACCTCGTTCACTTCGACGACGTTCATGGTCAGCGCGTCAGGCAATTCCGCCGTCGATCCCATCGGCCGCTTCACGATCGCCGTGGTCGCGCGCATCGCCAACTTCGCCGGGCGTGTGTCCCGGGTGGGGTGCGTGGCCTTGGTCTTCGGCGGCCGCCGATCCGTCCGGCTGGCCAACTCCACCTCGCGAACGACGCAGTGCTCGACGCCCGCGAGCGCGTCCTTCACCTTGCCCATGTCGTCGGCCAGCGTGCGGTTGTGCGCGGCGCGGATCACGAATGCCTGCTTCAGCGATTTCAGGGCGCAGAACATCGGGTAGGCGTCGCCTTCGCGATCAGCGACGTGGATGACGTCGAGCGCGGGGATCGTCTCCACGACCTCGTGCACGCCATCGAACCAGCGGTCGGAGCCCTTGCGGATGGGCTCTCCAGAGCCGTCACTGCGCGCCCAGGTCCACACCCCGTCGTCGCACAGATAGGCGCGAAGTCCCACGACGCCAAACGCCTGCGGGACACCTGTGGCGGCGACGGCGAGCGTCACGTGGCTCCAGAACGACTGGTGCTTGCCGCGCTTGGAGAGGCCGATGCGCGTGTCGTCGCCTTCGAACGTGTGCTCGGTGGTGTCGTGGAGCAGCAGGATGGTGTTCCCGCACTTCGTCGCGCGATCCCACGACGCCGTGGAGTGGCTGCGGAGGATCGCGCCGGCGCGGACCTTCGGGTTGTTCGTGAAGCGGTAGTACGCCTCGAGATCGGCGTCGGTGTCGAAGATGTGCGGGAAGCTGTCCGCGGGCCGCTCGTGGATGGCGGCGATGATCTTGCCGGCGCGCCGGTTCAATCGCGCGTCGCCGAGCTCGATGGCGCCGAGAGCGTGGTCGAGGACGGCTTTGCGGGCAGCGCGCATGTCGGAGTCCGGGTCGGGTGGCACCCGACGCACGAACGCGACGATCGCACCACCTACAGGCCGTGAGGAGTCCTGGGGAAGCGAAGAGACAGCGCTGGATCAGGTCGTGCCGAGATGTGTAGGATCCTCAGCCTTCACGCACGCCGTCTGCGCCAGGAGCGCGGCGGCCAGAAGCGTCACACGGGCGAGGTGGCTCCCCGCGACGGCGCGAAGCGCGTGAGGACGACCCGTCGTCCGGCGTCCTCTCTGCATGGCGTGAGCGTGGGTGACAGACAAGACGTTGAGCCCCCTGATCGTGGATATGACCACGGCCTCGGGGGCCCAACATTTGCCTCGACGTGCGACGCGCGCCGAAGGCTCAGTTCTTCTCGCGCTTGGCCAGGATCGTCTCGATGCGATCCATGATGGCGTTCATGCGCGTGGCGACGGCGCGGTAGGGCTCGGGGCTGGTCATGTCGACGCCCGCGGCCTTGAGCAGCACGTCCGGCTCGGCGGAGCCACCGGCCGCGAGCAGCGCCAGGTAGCGGTCGCGCGCGCCCGGCTGGTGACGCTCGACGCGCTCAGCCAGCAGCGACGACGCGGCGATCGACGTCGCGTACTGCCACACGTAGTAGTTGTAGTAGAAGTGCGGGATGTAGGCCCACTCGACCGCGTAGGCCGGGTCGACCGTGCACGTGCCGTCGGCGGCGCCGTAGTAGTCGCGCAGCATGTCGCCGTACATGGTGGTGAGCGTGGCGCCGGTGAGCGGCTCGCCCTTCTCGACCTTCTCGTGCATGGCCAACTCGAACTCACCGAACATGGCCTGACGGAAGTACGTGGTGCGCAGCGACTCGAGCGCCTGGCCCAAGTAGAAGAGCTTCTCGTCGTCGGTCTTGGACTTGGCGATCATCATGTCGACCAGCAGCGCCTCATTGAACGTGGAGGCGATCTCCGCGATGAACGTGGCGTACTGGGACGTGGCGTAGGGCTGCGACTTCATGGACGAGTAGCTGTGCATCGCGTGGCCCCACTCGTGGGCGAGCGTGCTCATCGACTCGTAGTCGTCATTGTAGTTGAGCAGCAGGTACGGGTGGACGCCGTACGCGGCGTCGTCCATGTACGCGCCGCCCTGCTTGCCGGGCGTCGGGTACACGTCCATCCAGCCACCGGCGAAGCCCGCGCGCATGTTGTTCACGTAGTCGCGGCCCAGCGGCGCGACCGCCGTCAGCACGGTGCGCTGCGCGTCCTCGAGCGGGAACTTCTTGTCGAGGTTCACGAGCGGGACGTAGAGGTCCTGGTAGCCGAGCTGTTCGACGCCCAGCATGCGCTGACGCAGCTTGAGGTAGCGGTGCAGCGTGGGCAGGTTGGCGCGCGTCTCGCGGACCAGCGTGTCGTAGATCTGACGGGGGACCAAGCTGCCATCGAGCGCGGCCTCAGCGGAGGACGCGTAGCCGCGCGCCTGCGCGACCCACCAGTGCGACGCCATCTGCGTGCCGAGCAGGCTGCCCGCCGTGTCCTGGTAGCCGCCGAGCGTACCAAAGAAGGTGTCGTAGACCTGCTTGCGGAGCGCGGCGTCTGGTGAGGCGCGCAGCAGCGTGTACTGGGCCTGGTTGAGCACCGGCGACGTGCCATCGGCGAGGTTGATCTTGGGCCAGGGGAGCTCGCTGTACGCGAGGGTCTGGTAAGTAGTGCCCGGCGCGTCGAGCACCACGCCGCCCAGCGCGAGGATGCGCTCCTCGGCGGGGGAGAGGATGTGCGCCACGCGCAGCGGCCAGGCGTACGGGGCCAGGCCGGGCTCAGCCGCGATCATCGCCTCCACGCGCTCGCTGCCCAGCTCCTTGAGCTCGGGCTCAAACCACGACGTGGCGGTGGAGTACTGCTGGTTCACCAGCGCGACGTCGTCGCGGCGGCCGCGCCAGGCGTCGTCCCGGAGGTCGGCGTTGGCGTGGTCAGACGCGTAGGTCCACAGGCGGCCCATGCGCTGCTGGAGCAGGGACTGCGCGTCGAGGCAGGCGAGCAGCGTGGCGGCGTCCTTGCCCAGCGTGCCCTTGCACGCGGCCACCTTGGGGAGGTCCGCGACGACCGCGTCGCGCTCCGCTTGGAACGCGTCGACGGACGCGAACACGTGCTCCAGGTGCCAGGTGGCGTCGACCGTGGGGGCCGGGTCTGCGGCGAGGGCCGGCGTGGCGAGGGCGAGGGCAAGCAAGAGTGCGACAGGCATCGTTCCTCCGAGGTGAGGACACATCACTTGCCCCGCGCTTCCCCGCCATGTGCGTGGGCTGCGATGCGTAGGCGAGAGCGTAGGCCCACGTGTCGCGTGTGCATCGTCGGGCACGCCTCGGAAGAGGGCGCGGACGACTACAACATGGACTTGAGCAAGCGCCGCGCGGCCGCCGTGCAGAGCTACATGACGGCCCGTGGCGTGGCCAAGGCGCGCATCCCGTCCACCGGGTTGGGCGAGCAGTGCCAGAGGGTCCCGGAGGCCACGTACGAGCTCAACCGTCGCGTGGACTTCTACCGCCTGGACGAAGGCGAAGCCTGTCCCACGGACTGTTCGAAGTAGATCGAGTGGGCGCTTCGAGTGGCTCCCACCGCAGGGAGCCGCGACGCGGCGTGAAGAAAGTCGAGACGGCGCCCTTCCTGATGATCAGGGAGGGCGCCGTCATTCATGTGATCGGGGCGGCGGGATTCGAACCCACGACCCTCTGGTCCCAAACCAGATGCGCTACCAGGCTGCGCTACGCCCCGAGGGTGCACTCACTACCGCGGTCCGCCATGCGCTCGCAAACGCATGGACCGGTTGGGGACGGCATGCGATGTGCATACCGGCCGTCGTGGAGTTCCAATGCGCCTGTCCGCCCTCGCCATCGCCCTGCTGATCCCCTCGTCCGCGTTCGCGGCCAAGGACACCACTTTTCATCTGATCGACCCCAAGTGCGTAGGCCTCACCCAGCCGGCCAATTACGACGAGCAGACCCAGGCCGATTTCGCGCAGAACTTCTTCGCGCTGAGCGCGAGCTACTCGCCGATCCACGCCGCCATCCCCCACGCGTCGGGCCACGGCTCCATCTCCATCGACGTCAGCATCCTGCCGCCGCTGTCCTGCGGGCAACGCTACGTCCTCGACTGGACCAAGACGGAAGACACCAACAAGAGCCCGATCCTCCCCAAGATCGGCGCGGGCTTCTCGTTCCCGACGCTGGGCAAGATCGTGGTGCCGTACGCCTCGGTGGCGTTCTTCCCGCCGATCCCGTTCAACGGCACGCGCAACTACGTGCTGTCGGGTGAGATTGGCCTGGGCATCCACGCGCACGAGTTCATCGACGTCGGCGGCCGGCTGCACACGTCGGTCATCCGCACCTATGGCGACATCGCCGGCGCGTTCACCGCCGCCGACCCGGTCGTCGAGGACGTGTATATGGGCACCACCTGGGGCGTGGACGCGCTCATCTCCGCGCCGCTGCACGCGGGCAAGCAGGAGCTCTCGCCGTACATCGCGGTGGGCTACCTCAACGCCTCCACGTTCTTCCTGATCGGCGACGACCGCTACGTGGGCAACAACCTGCACCCCTACAGCGGCCTGGCGTTCTCGGGCGGCCTGGACGCGCTGTTCGCGAAGCACTTCCGGTTTGGCGCCGAGTTCTACGGCGCGCCGGGCGGCTACTCCAAGCCGGACAAGACCGCGGCCGACGTGAAGCCGGGCTCCCGCTACGGCCACATCTACACGGGCCGCCTGCGCCTCGGCGTCGAGTTCTAGCGAGCGCGCTCGGCGGCCGCGGCGGCGTCGAGCAGCTCGGACAGGCGACGGAACGCACGGCCTCGATGGCTGATGGCGTTCTTCTCCTGCATGCTGGCCTCCGCCATGGTGCGTCCGTCCAGCTCCGCGGGGACGAAGAGCGGGTCGTAGCCGAAGCCTTGGGTGCCGGTTGTGCCCGTCGCGATCTGGCCTTCGCACCCGCCGTCCACGGTCCCTTCATAGTGGGGCGAGACGAGCGCGAGCACACACCGGAAGCGGGCCGTCCGTAGGGTGACGTCGGCCATGCGGTCGAGCAGCAGCTGGTTGTTCGACGCGGCGGTGCCTTCGGCGCTGAAGCGCTTGCTGTGTACGCCTGGAGCCCCGCCCAGCGCGTCGACCTCCAAGCCAGAGTCGTCCGCGAGCACGACGCCGCCCACCTGCGACTGGATGGTCCGTGCCTTCTGCAGCGCGTTGGCCTCGAAGGTCAGGCCGTCTTCAGGGGGCTCGGGCAGGTCGGGCCGGTCCAAAAGAGACTGTAGAACGATGTCGGAGCCGGACAGGATCTCGCGGATCTCCTTGAGTTTATGGGCATTGTTGGTCGCGATGAGCAATTTCACGGTGGGTCCTTGGCGATTGGTCTGGTTGATGGAGGTTCGTGACGAGTTGTGCGAAGATGAATGATGGAAGGCGGGGAGATTCAGGTTAGTGAGCGTCCGCGGACGTGTTTCGTTGCCCATTACAACCTCTTCGGGACGCCCAACGACTTCCTGCACGTCCGACTCGGAGCCGTATGTCTTATCGCCAACAGGTCCTGGACCGAATCGCGTATCTCCAGGCTGAGCTCAACGCCCTTGCGGCCCTGGTCCGTCTGACCGACCATGACGGCGCGCCCGCCGTTGTGGCGGCTGCGCCTGTGGCTGCGCCTGCGGTCGCGCGCGTGGTGGACGCCGCGGCCGAGGAGCTCCCCCCCGAGCTCGGTGACGAGTCCGAGGCCGCCTTTGGCAAGGTGCGCTGGAAGTACACGGCCGGCTCGGTGTACCGCATTGTGGGCAAGAACCCCTTCCGCAATGGCAACAACTACAACTTGTTCAACTTCCTGAAGGACACCTACGGCGCCAAGCCGTTCACCCGCGAGCAGTTGGGTGAGGCTATCCGCCAGCTCCGCGCCGCGGGCAAGATCGACTCCGTTCAGGACGAGCAGGTCTACGTCATTGTGTTCATGCGCTTCGCCGGCCCCGAGAAGGGCGCCATCCAGATGGCGGACGCGGCGGGCTCGGGCCCTGCGGCTTCCAAGCGTCGCGTTCGCGTGACCCGCAAGCAGCGCTCCCAAGGCAAGTGGGCGCTCGTTGGTCGTCCGTCCTTCCACAAGGGCAGCATCAACACCATCCTGTGGAACGGCCTGTTCGGCAAGACGTTCGATCGCGCTGAGGTCATCGCGCTGGTCGACGCGCTGCGCGGCACGGGCGAGCTCCAGTCGGATCGCTCCTCCGACGACGTCGCCCGCCTGTTCATGGGCATCGTCATCGATCGCGGCCTGGCGGATCCGGTCTAGCGGTGGAGTTTGTGGCGGTCATATCCTGACCGCCACAAAAATCTCATGAAACCCTCTCGGGCATGGGATTGATCGCCGATCAGCCTGAATAATTCGCCCATTCCCTCACGTCGTTCGTGAGGGATCGCGCCCTGGATCTCCTTGGACACCTGAACTAGTGTTCTGTCCGAGGTCCCGATGGCCGACGCCCTGGCGGCGCTCCGCGCGCGAATCCGTGAGATCGAAGGACGCCCCGCAGGGGAGCGTCGGCCGGTGTCGTCGGGTCAGGCGCCGCTGGACGCGCTCGCGGGCGGCCTGCCGTGCCCGGGGCTGGTGGAGGTGTGTGGTCCGCGCGGCGGAGGGCGCACGCGGCTCGCGCTGGGCTGGGCGGCGGCGCGCACGCGGGTGGGGGAGCGCGTGGCGTGGGTGGACCCGGCGCGCCTGCTCTACCCGCCGTCGGCGGAGGCGCTGGGGGTGTCGCTGGAGCGTCTGCTGGTGGTGCGGGCGGAGGACGCTCAGGCGGCCTGGGCCGCGGAGCAGCTGCTGGCATCGGGCTGCTTTGGGCTGGTGGTGGTGTCCGAGGCGCCGGACGTGCGGGGCGCAGGGCGTCGTTGGGAGCAGGCGGCGTGGCGCGGGCGGGGCACCCTGGTCGTGCTGACCGACAAGCCCGTGCGCGACCTGCCCGCGGATCTGCGCTTCATGGTGCAGGACGACGTCGCCACGGTGCTGCGTCGCCGCGGGGGGGATCAGGGCGCGCGCCTGACGGTGCCTGGGTGGCCGCCCGGCCTGGACCCGTGGGCGCAGGCGGGGGTGGTGGCATGAGCAAGGCCGCGTTCGTCGACTTCGAGCTCGCGCTGCCGTTCGAGCGCGTGTCGGTCGGGCCGCGTTGGCTGGTCGTGCACCTGCCGGCCTTTCGCCTGGAGCGCTGTGGCCACACGGCGGACAGCGTGGTCGCGCTCATCGCCGAGCGTCGCAACGCCACCCGCCTGATCGCCCTGACGCCCGCCGCGCGCGCCGCGGGGCTGACCGAGGACATGACCGCCTCGGCGGCCCGCGCCACCGTCGCGGGCGTGCTGCTGGAGGCGCTGGATGAGGTGGGCGAGGCCGCCGATCGCCAGGAGCTGGTGCGCGCGTTCGATGTCTTGTGTGATCGGGTCACCACCTGGGGTGACGGCGACCTGCTGCTTGAGATCGCCACCACCGCCGCGTACTTCGGCGGCGAGGCGCAGATGATCGCCAAGGTGCGAGACCGCGCCGCAGAGCTCGGGCACACCTGCCGGGTGGCGGTGTCGGACCACCCCCGCGCGTCGGCCGCGCTGGCCCGCTACGGCGGGCAGGACACCCTGGTGCCGCCGGGCGGGTCGGCCGCAGCACTCGCGGGCCTGCCGCTCGCCGCGCTGGAGCCGTCGGACACCCTCGCCGAGTCCTGGACGGCGCTGGGGCTGCGAACGGTGGCGCAGTGGGCCCAGCTGGACGCGGCGTCGGTCGCCGGGCGCTTTGGCGATGAAGGCCTGGAGCTCCACCGCGTCGCCCGAGGGGCGGCCGGCCCGTCCTGGGTCCAGCGCCCCGCGCCGCCCCCGCTGGACGGCGTGGTGGTCGCGCTGGACGACGAGCGCAGCGATCTGGCCGGCATCCGCGCGGCCCTGACCGACGGCCTCCTTCGCATGCGCGATCAGCTCGCCTCCCGGGATCTGGTCGCCGTCATGGTCGAGCTCAAGCTGGAGCTCTCCTGGGGCCCCACCGTCCAAGTCCGGCTCAGGCTCTCGCGCCCTTCACGCGACCCGGCCCTGCTCGCGCGCATGCTGGGGGAGCGCCTGGAGCGCATCACCCTGGAGGCCCCGGTCACCGGCCTGCGCCTGCGCACCTGTGAGGTCGCCCCGGAGACCGGCGGGCAGACGGACCTGCTCGACCGCCGCACCGCCACCGAGGGCTGGGACGAGCTCCTCGCCCGCCTGGGAGACGTGCTCGGCGAGCAGGCCGTGTTCCACGCCGCCACCGTCGAGGCCTGGCGCCCCGAGGCCGCCTGGTCCGCCCTCCACGGCACGGACCCCGCCCCCTCCATGGTCGACCCCGCCGCCGACGACCCCGTCGAGCGTCAGGAGCGCGCCACCTGGCACACCGCGCGCCCCCGTCCCACCCTCCTCCGACACCCGCCGCTGCCCCTGCATGTGCGCTTGGACGACGAACGCCCAATTGCCGTGCGCTCCCGAGATGGCTGGAGGCCCGTTCGGCGGGCGTTGGGCCCTGAGCTGCTCGAAGGGGACTGGTGGAGAGAAGATGGCGGCTTCGCACGGGCCTATTGGGTGGTCGCCATGCCGGAGGGCACGGCCTGGGTTTTTTGTGAGAAGGAACAGTGGTTCTTGCATGGGTGGTTTGATTAACGATTCCCTGACGGCGCACCCTGCGGGTGGGGCTTGTTGTGGGGGCGTCCCACGGCGCACCCTGCGGGTGGGGCTGAATTGCAGACCCGGCCCGCGGCGCACCCTGCGGGTGGGGGAAGGTTTTGCAGACCCGGCCCGCGGCGCACCCTTCGGGTGAGGGAAGGTTTCGCAGACCCGGCCCGCGGCGCACCCTTCGGGTGAGGGAAGGTTTCGCAGACCCGGCCTGCGGCGCGTCGCTCGCCGCTCGGGCCGGTCAACCCCCTAGAACGGGCCCGGTGGCGCGCCTTGAGTCATCGGCGGCGCCCGGCTCCGACTTGGCCTGATCGTCGGGGCTGC
>CANJMY010000105.1 GCA_947475315.1 Pseudomonadota bacterium | reverse complement strand
GCCGCCGCCGCCGCCGCCGCCGCCGCCGCCGCCGCCTTCGTCCTCGCCGCCGTCACGACCGCCGCCGCCGCCGATGAAGCGGAAGCGCTCCGCCACCACCTCGGTGGAGTACTTCTCGTGGCCGTCCTTGTCCGTGTACTTGTCCGTCTTGAGGCGCCCCTCGATGTAGAGGGTCTTGCCCTTCTTGGCGTACTTGGCGATAGTGTCGGCGTCTCGGCCGAACACGACGACCCGGTGCCACTCGGTGTGGTCGACCCAGTTGCCGTCCTTGTCCTTCTGTCGATCCGACGTGGCGATGCTGAGCTTGCCCACGCTGGTGCCGCTCTGAGTTGTCCGAACCTCGGGATCACGCCCGAGGTTGCCGATGAGAATGACCTTGTTGACCGTCATGGAACCTCCTTGGTACGGCCGGTGATTAACGTTGCCATTTCAGGTGCGATGGGCAGACGCGGACGATTTCCGCCCGCCTCGGACTAGTGAGCCAGATACGCCGACTTTGCAAGATTTGATGAGATGCTTGCCGCCAAGCGCCCGCCGCCTCACCCTCGTTCCTCTCCTCTGGAGCCCCGTTGACCCACAAGTGCCCCCAGTGCGGCCGCCCCGCCGATGACTCGAAGGCCAACGCCGACCGCCCTTTCTGCTCGCAGCGCTGCCGCGAGCTGGACCTGATGAGCTGGCTCGACGAGGGCTACAAGATCCCTGGACCCACCGCCGGCGACCCCGCCGACGCGGGCGATGACGACGGTCACGGCAGGCTCAACGAGTAGATCCCGTCCGGACCCACGGTCAGCGGCGCAGCCGTATGGAGCGCGGGGGGGGTGGCGGGCACCGCGCCCGCCACGTGGACCTCGCGGAGCTTCCCGTCTCGTCGCACCGACCAGACCTGCGGCGCCCCCAGGGTGGTGCGTCGCGCCAGAAGCGCCGGGGAGGCCACGTCCCCGTCGACCCGCTCGATCAGGTCGAGCGCGCGTATGCCCGCACCGTCGGCCGCCGAGCCCGGCGTCACCGCCAGGACCGTCACGCCGACCGCGTCGCTGGCCGACGGCGCCACCACGATCCCCACGCGCCGATGGGTGTCCCAGGTCTTCGCCAGCGCGCCCGCGGCCGTTTGGGCCACGCCCGCCGGGATCACCAGCCCGTCGCCCTTGAGCTCGGAGTCCTCGGTGGAGCCGGCGACCACCACGCCCGCGACCGCGCCATCCGTCGCCAGCAGGGGCCCGCCCGAGTCGCCCGGGTGCACCGGCCCACGGATCCGCAGCAGGGCCCGCGGCGCGCGCCCCCCGAAGGTCCACTCCGTCGTCCCGTGTATCGTCGTGGCCAGCACCGTCCGCGGCCCGTCGTCAGGGTAGCCGACCGCCCACGCGCGGGTGCCGACCGCGGGCTCGGCGGCGTGCCAAGCCATCGTGGTCAGGCCGGCGAACGGGAGGAAGGCCAGGTCGCGGTCCGCGTCGACGCGCACGTCGGCGACCTCGACGGTGGTGACGGCGTCGCCTTCGACGACCTGCACCTTGAGCGCGCCGTCCACGACGTGGGCGTTGGTCAGCAGTCCGCCGGTCACCGGGAACGCCGCGCCGGTCTGCGTCCGCGGCCCTCCGTGACCCGGGCAGGCGATCCCCACGCGGCGGCACATCGACATCAGCTCCGGCGCCACCGGGACCGCGTCCACCCGCAGCTGGACCACGCCCGTGGCGGCCGCGTTCACCGCGTCCGGTGCGGGCGCGGCCCAGGCGAGCGCCAGCCAGATCGGCAGCGACCGTAGACCCATCAGCCGCCGCCCCGCATGCCCACGCCCAGGTCGTGCTCGGCGGCGACGCGGTCGTAGTGGTCAATCACCTGGCGGACGTAGGCGCGCTTCTCCAGGTAGGTCCCCGAGAAGAAGCTGCGTTTGAAGCCGTGCAGGATGACGTTGCGCAGCTCGGACGGGTCGAACTTGAAGGCGTTCGCCACCTTGAACAGCTCGTCGGTGCTCGTGGTGCGCGACACCAGCCGGTTGTCCGTGCAGATCGCGACCGACAGGCGCTCGTGCACCATCCGGCCGACCGGGTGGTCCTCCACCCGGCGCAGGTGTGGCATCGTTTGCATGTTCGAGGTCACGCAGACCTCCAGGACGATGCGGCGGTCGGCGATGTAGCCCGCGAGCTGCTGGACGTAGCGGGCAGGGTCGTCGGCGTCGCCGACCTCGCCGGACTCGAACAGGCGCGTGCCGTGGCCGATTCGGTCGGCGTGCAGCTTGGTGATCGCCTGGAAGATCGACTCTGGCCCGTAGGCCTCGCCCGCGTGCACCGTCTTCTTCATGAAGTGCTTGTGCGCGAACGCGTAGGCCTCCATGTGATCGGCGGCCGGGTGTCCGGCCTCAGCGCCTGCCAGGTCAAAGCCGACGACGGGGATGCCCAGCCGGTCGCGGGCGTCGACCACCTGACGGGCCAGGGTGAGCGACGCGATCCCGAAGGCCTCGGTCTGCGGCCAGCCGTCCAGCGTGCCGAGCAGGCCCGCGTACCACGGGCCAAAGCCCTCGGAGAACATGCGCATGGCGCAGGCGATGATGCCGTAGCGGAACGGCGGGACGAGCCCGCTCGCCACGTCTGGGTGGGCCTCATGCTCACGGCGGGCGCGGTCCAGGCCCAGGTCGACCGCACGCAGCACGCCCGCGAGGTCCAGGCCCTGGTGCACCAGCAGCTGCGGCGCGAACCGCACCTCCAGGTACAGCGTGTTCTCCGCGATGCAGTCCCAGGCCAGCTCGTAGCTGACTCGCTCGATGGCCTCGGCGTCTCGCATGACGCCGCAGGTGTAGGCGAAGCCCTGGAGGTAGTCGGGCAGGTCCCGGTACTGCTCCTTGAAGACCAGCTCCTGGAGGCCCTCGGGTGTGTACGAGGGCAGCGTCACCCCGCTGCCCTTGGCCAGATCGATCAACGTCTCCAAGCGCAACGAACCGTCTAGGTGGCAGTGGAGGTCGGACTTGGGGAGGGCCCTGAGGACCGCGTGTGTGTAGGGCGGATGCGGCATCTTCGCTCCTCGGTGCGGTGGCGGAAGCATAGCCCGTGCCCGCGCGGCTCGCGGGTTCGTGCGTGCGAGGTCAATCGAGTCGTTGCGCCTTTCGCGTGGCTGCGGTAGCACGAGCGCGAACGCGGTTGGCGCGGGTTTTGCCTGCCCGCCGACCCACTCCTGGCATCGGAGATCCGTCGTGCAGCTCCCACAGTCCATTCGCGAAGCGCTGGTCAACGATCTTGAGGATTTCCTCTCCAACCTCCCGGACGACCCGGAGCCGGAGATGGTGGCGACTTTCTTGATCGAGCAGCTCGAGTACTACGCGGACGAGAAGGGCATCGAGGACGTCGTCGCCCAGCTCGAAGAGTCCGGCGCGCTCGACGGCTCGCTCCAGGATGAGCTCGAGTCCGAGATGTCGTCCAACGACGACTTCGAGTACACCGAGGAGGAGGTCGTCGCCCTCCTTGAGCGCCTGTCCGACATCGAGTGGGACGAGGACGAGGACGACGTCGAGGACGACGTCGATGAGGACGACGACGAGGAAGAGGAAGAAGAAGAGGCCGCCGACGAGGAGTTCTAGTCGATGCGTCGTGAGCTGCGCGCCTGATGCGCCGCGGCTCCGTGTCGCTGGACCAGTCGATTGCCCAAGGTCCTGGCCGCTTCCCGTACGGACGGGTTGCGTCCGGTGTTGCGCTCCCATAAGACCGTCCTGGTTTTCTATGAGGGGCGGGAATGGGTCGGCTGCAGGCGACGTGGAATCCGTCCGGGCAGCTCTTCCTTTGGTCGTCCAAAGGGTCGGTTGACGAGGCGATTCGAGAGGAGGTTCCCGAGTTTTCGGGGCTACTCGACACGCCGGGATCCATGACCCTCGCGGCGCTCGGACCCCCCATCCGAAGGCGGAAAGTGGACGGCGTGTTTGCCGATCTGCAACGCGTGCTTCCGCTCCTCCCAGCCTTGCGAAACGACGAATACCTTTCCGACAGTTTGCGCTGCTGGTCCATGGCTGCAAGGTTCGCCCTTGAGCTGGCGGTGCGTCAGGTCGTGGCCCCTGGCGTGCGCGACGGACAGGCCCGCTGGCAGACGCTGCTGACGCGCCGGTCGGACCTCGACCGGTTCGACGCCCTCGTCGCCGCCATGCCCGCCGCCGCGCGGCTGGCCCCCACGCGGGACCAGGGGCCGCTGCGGCTGCCCACCTCCGAGATCGTCGTCCGATCCTTCCTGGACGCGGTCGCCGACACGCTTTTCCGCTGCAACGCGTGGCCGGGGCCGGCGCGCGGCTGGGTGCTGGAGCTCGCGGACGCGCTCCGCGGCGATCAGCCCACCTTCAACCCGCGCGACGCCCGCTGCCAGGGCGTGCCCGCCAAGCTCTCCGCTTGGGCCACCGGCGAAGGCGCGCGCGACCTGCACCTCGGCATGACGCTGTCGCTGCCGCAGGATGCGGGCTCCAAGTTCCCGCTCGCGCTCTGGCTGCACGACCCGCACGACCCGACCATCCGCGTCTCCACCCGGGCAGCGTGGCGCGCGGGCGGCACGCTGCGGGTGGGCGACCGCACCTTTGGCCACCCCGCGTACACGGCGCTGCGCGCGCTCGCTCGGGCCAAGCGCATCTTCCCCCCGATCGCCGCGACGCTCGCAGGGGCTGAGCCCATCGAGATCGCCTTCACCCCCGCTGAGGCCTGGAAGTTCCTGCACGACGGCGTCCAGCCGCTGCAGGACGCTGGCTATGAGGTGGAGCTGCCGGCGTCGTTCAGCAAGGCGGGCACTCAGCGCCTGCGCGCGCGCCTGCGCATCGCCGCCAACGCCGACGCCGGCATCGACCTGGCCGAGATGCTCACCTTCCACTGGGAGGTGGTCCTCGGCGACTTCGTGCTGTCCGAGCAGGACATCGCCGAGCTGCTCGCCGCCAAGGAGCCGCTCGTCCGCTTCCACGGCACCTGGGTCCTGATCGATCCCGCCGAGCTGTCGAAGGTGCCGCAGGGTCTGCCCCGTCAGGGCAAGCTCGACGCCGCTGAGGCGCTGCGTGCGGTGCTCACCGGTCAGCACGACGGCATCCCGGTCGTGGCGGACGATCGGCTGCGCATGGTCATCGACGCGCTCCGCAACCCGCCGGAGCGCGCGGTGCCGCGGCGCCTGCTCGCCGAGCTCCGGCCCTACCAGCAGCGTGGCTACGAGTGGCTGGCCTGTCTGGGCGATCTGGGCCTGGGCGCCTGCCTCGCCGACGACATGGGCTTGGGCAAGACCGTGCAGCTGGTCGCGCACATCGTCGAGCGGCACAGCCGCCGACGCGACCGCCCGAGCCTCGTCGTGTGCCCGACGTCGGTGCTTGGCAACTGGACCCGCGAGCTGGCCCGCTTCGCGCCGCACCTGCGTGTGGCCCGTCACCATGGCCTGACCCGCAACCTCAAGCGCTCGGTCGAGAGCGCCGACGTCGTCCTCACCACCTATGGTCTGCTCGCCCGCGACGGCGACGCGCTGGCCGACGTGGCCTGGGACGTGGTGGCGCTGGATGAGGCGCAGTCGATCAAGAACCCGGACAGCCGCCGCGCCAAGTCGGCGTCCGGGCTCAAGGCCCGGCACCGGGTGGGCCTGTCCGGCACGCCCGTCGAGAACCGCCTCGAAGAGCTGTGGTCGTTGATGCGCTTCCTGGTGCCCGGCCTGCTCGGAACGCGCGCCAACTTCCTGCGCACCGTCGCCATCCCGGTCGAGCGCTTCGGCGACGAGGACGTGGCGCTGCGCCTGAAGATGGGCGTGTCGCCGTTCCTGCTGCGCCGGGTGAAGACCGATCCCACCGTCGTGGACGACCTGCCCGACAAGATCGAGAAGCACGAGTACTGCGGCCTCACCGGCGAGCAGGCGTCGCTGTACCGCGAGATCTCCGAGGAGCACCTGGACCGCATCGCGGGCGCGTCCGCGTCCGAGCGCCGCGGTCAGGTGCTGGCCATGCTCACGGCCCTCAAGCAGATCTGCAACCACCCGGACCACTACCTCAAGGAGAACGGCCCGCTGGCCGACCGCTCCGGCAAGTTGGAGCGCGCCACCGAGCTGTTGGGCCAGGTGATCGACCAGGGCGAGCGCGCGATCGTGTTCACGCAGTACCGCGAGATGGGCGAGCGCCTGGTGCGCCACTTCCTCGACGTGTACGGCTTCACGGTGCCGTTCCTGCACGGCGGCGTCCCCGTCATCCAGCGCGACGCCATGGTGCGGCGCTTCCAGGAGGACGAGAACGCCTCGCCCATCCTGCTGATCTCGCTGCGCGCCGGCGGCACGGGCCTCAACCTCACCCGCGCTACGCACGTCGTGCATTACGACCGCTGGTGGAACCCCGCGGTGGAAGACCAGGCGACGGATCGCGCCTACCGCATCGGCCAGCACCGCAACGTGCTGGTCCACAAGTTCGTCTGCCAGGGCACGCTGGAGGAGCGCATCGACGCGCTGCTCGACGACAAGCGCTCGCTGGCGGAGTCGGTGGTGGGCTCCGGAGAGCGCCTAGTGACCGAGCTCGACGACGCGGCCTTGCGCGCGCTGGTGTCGCTCGGTGATGATGCGGTGGTGGAGGACGCATGAGCACCTGGCAGCATCAACGCATGCCCGCGCACATCCAACTCCTCCCGCTGCCCGACGACGGCGTCGCGCTGTCCAACCACCCGCTGGGTTGGCTGGGCACGCGCTGGGGCACCCTGCTCGACGGCCCGAGCGCCGACGCGCGCGATCGCGTCCTGCGCGGCCGCAACTACGCACGCCGCGGACGCCTGCGCGCGATCGACATCGGCCCTGGCACCGCCACGGCCGAGGTCTTCTGCGAGACCGTGTGTCACCCGACGCTGCGCGTCCGCACGTTCGGCCGCACGGAGTGGGTGACGATCGTCGAGGAGCTCTCTCGTGATCTGGACCTGCTCGCCTCTCTGCTGGAAGGGGAGCTGCCGCGCGCGCTCCATGACCGCCTGGAGCAGAAGGGCGTGCGCCTGCTGCCCGCCACCGACGAGCTCGGCTACGACTGCGACTGCGGCGACTACGTGATGCCCTGCACGCATGTGGCCACCGTGTTCCACGTCCTGGGCGACGCGCTGGATGGCGACCCGTTCCTGTTGCTCACCATGCGTGGTCGTAGCCGCGACCAGCTCCTCGCGTCGCTGCGCGCGGGCTGGGGTGATGAGGCGCCGCTCGCGGAGCTCCCTGATCGCACCGAAGAGGCGCCGCCCGAGCTGGACTGGTTCGAGTCGCCGGTGGGTGTGCCCGACTTTGGCTGCTCGTACGGCGCGGTCGTGAAGCCCGGCGCGGGCGTGCGTGCGCTCGGCCCCCCGCCCGGTGAGGGCGATCTGCTGCCCACGCTCCTGCCGATCTACGAAGGCGGCGGTCAGGCCGCGCTGCGCATGGTCGACCAGATCACGGACCGGCCGGTGCTGCGCCGTCGTCCGCGAGTGGAGGTCGAGGCGCTGCCCGTGGCCGACGCCGACGCCCCGACCGTGGAGCGCGACGCCGACGAGTCGGCGGCGTTCGATGCGCCGACTCCGATCGCACGCGCACCCGCGCGCGCCAAGGCCGCACCCAAGGTGGAGAAGGTGGCTCCTGCTCCCGCTCCGGTGCCCAAGGCTGCGCCGAAGGCCACGCCCGAGAGCCTCGAAGACGAACTCACCAAGCGATTGCTCGGCGCGATCGGCACCCAGGGTGGCGCCACCTCGCAGGAGCTCGCCGTGGCCGTCGGCGTCACCGTCTCCAAGATCCGCGAGTCGCTTGTGGATCTTCTCGAGCTGGGCATCGTCTACCGGACTCGGACGCCGGACGGGATCCGCTGGTCGCTGGGATGATCGCGGATCGACGCAATCCGAGCTAGATCCGTCCGATACGGTGCGCTGGGGAAGTCGATGCGATCGCCACGGTGGATTGTCGCGAGCTTGGGGATGGCGGCGTGTTCGCCTTGGCAGAAGCCCGATCTGGGCGGGGACGCCTGCGGCCTCTCCTGGTTCGCCGACGCCGACGGAGACGGCTGGGGCGATCCGTCCGGCGCGGTGACCGCCTGCGAGGCGCCGTCTGGCCGCGTCGCGAACGCCGACGACTGCGATGACGCCAGCGTGCTCGCGTTCCCCGACGCGGCTGAGATCGCCAACGACGGCGTCGACCAGGACTGCAACGGAGCCGACACCATCACCTGCCACGTGGACTCCGATCACGACGGCGCAGGCACCACGGACACGCTGCTCGCGGACGATGGCCGCTGCGACACGATCGCCGGCGAGGCGCCGCTCCCGAACGACTGCGACGACCTGGACCCCGCCTTCTCGCCGGACGCGTTCGACGTGCCCGAGGACGGGATCGACCAGGACTGCAACCAGGTCGACGCGATCTGGTGCCTCTCGGACGCGGACGCGGACGGGTACGGCGCGGACAGCGTCGCGGCCGCGGACGGCACCTGCGATGCGTCCCAGAACGAGACGCTCGTCGGCGGCGACTGCGACGATCTCCACGCGGACGCGTTCCCCGGTGGTGTCGAGGTGTCGGACGACGGCATCGATCAGGACTGCTCTGGCACCGATCAGATCTCCTGCTACACGGACGGTGATGGCGACGGAGTGGGCGTGGACTTCGCGGCCACGTCGCCCGAGGCGATCTGCGCGCCCGGCACTGCGCCGCGCACCGGGGACTGCGATGACGCGGTCGGGACCACACGCCCTGGCGCGCCCGAGGTCTACGACGACGGCGTCGACCAGGACTGCAGCGGCGCCGACACGGTGACGTGCTGGCGCGACGCGGACGGCGACGGACACGGCGGCACGATCCGCCTGCGCGCGAGCGGCGTGTGCCTGGCGGACGAGTCGAGCACCGGCGACGACTGCGACGACGCCCACGCGAGCGTGCACCCCGGCGGCACCGAGATCTGCAACGGCCTCGACGACGACTGCGACGAGGCCACGTCGGAGGACGGCACCGCGAGCAATGACGCGGGCCGGTCCGACACGAACCTCCAGGCGCTGATCGACGCGACGGCGTCCGGGGGCGAGGTCTACGTATGCAAGGGCACGTGGGCGGGGCCGCTGGTGCTCGGCGGCGGTCATGAGCTGCACGGCATGGGCGGCACGGCGAACGTGGTGATCGACGGCGGCGGCGTGGACTCGACGCTGTGGATCGGACCGGGCGCCGGCGGTCCGGTGCACGTCTCCGGGCTGACGCTGACGAACGGCGCGGCGGCGGCGGGCGGCGCGCTGCGCGTCACCTCGACCGACCCGGTGACGCTCGACGACCTGACGCTCACCGACAGCCTGGGCACTGACGGCGGTGGCCTCTACGCCGCGATCGGCTCCCACCTGACGATCCGCAGCGTGAACCTGTCCGGCAACACCGCGACGCGCGGCGGCGCCTTGTGGCTCGGCGGCGCCGCAACGTGGAGCGGTGGTGAGGTGGCCGACAACGCCGCGGAGGAGGGCGCCGGTGTGTGGATCGGCGCGGTGGGCTCGCTCGACGGCGCAGGCCTCACCGTGCGCGACAACCG
>CANJMY010000104.1 GCA_947475315.1 Pseudomonadota bacterium | reverse complement strand
CTCTGACGAGGACGCGGTCCTGCGGGCGGACTGGGTCGACCTGGCCGATCGGCTCGCCCTGGGTGAGCTCGGCGCGGCCAACGCGTCGCACGGCGTGGCGCTCCAGCTCCGCCCCAAGGCCGCCCGCGCGACCGATGAGGCGTGGATGCTGGGCGAGGACGGCGAGTGGGTGCGCGACAACCCGCGCGGGTTCTACCTGCGGACGAGCTTCACGCAGCGGGTGTTGCGGGCGCGGGTGCGGGTGGGGTGAGCCCTCCCGCACCGTGACGCGGACTTAGCGGGTGCCCGACTCGTCGAGGATCATCGGGTCGAGGACTGGCTCGGCCATCGCCGTACCAGACGGCGGCGGGGCGACAGGCGCCGGGATGGTCTCGGGCGGCGCGGCCGGGCGCGGAGGCGCCACGGTGTCGTTGCACCAGTACTTGTCCATGCGTGCGCCGTAGATGCCCCCGGTCAGGCCGGTCACCAGCATGTTCCAGCCGTTCTGTGCGGTCTTGAACTTGGCCAGACCGGTGGGGCAGGGAGAAAGCGCCTGCTTGCCGGACAGGTCGACGAGGCCCCACAGCAGGTAGCTGTGCCAAACGCGGAAGTCGGGCCCGCCGGACGGCTTCTCCATGGGGTTGGCGATGGAGACGTAGCGGAAGCAGCCCGTGCTGGAGACTAGGGACGCTGCAACAAGCGCGGTGAGAGCAACCTTACGCATGATTCGTACCTCGGAAGATGGAGATCACGGTCAAGTGGTCGGGGACCACGCCGATCGCTCATAATTGAGAATCTTTGATTGTCGATGAGTGGCGACGCCAAACACCATGGTCGCGCAAAGCGGACGCAGCCTATCTGTGTCTTGAACCTCGTGAGAGGGTCAGCCGGGCACGTCGAGCTTGTGGCGCGACGTGCGAATGCCCCCGCTCGGCTGCTACGCGCTGTCGGCCGTGTCGGCCGTGTCGGCCGTGTCGGCCGTGTCGGCCGTGTCGGCCGTGTCGCCGATGTCGGTGTCCTCACCGCCGCCGCCGCCGCCGCCCGCGCCGCCGGTGTCGAGCGCCACGCCGGGGTCGTCGGTCAGGATCCAGGTGAACTCACCGGGCAGGTTGTAACGGCCATACCACAGGCCGCCGTCGGCGACGCACGGGAAGGCCCACAGGTCGTGGCAGCCCTGGTTGAGGCCGTCCACCGTCAGGTACCAGTCCGACGGGAGGACGTCCTCGCCGAGCAGGTCGGACGAGTCCTCGCCGCAAGGATCGGCGTAGACCCAACAGATGTTGTCGCTGCTGAGGTTTAGCACGTAGAGCGTGGCGTCTCCGCCCTCGCTTGAGGTGACCGTGGCCTGCGCCTCGGCGTCGCCGACGTTCTTGCCTTCGCTGCCATCGGACGCGGCGGCGACGTCTGGATCGTGGGCCTTGTCCGGCGCGGGCGTTTCGCCCTTGTAGGCGAGATCGGCCTTCAAATTGATGGTGCATGCGGTCATAACCGCAGTGGCCATGGCGACGGCGCCGAGCTTCTTCAGCATAGTTGCTCCCCTCCTCTGTCCGTGGCGTGTATCGCCAAGCGGCAAGGCTGTACCACACCCGTGAAAGCGGGCTCCTGAGACAATTCGTGGCCCGGCGTTGGATCCTTTGATGTGTTGGCTTTGGATCTGGGCATGTGGCCGAGACGTTTTTTTGCGATGTGGGCGGAATGGACGCTTTGGCGGGGCTCACGTGGGGCGGAGGCGCGCGACGGGCCAGCGCGGGCCGACGGCGCGGCGCAGCACGCATTGTTGCACCCCCTCCCCGCCTCGCGTGGTAGAACCCCGCCCGAAATCACCCGGGGATCCTCATGAAAAAGACGCTGCTCACCATCTTGGGCGTGCTCGTCGTGGCCGTCGTCGGCCTCGTCGGCTTCGCCAGCACCAAGCCCGACGCCTACCACGTAGAGCGCAGCGTCTCGATCGCGGCCATGCCCGCGGACGCGTTCCCGTTCGTGAACGACTTCACGAAGTGGCACGGTTGGAACCCGTTCCGGCACGGCGACGCCAACATGACGACCGAGACGTCCGAGAACCCGGTCGGGGTCGGCGCGTGGACGTCGTGGAAGGGCAACGGGCAGGTGGGTGAGGGCAAGATGACCATCACCGAGATCACGCCCGACGCGCAGGTGATCGAGCACATCGACTTCACCGCGCCGATGCAGGATCAGGGGACCGCGACGTTCAGCATGGCGGCCGAAGGCGACGGGACCAAGTTCACCTGGGCCATGGACGGCGAGATGAACCTGATCTCCAAGGTCATGGACACGGTGGTCGGCATGGAGGCGATGATCGGGCCGCAGTTCGAGGCGGGGCTGGTCGAGCTCAAGCCGCAGGTCGAGGCCGCCGCCAAGGCGCGCGTCGAGGCCGAAGCGGCGGCTGCGGCCGCGGCTGCGGCGGCGCCGGTCGATGGCGCGGCGCCTGCGGACGGCGCCGCGCCCGCCGAGGATCCTGCCGCCGCGACCCCCTAGAAGGTCGGGTCGCCGCCCAGCGCGAAGGCCACGACTCCGTCGCGCAGGGTGTCGGTGGCGTTGAGGTAGTAGTGGTCGCCGCCCTCGATGGTCCACAGGGCCACGGGGGCCGGGCAGCTCGCGTACGCGACGCCGCTGGCCTCCTCGCCTTCCTGCAGCGTGGTGAGGTCGGCGGTGCCGACCGCGGTCGTCGTCGCGTCGCAGCCCGCATGCGCGGCGTAGCGCCGCACGGTCTCCACCGCGCCCACCGTCGGCACCAGCCCGCCCGCGCCTTCGTTCGCGTCGTAGGTGATGGTGTCGTCGGCGGTGGCGTGCACGTGCAGCAGCGGGATCTGGCTCGCGTCGCAGTCGGGCTCGACCACCGGGCCGGAGCCCGCGAGGACCATCAGGCGGTCGAAGGACTCAGGCGCGTCGCAGGCCAGGCGGTAGCCCATGTAGCCGCCGTTGCTGTGGCCCACGAACGCCACGGTGCTGACGTTGAACTCCGCGCGCATCTCGTCGGCGAGGCCGCTCAGGTACTTCACGTCGTTGACCTTGCTGCCGGAGAAGTTGCAGCACTCCTCCGACGCGTTCCAGAACTGAAAGCCGCCCGCGTCGACGTTGCCCTCCGGCATGACGAGCAGGAAGCGGCTGGTGTCGACGCGGTCCTGCAGGTGGAAGATCACGTCCTCCAGGTACGACGTGGCCGCGTAGCCGTGGAGCAGGATGATCACCGGGAGCGTCTCGTCCTCGGTGAAGTCGGCGGGGCGGATCACGTCGGCCGGGCGCTGGCCGCCGACGGTCTCCGGGAAGGTCTTCTCGACGACGGGCGTGTCGGTGTCCTCGGGCGCGGCGCAGCCCTGGAGGGCGGCGGCGAAGAGGACGGCTGCGGACGCGGCGCGGGCGAAGGGCACAGATCACCTCAAAGGGAGGCGCCCTCTACGCGATTCGGCGGCGGCGCGCGCGCGAGGCGCCGGTCCCAAGTCGTCAGCGGGCGCCGTGCACGCGCTCGTGTGCGCCTGCGGAACCCGGCGCGACCGGCTAGGCTCTGGGTTCGCCGGAGTGTTCATGCGCTTTGCCCCTGCTTGGATCTTGCTCGTCCCTGCCGTCACGCTCGCGGGCGGCAACCCGATCGACGACACCATCCGCGCGTCCAAGCTGGCGGCGCTCACGCTCTCCGCGCCCAACAGCTGCGCGGTCACCTGGGCCGACGCGGCCGTGGCCGCCGCGGCCGAGAAGGCTGGCGTCACCACGCTCAACGCCACGCGCAACAAGGAGAACCTCGAGACCTTCGTGGGCAGCGGCTACGCGCCCGCCACCCTGCGCATCGCCTACCGCGAGGGCAAGGAGCTCGACCGGCTCTGCGGCTGCGGCACCGCGAACGACGTCGCGACCTGGCTGCTCGACGTGTCGGACGGCCAGACGCACGCCGACCGCCTCCGCGTGACCGCCCAGTCGCCCGCCCGCGACGTGGTGCCGATCGGCAGCTGGATCGAGGTCGCCCAGGCGGAGCGCTGTGCGGACCGGCTCGACGACGCCTACAAGACGCTGGTCACGCTGTGGAACGACATCCCCAGGCGCTGGCCTGAGCAGCGCGCCCTGCGCCTGACCCGCGTGGCCTACGAGCTTGGCGCGCTGGCCGAGAAGCACGAGCCCGCCCGCGTGGCGCTCGTCGCCCTGCGCGACGCGCTCGACGCCACCAAGGACACCGACCTCACCGCCAACGACGAGTGGGTCGCGCTCAACCGCGTGCTGCACGACGACGCGCGCACGGTCACGTGGTTCGAGGCCGCGCGCGTCGACCCGGCGCGCGAGGAGGCCGCGGCCCGTCAGGCGCCCAACGTGTTCTCCATGTGGTTCGAGCAGATGCGGCTGGAGGACGCGGGCGCGCTGATCGACGACCCGATCGCCTGGCTGGGCGTCTGGCGTCAGCAGCCCGAAGGCCTGGACGGCGCGGTGCGCGGCTACGTCGCCCTGCGCGCCGCCGGTCGCCCCAAGGACGCGGCCACGCTGGCCAAGGCGATCTTCAAGCTCGACAAGGCGTCGGCGCCCGGCTGGGCGTGCACGCTGCTGTCCAAGTCCGCGGAGTACGGCCGCACAGGCAAGGACGAGAAGGCCGTCGCCAAGGTCTGCGAGGACGAGGCGGTGGTGGCCGCGTGGGCGGCGGCGCTCCCTTGAGGAACCTCGCCTGGAGCGCCCTGCTGCTGGGCGGCTGCGGGTGGGACCTGACCACGTCCGACGGGCTGGTCTGGCTGACCACGCAGCGCCACGTCGGGCCGGACGGGCGCATCCCCATCGTGGTCGACGTGCCGGCCAACGCCACCAGCCTGCAGGTGGTGGGCGAGATGGGCGCGGGCGCGCACGGCTACATTGAGACGGTCACGGACGCGGCGGGCGACGTGCCGTTTGTGGCCAAGGAGACCTGGGACGGCGTGCACAACCGCACCAACGCGGGCTTCTCGTCGGGCGTGGTGACCATGGACTGGCCGATCGCCGAGAGCGACGGTCCGTTGATCCCGGGCACGCTGCGCTTTGACCTGCGCTCGGCCGACCACGGGGTCGACGTGCCGCTCACCATCGCGATCAAGCAGGACGACGACCTGACGAGCGGCGTGCTGGTGGTCGATCTCGTCTACGCGGGCACGCTCGAGGACGATCCGGCCGTGGTCGCCGCGACCGAGTCGGCGCTGGATCACTGGCGCGACATCTACGCGGCGATCGGCATCGAGCTCGACGTGGTGGAGCGCGAGTGGGACGGCGCGTCCAAGCTCACCAGCCCCGGCTACGGCGACGCCGACCTCTACCGCGAGGCGCTCGCCGACAAGCCGCCGCGCTCGGTGAGCGTGCTGGTGATCGACAAGGTGACGGATGTGGCGGGCGTGTTCGGGGTGTCGGGCGGCATCCCTGGATCGCTTGTCCCGACCGACCGCAGCGTCGTGTCGGTGAGCGTGAAGGAGCACGCCGGCAGGGACGGCCAGTTCAGCGCCGCGGAGATCCAGCTCTACGGCGAGACCATGGCGCACGAGGTCGGCCACTACCTGGGCCTGTTCCACCCCGCCGAGCTGCCCGTGGGCGGCGTGGTCCAGTCCTGGGACGCGCTCGACGACACGCCGGAGTGCCTGACCGGCAAGGACTGCGACGCGCGGCTGGGCACCAACATGATGTACCCGACGCCGCTGTGTGGCACGCCGCCCTGCACCCCGCAGGCGGACGTGACGGCGCAGCAGGAGGGCATCGTCCAGCGCTACGTCGGCGTGCAGTGACGTCGGTCCGCGCGATGGATGTTGACCGACCGCGACCCGTCCTGCCAGGCCCCGCGCGGGTCGGAGGCCGTGGGACGCGATACGCACGCCGCGGATCGGAGGTCGAGATGGGTCGGTGGATCGCCGCATGCACGTGGATGCTCGCGCTGGGGGCGGACGCGCTCGCCTCGGAAGGCCCGTCGGGCTGGCCCACGCCGCCCGCGATCGTGACCCAGGGACTGCCCGCCACCGCGGTCGTCCGCCCGCCTGGCCAGGGCGACAAGCCGCACCCCGTCGAGGTCCACCTGCTGACGGATCCGTCGGTCGCCACCGCGGGCAGCACCGTGTCGCTCGGCATCCACCTGGCCCAGGATGCAGGCTGGCACACCTACTGGGTGTCGCCCGGTGAGGTCGGCCAGCCGACGGACGTGACCTGGACGCTGCCCCCGGGCGCGGTGCTCGCGCCGCGCGTCTGGCCGGTGCCGGAGCGCTTCGAGCAGGACGGCATCGCCTCCTTTGGCTACTCCGAGCAGGTCCTCCACACGTTCGACGTGACGCTCCCGGCCGACATGAAGCCGGGCGACTACCCCATCTCCGCCGACGTCAGCTGGCTGGTCTGCCAGACCTCGTGCATCCCCGGGCACGCCACGGTGTCGTCGGTGCTCAAGGTGGGCGCCGCCAAGCCGGGCCCCAACCACGCCGCGTTCGAGGTCTGGCGCGCGCGCCAGCCGGTGACGCCGGAGCAGGCGGGCCTCAAGGTCGACGTGGTGTCCTGCCTGTCGCCCGAGGTCCCCAACGGCCCGGTCAAGGCCGTGGTGTCGGTCCACGCGACCGAAGGGCACACGCTCGCGCGCGAGGGCGACGCGATGTGGCCGTCGTTCGCGCCGGTCGCGTCGTACGGCTGGATGGTCGACAAGTCCAAGCTCATCGCCGACGAGACCGGCTTCGCCGTGCCGCTTGAGGGCACCGCGTTCGAGCCCGACGCCTCGCACGGCCCGGACGCCATCGGCGGCCTGGTGCAGGTGAAGGTCGACGGCGCTTGGGTCCGCGCGGTCGTGTCGCAGCCGATCGCCTGGGGCGCTGCGGGTGCCGCGCGCACGCCGTCCACCGACGCCGCCTGCAAGCTGCTGGAGGCCGCCGCCGCGCCCGGCGACGCCGCCCCGGCCACCACGGCCCCCGCCGTCGAGATCCCGGCGGTTGCCCCCGCCGCGCCCGCGTCGCTGCTGTGGAACCTGCTGATGGCCTTCATCGGCGGCCTGATCCTCAACGTGATGCCGTGCGTGCTGCCGGTGCTGACGCTCAAGCTCTACGGGCTGGTCGAGCAGGCCGATACGTCGGACGACGACAAGCGCCGCGCGGGCATCATGTACACGCTGGGCATCCTGGCGTCGTTCTGGGCCCTGGCCGCGGCCGTGTGGGGTGCCCGCACCATGCTCGGCGCCACGGTGGGCTGGGGCTTTCAGTTCCAGTACCCGGGCTACGTCGCCGCGCTGGCCACGCTCGTCTTCCTGTTCGGCCTGTCGCTGTTCGGCGTGTTCGAGATCCCGACCATCGGCGGCGACTCCGCGCATGAGCTCGGCAGCCGCGAAGGCCCCGCCGGGTACTTCTTCACTGGCGTGTTCGCGACGCTGGTCGCCACGCCCTGCTCCGCCCCCTTCCTGGGCACCGCCACCGCGTTCGCCTTCCAGGCGCCGACGATCGAGCTGGTCGCCATCTTCTCGGCGGTGGGCCTGGGCCTGGCGTCGCCGTTCGTGCTCGTCGCCTTTGTGCCCGCCGCCTACAAGCTCCTCCCGCGCCCCGGCGCGTGGATGGAGGGCTTCAAGCAGCTCCTGGGCTTCACGCTCATGGGCACCACGCTGTGGCTGGTGAGCGTGCTCGTGGGCCAGGTCGGCCCGGACCGCGCGGTGAACTTTCTGGCCTTCCTCACCACCACCGCGGTGGGCGCGTGGGTGTTTGGCCGCTGGGGCGGCGTGGCGGGCACCTTCCGCGACCAGCTGATCGCGGGCGCGATCGGCGTGGCCATCATGGGCGCCGGCGGCTGGCGCTTCGTCGACCTGCGCATGGCCGAGCCTGACCGCGTGTGCGACGACGAGGCCATCCCCACCACGCTCAACTGGGACGAGGGCATCCCCTGGCAGGCCTTCAGCCCGGCCCGGGTGGAGGCGCTCAAGGGCCGCACGCTGTTCCTGGACTTCACCGCCGACTGGTGCGTGTCCTGCAAGGTGAACGAGCACACGGTCCTGGAGTCCGACGCCGTGCGCAGCGCCATGCAGAAGCTCGACGTGGTGCCGCTGGAGGCGGACTGGACCCGCCAGGATCCGCAGATCTCCGAGTGGCTGACCAAGTACAAGCGCGCCGGCGTGCCGATGTACCTAGTGGTGCCGCCGAGCGGGATCGAGGGCGCGATCCTGCTGCCCGAGGTGATCACGCCGAGCATGGTGACCGACGCGCTGACCCAGGCGTCGGGGGGCTGAGGCTACGCGGCGAAGCGGACCGACTAGGTCCGAACCCCGTCCCCAAGCGATCGCACCGACGGCAGGTCGCCGTCTCGCACGAGCCGAAGATCGGCGTCCTGCAGCGTCACCAACGCCTGCGTGAGGCCGGCCGCCTCGACGAACTCGACGTCGACCGCGCCTGGGTAGGTCTCGACGACGGTGCCGACGTCACCCTGGCACAGCCCGGACTCGGGGATGTCCCGCCTAAGGACCACGACGTCGAGGAGCGCGAAGGTCATGGAGTCACCGGGTAGGCCGTGATGAAGCGGGGATGATCCTCGTCGTGCCTGACCATCCAGACCGCGGTGATCTGCCGCGTGCGACCGGAGGGTCCTGTAAGCGTAGCACGCACCTCGAATTTCTGTCCATGTGCGTCGGGGGCGCAGACGACGGCGAGCCCCTGCGCGCTCGTGGCCAACAGGTCGTCGCGTAGGCGCTTCCAGTCGTCTTGGGTGTAGCCGAGCGAGCGAAACCACGTGGCCTTGGAGCGGCCGATCGGATGCGTCGGTGAGAGCAGGTAGTCGCGCACCTTTCGGTCGTCGATCCGGGCGTCTGTCCAGCGCAGGGGCATCGGGAGCCAAACTCCGGCCGACGCCGTGGCGGCGTCACGAGGCGCGGCAGTCGCCATCGGCCGCGGTCGCCGAAGTTCGGGTCGCGCCGAAGGGCGTGAGCCGGAACCCTGGCCCTAGGCCTATTCGTGAGCTGGACGATGGCCAGTTCGCGCCTGTCGACCTGTTGAGAGGCGCGTCAGCGAAGCAATCGAAGGCCGCTGCTGAGGACGAGTTCGCCTGCATCGACCTCCTCGGAGGAGTCGCACGTCGCCGCTAGGCCACTGGAGAGTCGGTGCGGTGGGAGGACCTGACGGCGAACCCCATGGGAGGGTACGCCGTTCGACTGGCGGGAGGTTGTGAGAGGTTCACGCGGGTAGGTTTGAGCGGCCCGCCGATTGGCGAGGGTGCTTGTTTGCGACGCTGCCGGAGTCGAGACACCGGGGCGGGGGCCGGGCAGTGTCCTGCCCTTGTGAAACGGTGTCCTGCCCTGTGGTGCAGTGTCCTGCCGAGGGGGCAGTGTCCCGGCCAGTCGGCTCCATGGGCGGCGTCGGCGACGCGCGGATGCGGAATGCGAGTGGCGGACTTTGGCGCCGCGGAAGTCCGGGCCCCCTGGTCGACATCCGCCGCCCCGGCGCGCGATCCCGGCGCCATGGCTGGAGGATGCACCTCCTCGCCCTGCCGACCGATCCCGAGCCGATCGCGCCAGAGCAGTTCCGCGCCCTCGTCGGCCGAAGCCTGCCCCTGGTGCTTGCCCAGGTTGAGGCGTCAGGCCGCGCGATGTCGCCGCACGTGGTGGATGAGCTGCGTGCGGCGGTGGCGTGCGGTCACCCCGCCGAGGGCTTCCTGTGGGTGCGGTGCGACGGGTGCCGAATCAACCGGGTGGTCGCGGTGTCGTGCAAGGGCCGCGCCTTCTG
>CANJMY010000103.1 GCA_947475315.1 Pseudomonadota bacterium | reverse complement strand
CTCGCATGGTTCGCACGGCTCTCACGGGTCGCACGGCTCGCATGGTTCGCACGGCTCTCACGGGTCGCACGGCTCGCATGGTTCGCACGGCTCTCACGGGTCGCACGGCAGCCATGGTTCGCACGGCTCGCATGGCTCGCATGGCAGCCATGGTTCGCACGGCTCGCACGGCAGCCACGGCTCGCACGGCAGCCACGGCCAGTGGTGAGTCGCCTCGCGTGACCTGACCTCCGCCAGGGTGCGGAGGTCGGTCACCGGGCCGCTCCTGCGGGTCCTCCGACGACAGGCTCGCGCGCAAGCGCGGCGGTCGCGGCGTGTTCGGCGACGTTCGCACGACCCGGTGGCACGACGGCTTGGCGCGTGTCCGCTCCGCGTGGCTGGAGTGCGTGGACGGCGGCGCCCAGGCGCACCCGCTCGGCATGGCGGGCGCATGTCGACCGCGCGTTCGCTCCGCCCGGCGGCCTCTACTCGTCGACGCCGGCGCCCATCATCCAGGCGTCGATCTGCACGCTGATCCCTTCCTTGAGCGACGCGAGCAGGCCGGTCTGGTCGGTGGCGTAGCGGGCGAGGTTGCGGCGGAAGAGCAGCAGGGCGGGGACCAGCGAGCGGGCGCCGTCGAGCGGGACGTGGCCGAGCAGCTCGGCGGGCGGCGCGAACGGGTCGTAGGCGGCGCACACCTCGACGGACGGCACGTCCATCACCTGGATGGCGGCCGTGGAGAGCCAGCCGCGCACGTCCTCCTCGGCGTCCGTCATCGCCTCGGCCAGCAGGACGAGCACGTCGTGGTCGGTCAGCTCGGCGGGGACAGGGTGGCCGGGGGAGAGCGACCAGGCGCGCAGGTAGTCGCGGTGCGCGCCGACGTGGTCGCCCCGGCGTTCACGGATCAGCGCGCGGCCGTAGTAGGCCTCGGGCAGGTCGGCGCTGACGCGCAGCGCGCGCGAGAAGCAGCTGGCGGCCTCGTCCACGCGGCCCTGGTCGAACATCACGCCCGCCATGCCGCTCCACGCCTCCGCCAGATCGGGCTGGTGGGCGAGCAGGCGGCGGTAGCACAGCTCGGCCGCGACCTCCTCGTTGAGATCGCGGTGCGCCTCGGCCTGCAGGAGCATGGCGCCCGCGTGATCCGGCTGGGTGCGCAGCAGCTGACGGCACAGGTCGACCGTGGTCTCAGGGCGGCCCTCGTGGAGGGCGGCCTGGGCCAGGTCGAACAGGTGGTCGGGCGTGGCGATCTCGGGGGCGTGGCTCATGGCGATCCCGACGAGGGTGTGAGGCGGTAGCGGTGGACGGCCGGGAGTCCGTTCGGCGTGAGCGGGAACGACAGCTGCACCAGCGCCGCCCGTACGCACGAGTCGGCCGCGAGGGAAGCGGGTCCGCCGAACGTGACGCCGCTGGGGCGGCCAAAGCCGTCGGTGTGTACGTCCACGTAGGCGGGAAGCGGCGCCTTGTCTGGGGTGAAGCAGGCGGCGACGGACGGCAGCTGCCCGATCATGCCCTGGGTGGTGGGCTCGTCGTCGTGCGGCGTGACGACCGACAGCCGGTTGCCCACGAGCGCCGCCAGGATCAGCACGCTGACCGCGCCCGCGCCCATGGCGAAGGCCTCCCACGGGCGGCGCGGCCCGGACACGGCACGCCGCACCCGGAACACCACGTTGTGGCTCTCGTTCGCGTTGGACAGCGTGAGCGTGCAGCTGATCGGCGATGCGCCGGCCTTGGCGGGGTCGATGCGCACGACGAGCGTGTGGCGGCCGGGGGCCAGCGACAGGCCGTGCTCGGGGCGCGTGGTGAGCGCGGGGTGATCCGACGAGATGGCGGCGGTCCAGCGCGCGGTGCCGTGCACCACCAGCGACACGATCGCGGTCTCGGGTGCTGTGGACTCGAGCACGACCTCACGGACCTCAGCGCCGAGCACCTCACACACCGACGGCGCGGCCTGGACCGGCGGCGCGTGCGTGGGCGGACGGTTGGACGAGGGCTGCGGCGTGCGCAGGTCGCGCAGCGGGCTGGTGCGGCGGGCGTCGGCGGCGGCGCGCTCGCGGCGCATGCGGTCGTAGTTGGCGCGGGTGAGCGGATCACCCAGCACGCGCCACGCCTGCGCCACGCGCGGGTCGGCGTCGATCCCGCGGGCGTTGGCGTCGCGCCAGGCGGCCTCGATGTCGCCAAACGGCGCCGACGGATCCACGTCCAGCGCCTTGTAGTAGTCGGGCACGTCGCCCATTAGATCCGGTGAGGGCACGCCCGCGGGCGCGACCACGGCGCGGATCTCCTCGTAGAGCTCCAGGAACTGCTCGGCCTCACGCTCGCGGCGGGGATCCGAAAGCGCGCGCTCCATCTCCCGGCGCTTGCGCTCCAGCGCGATCAGGCCCTCCTTCCCTGACGCGTCCGGCGCCAGGGACAGGTAGGCGTGGACGCTGGAGACGCCTGCGAGCTTGCAGAGCGTGTCGAGCGCCTCATCGCGTGCGGAGCGTCCGTCGGGAGCTGCCAAGGAGTGGCCCCGGGGGCGGAGATCGGTCGGTCGACCGACCCGCTATTCCAACTCTATCGCGCTTGTGCGCTGCACGGCTCGCCTAAGCTCGGCTTCCGACATTCCACCGCGCCAATTCAGGTCGACGTCTCGACGGATCCCGGTGTCCACGTCGATCACCTGCACCGCCAGCAGGCGGTCCGCGTTGTAGCGGTAGATGATCTCGATGGGGGTGCCGACGGGCCTTGGCGGCAGGCCGCGCAGCTCGACCACGCCCACCACCTGCACGTCTTCGCGGCGCAGGCCGCGGCCCTCGGTGACCTCGACGCGCACGCCGGTCATGCCCTCGTAGGCGTAGGTGAAGCGACCCTTCACCTCGCACGGGATGGGCGTGCCCTGCGGGATCAGCGGGATCACGCGCTCCTTGCGCTCGCGGTCGAGCGCGATGAGGCCGAGCGACGCGGTGATCACGTCGCGGATCTTGAAGCCGCCATCGTCTCCGTCGTGGCCACCGTCGGCCAGCCCGAGCACCGCGCGGTGCTTGGGCGCCGGGCCAGACGGGCCCTGGTTGCGGCGGTTGATCTGCAGCGCGAACGGGTCCTCCACCGCGACCTTCTCGACCACCTTGGGCGTGCGCAGGCCTGGGTGCTGTGGATCATGCCGCGCCGCCGCGAGCAGGGCGGCCCCGCGCGCGATGCACAGCTCCGGGTCCGACGGCAGGTCCAGGCGGTCGCCGAACTTCTGCTTGAGCGCGAGCTGCACGTTGTTCAGGCGAACGCCGCGGCCCACGGCCAGGCAGCTCACCACGTCCTCCGGCTTGGCGCCAGCCTCGGCCAGCGTGGCGTCGATGAGCGCCAGCGCGGCGTCGACGACGGTGCCGGTCTGCGCGGCGAACAGGCCGCGGTCCACGCGAACCCGGGCCTCCACGCCCGCGTGCGCGATGCGCGTGGCGGCCACGTCGCGGGTGCAGAGCGTCTGGAGCACACCGGCGGCGGCGTCGACCACCTGCTGCGCCAGGGTCTCGTCTTCGGTCGCCGTGGTGCCCGCGACCTGACGGAAGCGGCTGACCAGCAGCGTGCGGATCCGCAGCTCAAACGCGCGCCAGCACAGGTCCCAGCGCGCCTGGCTGGCCCGGACCGCGAGCGTCTCGCCCTGCTTGGACAGCACGGTGACCTCAAGGTCACGGCCGCCCAGGTCGAACACCACGTAGATGCCGTCCGAACCGGAGCGCTGGATGCCCGCGCCGAGGGCGGCGGCCAGCGGCTGGTTGACGAGGCTCAAGACCTCAATGCCCGCGATGGTGGCGGCGTCGACGGCGGCGGCGCGGCGGGCGCTGTCCCACCAGGCCGGGACGGCGAGCACGGCGCGGCGCGCCTCAAACCCGCGGAGGTCGCTGGCGTCCTCGCGCAGCTTGCGCAGGCAGAGCGCGACGAGCTCCTGCGCGCTCCACTTGCGGCCGTGCAGCAGCGGGTGCCAGTCTGGCTCGCCCAGGTGCCAGGGCACGTCCTCCAGCACGTTGGCCGGATCGAGCGCCATCATCTTGCGCGCTTCCGAGCCGACGGCGACGCCGTCCTCTTCGTAGATGTGCACGCAGGCGAGGGTGGTGTCGTGGCCTTCGGCGTTGGGCACGACGCGCGTGCGCCCGTCGTCCTCCAGCGAGGCCATGGCCAGCGCGGTGACGCCGAGATCGATTCCGAGGATGATCCGCTCTGGTGAGGTCACGACTTCCCGCCGCCCTTCCACTTGTACACGACGACCTCTTCGGGGCGCATGGTCTTGTCTTCACGAACGAACCCGCGCTTCACCACGGAGGCGACCTTGTTGTCGTCCTCGGGCGTGGGCGCGGCCTGCACCTGCACCGCGCGGTGCACGGAGGGGTCGAAGTCGGTGGCGGGCTCCATCGGCACCACCTCGCGGCGGTACAGGACCTCCAGCAGCTCGTCGAGCAGGAACTGGAAGCTGTCGGCCACCACGTCCGACGACATCTCCTCCTTCACCAGCGACTGGTGGAACCACACCATGCTGTCGAACAGCAGGAGCAGATCCAGGAGGAGCGGACGCTCGGCCTCGCGCAGGAAGCCGTCCTTGTAGGACTTGAGCTCGCCGTACAGCTTCTCGAACGCGGCCTCGCGGACGGGGTCCTCGGCCAGGCGCTGGTCGACGGTCTTGCGCAGCGCGTCGACGGTGTCGCGCAGGCGGTTGAGCTCTTCAGGATGGCTGGTGGTCACGGTCAGACTCCGCGGGGCGCCCAGGTGGCGAGGTTCGCGTAGCTCGCGCCGAGCTCGAAGCGCTCGTCCGACGCGAAGTGATGATTGGGGCTCGACGCGATGCGCTTGAGGGTCGTCGCGTCAGGGTTGGGGCCGACGCCGATGGTGATCACGTCCGCGCCTTGCATGCGGAGCGCCTCCACCTGCTGGCGGACCTCGTCGACGTCCTCGATGCGGCCGTCCGACACGATCACCCAGGTGCGGGCGACGCCGGGCTCGGGCTCGATGCCGCGATCGGCGGCCTCCAGCACGGTCTGCAGCGGCGTGGCGCCGATCGGCACCAGCGACTCGATCGCCTTCAGCACGCGGGCCTTGTCGGCGGTGGGGAGCTGGCGGACGCCGCCCGGGCAGGCGACCACGCCGATCTTGCGGTGCGGGGCCGACAGCATGCGGTCGACCAGATCGTTCACCACCGTGCGCGCCTCGGCCATGCCCGCGCCGTACATGCTGCCCGAGCTGTCCACGACCAACACCACCTGATGCGGCGCGCGGCCGTCGGCGATGTCGGCGAGCGAGATCTTGGCGCTGGCGATGCGGTAGGGGAGCGTCTGGCCGGACTCAAGGTCCATCGCCTCGACTTCGACGATGGCGTTTGCGTTGTAGCGGTACGTGACCGACAGGCGCGACTTGCCGGCCGGGCGGGGAGGCAGGCCGTAGAACTCGAAGTGGCCGAGCACGGTGCAGGCGAGTGGGTCGTCGTGCTCGCCCTGGACCAGCCACAGGTCGACGCAGGTCTGGTTGTCGAAGCTGGTGGCGATGTCGTCGCGGGTGCGCTCCGCGGGGACGCGCGTGTTGCGGTCGATGATGCGGGCGTTCGCCAGCTTGCCGTCGCGGACGAGCGCCAAACCCAGCGAGTGGCTGGTGACGTCGTGCGTGCGCAGGTCGATCGGGGCCTTCTCGCCGCTGCGGCGCGCCGACTCCAGCGCGGCGGTCAGCGCCGCACCGAGCGCGATGGCCTCGTCGGGGTTGATGTCGGTGGCGGGCGGCTTGCCGAACACGCGCTCCAGCATGTCGCGCACCATGGGCATGCGCGTGGATCCACCGGCCAACAGGACGGTGTCGATGTCGGTGGTCTTGAGGCCGGCGTCCGCCAGGACGCGGTGCGTCAGCTTCTCACAGCGGTCGAGCAGCGGGCGGGTGAGCGACTCGAAGTCTTCGCGAGCGAGCGTCGTGCGGATCACCTGCCCGGCGAAGTCGTGGAAGATGTTGACCTTGGGGCGCTTGGACAGGCTGATCTTGGCCGACGTGGCTTTGGCTCGCATGTCATGCATGCTGACCAGGTCCGTGCGCGGGTCGACGCCGTGCTTGTCGATGAACGCCTGGGCGATGTGATCGATGATCGCGTCGTCCCAGTCCTTGCCGCCCAGCAGGTGGTCGCCGGTGGTGGCGACGACGTTGATCTCACGCTCGTCCATGTCGACGATCGTGGTGTCGAACGTACCGCCGCCCAGGTCGTAGACCATGACCCGGCTGCGCTTGCCCTGGTTCGCCAGGCCGTACGCGAACGCCGCCGCCGTGGGCTCGTTGAGCAGGGCCAGCACGTCCAGGCCGGCCATGCGACCGGCGCGCAGCGTGGCGCGGCGTTGCTTGTCATTGAAGTATGCAGGCACGGTGATGACCGCGCGGTCCACCGGCATGCCCAGGGCCTTCTCGGCGTCGACCTTGAGCTTTGCGAGGATGAAGTGCGACAGCTCCTCGGGCGAGTAGCTGCGTCCCCGGTACGCGAACCGGTAGTCCTCGTTGCCCATCTGACGCTTCACGAACTCGACGACCTGCTCCGGGAACACCGTCGCGGCCTGCTTCGCGTAGTTGCCGACGACCACGTTGTCGTCTTCAAACAGGATGACGGACGGCGTGATTCGCTCGCCCTCCGCGTTGGGGAGGACCTCAGGGACGCCGTGCTCGTTGACCCACGCGATGGCGCTGAAGGTCGTACCGAGATCGATCCCGACCGCTGCGGATGCCATGAATGTGTGCTCCTCGTCGGTACCAGGGGGAAACCGGGTGCCCGCGATGTCGGACGCAGGGTAACCGGATGGCTGCCGGAGTATATCGGCAGCAATCTCAGAAACCCAAGGCGGAGAGTGCATGGAGTCGCTGATCCTGGCGTCCACCAGCCCTACACGGCGAAAGCTCCTCGAAGGAGCCGGCGTTCGCGTGCAGGTCGAGGACCCTCGTGTGGACGAGGACATCACCACGCCGGATGGCCCAGAGGGGCTGGCGTCTGGGCTCGCGCGGCGCAAGGCGCGGGCGGTGGCGTTGCATCACCCAGGCGCCTGGGTGCTGGCGGCCGATCAAGTGGTGCATCAGGGTGGCGAGATCTTCGGCAAGCCGCGCAACCGGGACGATCACCTGTCGCGCCTGAAGTTCATGCGCGGCCAGACGCACGAGCTGATCACGGCCTGGGTGCTGCTCGGCCCGGGCGACATGGCCCGGGGCGCCTCCACCACCCGAATGCACGTGCGCGGCGACGTCGATGATCACGAGCTCGCGCACTACGTCGCCAGCGGCGAGGGCGCTTTCTGTGCCGGCGGCTACGCGGCCGAGGGACACGGCTCCTTCCTGTTCGACCGCATCGAGGGCGACTGGTTCAACGTGCTCGGCCTGCCGCTGCTGGACGTGCTCACCGCGCTCCGCGCCCGCGGCTGGAGGCAGGGCGCCCGATGAGTGATGTCCGCGCCGAACTCGCCGACCTCATCGCCGACGTCCGCACGCTGCTGGACGACGCGGTGGGTCGGGGCGTCCGGCATGAGCCGCGCCCGGTCGAAGACCCGCCGGAGGTCGACCCGATCGCGCAGGGCCCGGCGATCTTCCCGACGGCCCGGGCCGCCGTGGTCCGCGAGGCCCCGGAGCCGCCGCCCCCTCGTGAGCCTCCTGCGCCCTCACCGAGCGCTGAGAAGTGGGCCGCCGCCGCAGCGCGCGCGCGCGCGGACGCCGTTCCCCTGCACCATGACGACGGCGCGGGCGCCACCGGTCTGGCCAAGATCCGCGAAGACCTGGGGGACTGCACCCGCTGCGGCCTGTGCGCCGGTCGCAAGAACATCGTCTTTGGCGTGGGCGACGCCAACGCCGACCTGATGGTGGTGGGCGAGGGGCCCGGCGCCACCGAGGACGAGCGCGGCGAGCCCTTCGTGGGCGAGGCCGGGCAGATGCTCGACAAGATGCTGGTGAACGTGCTCGGGCTTCAGCGCGCCCAGGTCTACATCGCCAACATCGTGAAGTGCCGCCCGCCCGACAACCGCAACCCGACGCCGGAGGAGGCCTCGGTCTGCAAGCCCTTCCTGTTCCGGCAGATCCAGGCCGTGCAGCCCAAGATCATCCTGGTGCTGGGCAGCGTGGCGCTGGAGCAGCTGCTGGGCGTGAAGGGCATCACGCGCCTGCGCGGTACGGAGATGAAGTGGCAGGACCAGATCCCCGCCATCCCCACGTTCCACCCGGCCTACCTGCTGCGCAAGCCCGAGGACAAGCGGTTCACGCTCGACGATCTCAAGAAGCTGCGCGCCCGCTATGACGCCCTCGGCGGGCGTCGCTAGCGACCTGGCGTGCGGCTCACCCGCTGGATCTCAGCGAGGACCGCGTGGATGGCGGTCACCGATGCGGCCTCGTCGCTTGCCTTGGCCGCCACCTCCAGCGCGGCGCCCAGGCGCGTGAGCTCGGCGTGTCCGAACATGCCTCCGGTGCCCTTGAGACGATGCCCTGCGCGGCGCACCTCCTCCAGGTCGCCCGCGGCCAAGTTGGCGCGCGCCTCGGTCATCGCCTCGACGACACGACCGAGGAAGGCCTTGTTCACCTGATCGTCGACCTCGAACAGCGGCTCCGCCGCTGCGAGCGCGTCGACCTGCTTGAGCAGCTCCGCGCGCGAGATCGGCTTGGCGAGGAAGCCGTCCATGCCCGCGTCGCGGCAGCGGTCACGCCACTCGGCGAGCGCGTGCGCGGTGAGCGCGACCACGCGGGTAGGCGCCGCCCCGGTGAACCGCTCCATCACGCGCAGCGCGCGCGTGAACGCGAGCCCGTCCATCCCTGGCATCTCCACGTCGGCCAGCACCAGATCGACGGGCTCCAGGCGAAGCAGGTCGAGCGCCTCTGGCCCAGACGCGGCCTGAAAGACCTTGTGCCCGGCGCGCGTCAGGGCCTCGGCCACGTAGAAGCGCGCGTCGTCCGTGTCGTCCATCACGAGCACGCGCCTGGGGGTCTTGGCATTCGCGAAGGCCTGCGGCGGCGCCTCGACCACGCGCGGGGCCTGGTCGGTCCACCAGACGGGCACAAAGATGCGGAACGAGGTGCCGACCCCGGGCTCGCTGTCGACGTGAATGGTGCCGCCGAGCCGGTCGATGATCTCCTTGCAGATGGCCAAGCCGAGGCCGCTGCCCGTGCGCTGCGCGCGCCCCAGGCGCCCCTGACGGAAGCGCTCGAAGACGTGCGCGATCTCGTCAGACTCAATGCCCGGGCCGGTGTCGGACACGGTCAGCATCAGGCCGGTCACGTCCCCTGCGGTGACGGACGGCTCTGCGCGCAGCTCGATGTGGCCGGACTCCACGAAGCGGACCGCGTTGTGGACCAGGTTGGTGAGCACCTGCCGGATCCGGCCTGGATCTCCAATGCAGCCGGCGGGCACGTTTGACGCGACCGCCCGCAGCTCCACGGGCCTTCCCGCTACGCGCGGACGGAACGACGCGGCCACGTCCGCGAGCAGCGCGGCGGGGTCGAAGGACTCCTCCACCGGCGACCAGGCGCCCGACTCGATGCTCGACAGATCCAGGATGTCCTCGACCCGCGCGAGCAGGGCGCGCGCGTTCGTCAGCACGCCGGACAACAGATCTTGGCGGAGGCGCGGGTCCTCGGTGTCCATCGCCAGCTCGGTCATGCCGAGCACGGCGTTGAGCGGCGTTCGGATCTCGTGGCTCATGGTCGCCAGGAAGTCGCTCTTGGCGCGGTTCGCCTCCTCGGCCGCGTCGCGCGCGTGCACGAGCGCGGACACCGTGCGCCGCGCCTGAGTGACGTCCCGGTAGAGCCACATCAGGCCGAGATCCTCACCGCCGGTGTCGACCGGCAGGAAGTCGCGCTCGACGGTGCGGCCGTCGGCCATCTGCAGGACTTCGCCCAGCACCCGCTCCCGCGCCGCGAGGATCGCGTCGACCCGCTGAATGAACCCGGGAGGATCCACGAACAACTGACTCGACTGCGT
>CANJMY010000102.1 GCA_947475315.1 Pseudomonadota bacterium | reverse complement strand
GCGCGCCCGCTCTGGCCACCACCTCCACGTCGGCGGCGCCCGCGATCGCAGGCACCGTCAGCGCCGAGGCCAGCAGCCAGCGCCTCATCGGCGCTCGCGTTCGTACTGGATCTCCACCTTGAAGGTGGGACCCTTGGTGTCGCGGATCAGCTGGGTGCGCGTGCGACGCTCGCGACCGAACGCGTCCACCACCGCCACCTCGACCTCGTTCTCGCCTTCCTTCAGGGTGACCGGCAGCGAGAAGTGCCCGTCCGCGTCCGCGCGGACGGGACCGGCGATGGACGCCGCGAAGATGCGCACGCTGGCGCCGGGCTCGGTGTGGCCCTCGACCGTGACGTGCTCCACGGCGCCGCGCGGCGGCCACGCCACGTCGAGCAGCACGTCGTTGGGGATGGGGCCGGTGCGGACGGCGCCGCCGGGGAGCACGACCGCCTGCGCGTGCGGGCCGAGCTCGCCCACGCCCTCTACGCCCGAGACCGCGACCTGGCCCTCCTCAGCGGCGACCGCGAAGCCGCCCTCGGCGTCCACGGCGACCGTGAGGTTGGCGTCGGTCGCCAGCACCGCGCGGCCTTCGTTGACCAAGCGCAGCGCGCCGCCGTCGGGCCGCACACGCGCCTTCACTGACCCTCGGACCACGTTCAGCTCGACCAGGCCGTCCTCGACCCGCGCGACGGACACCGTGGTCTCGGAGTCCACGGTGATCGGCGAGCGCCCGCCACGCGACAGGGTGGCCGTCGACGCGGGCCCGGTGACCAGTCGGTCCCCCGGCTGCACGGCCATGCCGATCGACGCGTGCTGCGAGAGGTCGCCGCGATCGCGCGCGACGTCGCCCTGGACCGACTCGATGGTGAGCGGCGTGGGGCCCTCGTCCGGACCCGCGTAGCGCCACAAGGCGACCGCAGCGGCCACCAGCAGCACCACAGCGAGGCTGGTCAGCGCGCGATCCACGTGCCCCCCGGAAACACCACGCGCCACGCGCGCGACGTCTCATCCGGCTCGTGCACGGACGCGCCCGCGGCTTCAAGCAGCCCGCGCGCGGCCCACAGGCGCATGCCCGCGGCCTTCCAGTCGTCGCTCGCGGCCGACACCGGCAAGTCCGGCGTGAACACCGCCGCCATCCGGCCGTCCGACGCCTGCTCCACCTCGACGCGCAGGTTGTCGCCGTCGCGCAGACCCGCGCCCAGCGCCTCGATCAGCTGCTGCACCGCGCGGCGGGTCATCGCCGGGTCAATGCGCACGCCCACCGGGCCAGACGGCCGGACCACGTCCAGGCCCACACCGCGGGTGACGATGCCCGGCCGCGCCGCCGCGGACGCCTCCAGGATGACCGGGCCCAGGTCGATCACGGGGGCGTTGCCCAGGTCCACCTGCCCCGACGCCAGCCGCATCATGGTGTCGACCACCTCGCGGCAGCGGTCCGCGGACGCCTCCAGGCGCGCGAGCGCCGCGTCGTCATGGCCGCCCTGCGCGCGGAGCAGCTGCACCTGGCCCAGGATGGCCGCGAGCGGGTTGTTCAGCTCATGCGCCAGGCCCGCGCCCATCTCGGCGACCGCCGCGATCTGTCCGCCGCGGACGAGCTGCGCCTGGGCGCGCTCCAAGTCCCGCGTGCGCGCCACCACCCGCGCCGCCAGGTCGGTCTGGTAGGTGGCGATCTCAGCCGCGCTCGTCTCCAGGCGCTGGCTCATGTAGTTCAGCGCCTGCGCCAGATCGCCGATCTCATCCGCGCGATCGACGTGGTTGCGGAGCGCGTAGTCGCCCTCCGTCACCCGGCCCGCGTGACCGACCAGCTGCAGCACCGACCGGGTCAGCGTGCGCTCGATCACCAGCCCCGCCAGCAGGACGACCGCGAACACCACGACCAACACCCAGAAGGTGCTCGCCCGAATGGCCCGCGCGGCGCGCTGCGTGGCCGACGGCGGCCCAAAGACCAGGACCTTCCAGTCGGTATAGGGCACGGCGTAGAGCGCGCCTTGGCGTGCGTCGTCGCCTTCGCCCACCAGGAAGGTAGTGTTGAGCAGGCCAAGGTCGAGGATCAAGCCTAGATCTTGACCCTGGAGGAACGGGTGCTCGCCGCCGACGATCGGCTTGCCGAAGCCGTCCAGCAGCACCGCCGCGGCCTCGGACCGACCGGCGAACACCCGGCTGATCGGCGCGAGCGACACCTCGGCGACCATGCGCACGCCGCCCGCGCGCTGGCCCACCGACACCGGCACGACCGGGTTGAGCGCGCCGGGAGGCACGTACGGGGCGCCGTAGGAGATGCCATCGGAGTCCAGCGTTCGCGGCTGGTTCTTGAGCAGCATGTCCACGCGCTGATCGCTGCCGGCCTCGCGGTCGCCGGTGACCTCGCCGGGTCGCAGGTACTGCGGCGCCACGACCGAGGCGCCGTTGGCGTCGACCAGGGCCACGCTGACCACGTCGTCGATAGCCTTGTAGGTGGCGCGCAGCAGGCCCACCCGGCGGTCCTCGTCGGTGTAGTCCAGGTCCCAGACGCGCTGCCAGCCGGCCAGCGTGCGCGACTGCCCGTCGATCCACATGCCGACGAACGTGGAGAGCGTGCTGGCCTCGCGGGCCATGGCGTCCTCAGGCCCGCGCGTCGCGCTGTCGGTGGTGGCGCGCACGGCCAGAAACCCGACCAGCAGGACCGGCACGAGCGTGAGCGTCGCCATCATCAACGTGAGCCGGAGCCAGATGCGCATGCGCGTCCCTTACGCCGCGGGGAAGCGGACGACGAACGTCGCGCCTTGCCCGACGACGCTCTCGACCCCGACCGACCCGCCGACCTTGGACACCAGACGCCACACGATGTTCAGCCCCAGGCCGGTGCCCTTGCCGGGCGGCTTGGTGGTGAAGAACGGGTCGAAGATCTCGCGCTGGCGGTCTTCGGGGATGCCGGGGCCGTCGTCGGTGACGCGCAGCACCACCTGCCCGCCCTCGGAAGCGCCGGTCACGTGGACGTGGCCGTGGCCCTCGCCGTGGTGCTCCTGAACGGCCTCGACGGCGTTCTTCACCAGGTTGACCAAGATCTGCTGGGCTTCGGAGGTGCGACCATAGAAGCCCAGGCCGTCCGGGACGTCCACGGCGACCATCTCGTCGGACAGCGACATGGACCGGACGACCAGCCGAACCGCATCCTGCGCCACCGACGCGGCGTCGACGGTGGCGTAGTCTTCGCGCTCGGCGGAGCGGGCGTAGCCCGACAGCTGCACCACGATCTCGCGGATGTTGCGGCTGTAGTCGACGATCTCCGACGCGTAGCGGTGCACGGCGTCCAGGTCGGTCTCTTCGGCCACCGCCTCAGCCAGGCCCATGATGCCAAACAGCGGGCTGGCGATCTCGTGGGCGATGCCCGCGGCCAAGGTGCCGATGCCGGCGAGCTTCTCAGACTGGACCAGCTCCGCCTGCACGCGCCGATTCTCGCCCAAGGCGTCGTGCAGCTCCTCGTTCTTGCGCGTGAGATCCAGCACCAGCTGGCGGTTGGCCCGGGCCAGGCGGACCTTGCCCAGCGCCTGCTCCACCTTGCGACGCACGTCGAAGATGCTGCGCGGCGGCTTCACGATGTAGTCGAACGCGCCCAACTGCATGGCCTGCACGGCCGTGTCGAGCGACGCGTAGCCGGTGATCAGCAGGACCTCAGCGTCCGGATCCAGCTTGCGCGCGTGGCCCAGCAGATCCAGGCCGCCCACGTCGGGCAGGTTCTTGTCGGTCAGCAGCACGTCGAACGGGCCCGACCGCAGCCGCGCGAGCGCGTCGGCCCCGCGCGTGAACGCCGAGACCTCCCAGCCCTCACGAAACAGCGAGGTGAGCAGGTCCAGGATGGCCGGCTCGTCGTCCACCAGCACCAAGCGCCCTAGAGAGGCAGGCGTCACCTTCTGCGCGTCTGACACGGGCTCCTCGTCGGGGCCGCTTCCCACGCGACCCACGCGGCGAAGCTACCACGTCGCGGGGCCCTGCGCCTCGGGTCTAGGCGACACCGACGCGGCGCCGCGCTATTCCCTCCCCGACACGTCCCCTGGAGCTCGCCCCATGCGCGCCGTTCTGCCCCTGCTCGTGCTGCCCCTGATGCTCACCGCCTGCCCCAAGAAGGGCGCCACCAGCCACACTGGCGGCACCGTGACCGAGAAGGCGCTGCCGGAAGAAGGCATGATCCTGCAGGAGGTGGACCTGGACGGCAACGGCCGCCCGGAGATCCGGAACTTCTACCGGGAGCGCACCGGCGGCACCCGCGTCATGACCCGCAAGGAGATCGACATCGATCTCGACGGCAAGGTCGACATCGTCACGCTGTTCGACGAGGACGGCCAGATCAAGACCGAGCAGATCGACTCAGACTTCGACGGCGTGTTCGACTGGACTGACCACTACAAGGACGGCGCCCGCGTGTTGGCTGAGTCCGACACCAACTTCGACGGCAAGCCGGACATCTTCAGCTACTACGCCATCGGCGACGACGGCCGCCCCCGCCTGGACCGCAAGGAGCGCGACACCAACGGCGACGGCCTGATCGACTTCTGGGAGCGCTTCGACTCCGAGGGTCACGTGGTCCGCTCCGGTCGTGACACCGACGGCGACGGCAAGATGGACGAGCGCGACGAGTAGAGGCTCGGGCGGCGGCGCGCTCGTGTCGCGCCGACCAGACCTCCCGCTCCGTGTTCTCAGGCCGCACGCGCGCGGGTCCTCCGCGCTTGAACGGTCAGTTGTCGCTGGTGAGCCCGACCCCGGACGCGCGCTTGGCGTCCACGTTCTCGACGTGGCTGACGATGTAGAGCGGCCGCCGCTTGACCTCCTCGAAGATCCGCCCGATGTACTCGGCGGTGATCCCGAGCATCAAGAGCTGCATGCCGCCCAGCATCACGCTGGTGAGGATGGCGAGCGTGACGCCAGGGACCTGCTCGCCCGCGACGAAGTGCAGGTAGGCGATGGCCGCCGTGCCGACCGCCGCGAACAGCATCATGCCGATGCCCAGCACCGACGACACGACCAGCGGCACCCGTGAGAACGAGAAGATCGCCTCGAGCGCAAAGTGAAACATCTTGCGCAGCGGGTACTTGGTCTCGCCCGCGAAGCGCGCGTCGCGGTCGTAGAGGAACGGGGAGGCGCGAAAGCCCACCCACGGGACCATGCCGCGGATGAAGCGGTGCCGCTCCGGCATCTGCTGCAGCGCCACGCACACGCGCCGCGTGACCAGCCAGAAGTCGCCGGTGTCCGTGGGGATGTCGACGCGGGTGACCACGCCGATCAGCACGTAGAAGGCCTTGGCGGTCAGCAGCTTGAACGGGCTCTCGCCGCGGCGGCTGCGGCGCTTGCCGTAGACCACGTCAAACCCCTCCTCCACGCGGTCCAGCATGGCCGGGATCAGCTCGGGCGGGTCTTGCAGATCGGCGTCGAGGATGGCGACCACGTCGGCCGACGTGTGGTCCAGGCCCGCCGTCACCGCGATCTGGTGGCCGAAGTTGCGGCTGAAGTGGATGGACGCCACGTGCGGTCGCTGGTCGCAGGCCGTGTGCAGCAGCTCCTCAGAGCGGTCGGTCGACCCGTCGTTCACGAAGATGACGTGCAGATCGTAGCGGCCGACCAGCGAGGCGCGGACGGCGTCCAGGCGCACGATCAACGCGGGGAGGCAGGCCTCCTCGTTGAACACCGGCACCACGACGTCGAGCCGCTTCATGGAGCCTCGGGCGGAGCGTCCGCGCGCACCCACGCCAAGAACGGCGAGGCGGGGTCGCCGCGGGGGCGGCAAGCTAATGGCCCCGGGCACCTCGCGCAATCGGCCTCAGGGCCGGGCGGGGCGCCCCAGGGCGGTGACCGTGGGCCACGGCGTCTTGAAGGCCATGCGCTCCAGGGCCTCACGCGAGCGCTTGGGGGGCAGCGTCCCGACCAGCGTCGGGAGCCCCTTCCCCACCCGGCGCGCCAGCCCGTCCAACACGGTCTGCACCGCGGCCAGCGTGTGCGGACCGTAGATGGTGTAGCCGGCCTCGTAGTGCTGCACCTGGTACTCCTCGGCGGTGGTCAGGTAGCCGGCGTAGGCATTGGCGTAGGGGCTGATCACCACGTGGCGGACGTCGTCGGGCAGGGCCGCGCGCAGCGTGTCGCGCAGGCGTCGGCCCGACACCGTGGTCGGCTCGTTGGGGACCGTCGCCACCACCAGCCCGCCGATCCGGATCAGCTGGATCGGCAGCACCGGCGGCATCCACGGCTCGCTCCCGGCGTCGCCCGTGCGGACGCGCTCGCGGATCCAGCGAAACACAGGGTCGAGGGGCGGAAGGTGCCGCACCGGCAGCAGGCCGAGGATCTTGCCTCGGCTCCCGCCCGCCAGATCCACGAACGGGATCAGCGGATCGTGCGTGCGGACCGCCCCGCGGGCCCGGTCCACCGCCCGCCGCGCCCCGTGCAGCGCCGCCAGCGCCCCGCGCATCGGCCAGAGCGGCCCGCGGCCCTCCGCCGTGCCCAGCGCCATGGAGATCCCGATCACCGCGCCGCGCGTGCGCTGCGGCTGGCCATCCACCGTGAAGCGCGCGTCCGCGGCCGCGTCGGACATGTCGACCAGCTCCGTGATCATCTCGATCGGACCGGTCAGCACCTGGCCGGGCACGTGCAGGAGCGTCTCGGCCACCGCCACCTGCGCGTCCGCGACCCGCCGCGCGTTCTTGTGGTCGTCGTCGTGCAGGCCGGTGGTGTGAGCGCGGGTGGGGTCGGGTCGGAAGTTGGGCGAGATGTCGCCGCAGCACTCCTGCGCGAACAGCGCGACGATCCCGTGCCGGTCCTCGAGCGCGCTGGCGGCCAGGCCCTTGTGGTCGGAGTGCAGGGCGTCGTTGTCGCCGTGCACGCAGGTGTTGTGCAGGCCAAACCAGTCGACCACGCCACGCAGCTTGCCGTCGGCGCCGTGGATCCGCAGCAGGGTCATGGTGCGGTGCACCGCCTGATCGCGCTCGGCGAACGGCACCCGTTCGGCGTCGTGGTTCTGGCTGTAGGCGAACCAGGACCGGTTGAACGCGACGCCCGCCTCGCGCGACACCTCACCCTCGGCGAGCACGAGCGTGCTGGGCGCCAGCGCCGCGTGCGCCGCGACGATCGACGCCACGATGCCCTCGACCAGCGTGTCGTGCACCTTGGCCGAGAAGCCGGGCGCGTTGAGCTGCATCCAGAATGAGTGCGCGTAGCCGGACGGCCCGCTGTGGGTGTGCGTCGCCACGACCGCCACGTTGTGCTCGGCGAGCCCCAGCGACGGGTGCTGGGTCCGCAGCGCCTCGCACACCTCCATCCACAGCCCGCGGCTGACCGCCAGCAGCTCCACCGCCACGTACGCGAGCGTCGCGTCCCCACCCCGCAGCACCAGCGCGCGCGCGTGCAGCGGCAGCGTCACGCCCTGCGCCTGCTGGTGCGGCAGCCCCCAGCCCATCAGCGTGATGCCCGGCTCGTAGACGGTGATGTCGGTGCGCGCGAGGCCGGCGTGGTGCATGGTCGAGCTCCCGGGTTGCCCACTTGCCGCAGGCGCCGGTCGCGGTCAACGCGCGTCGTGGGATAGACTCGACCCAGCCGAGGCGCCGACATGAGCCGGATGCGCGTGAACGAGCTGGACCTGCTGCGCTTCCTGGCGGCGCTGATGGTGGTGGTCTACCACTACGCGTTCCGCGGTCACGCCGCGGACAACCTGTCCGTCATGCCCTACCCGTGGATCGCGCCGGTGGCGCAGTACGGCTACCTCGGCGTCGAGCTGTTCTTCCTGATCAGCGGCTTCGTGATCTTGATGACGGCAGCGAGCGGGTCGCTTCGCGGCTTCCTCATCTCCCGCTTTGTGCGCTTGTACCCCGCGTTCTGGGCCGCATGCACGCTGACCTTCGTCGTCACGCTCGGGATCGGCGGTGAGCGCTTCCACGCGACGGTGTCGCAGTACCTGGTCAACATGACCATGCTCAGCGGCTTCGTCGGCGTGCGCTCGATCGACGGCGCGTACTGGTCGCTGTTCGTGGAGCTGCGCTTCTACGCGCTCGTCGCGCTGGTGTTGCTGCTCGGCCAGATCAAGCGCATCCAGCCCTTGCTGATCGGCTGGACGGTGGTCACGGCGGCGCTCGAATTCGTCCCCGTCGGCCTGCTGCGCAACGTGCTGATCTACGAGTACGCGCCGTACTTCATCGCAGGCGCGACCTTCTACCTGGTGCGGGCGAGCGGCATGACGATGCAGCGCGCCGGCCTGCTCCTCGCCAACTTCGCGCTCGCGCTGCGGCACAGCCTGGCCGCGCTGCCGGAGCTCGACAAGCACTACCAGACCCACAATGATCCGACCGTGGTCGGGGTTTGTGTGGTCGTATTCTTTGCGGTGATGCTCGCGGTGTCCACGGGGCGCACCGGGCTGCTCGGTCAGCGCACCTGGGTCACGGTGGGCGCGCTCACCTACCCGCTCTACCTGATCCACCAGAACATCGGATACATGTTGTTTAATGCGCTGTACCCGGCAGTCAGCCCCCATGTGCTGTTGTGGGGAACGGTGGCGGCGGTGTGCGTGGGCGCGCGGGTGCTGAACACGCAGGTGGAGGGGCGCGCCGCGAAGCCGCTGAAGCGGGCGCTGGAGCGGATCGCGGGGTGAGCGGGGCGCGTTGGTGGCGGTGAGGACGCGAGGCGCGCGAGCCGCGACAGGCGCGCGAGCCGCGACAGGCGCGCGAGCCGCGACAGGCGCGCGAGCCGCGACAGGCGCGCGAGCCGCGACAGGCGGAAGACCGGCCGCGGCGCGCGCACACGGACCTCCCCACTGGCGGCACGCGTGGTCACGTCGGCCACGGGGACGAGGCGGGCGCGCTGGCGTCCAAGGCGCGAGCTCGGGCTCGTGGTCGCGCCGGTCACCGGGACGATGCGCCTGGGCGCCCCGAACGCAACGAGCGACAGCCGGCGCGCCAACCCGCATGTGGGCCCTTCGCGCAGTCGCGGTGCGGCGTCCGGTTCTGACGTTTTGAAGCGCCCAAAGCGCCGCGCCGGCCCGCAGGACCCGGGATACCCGACCCCGGCCACAAGGAGGCACTCATGTCCCGTCACCTGCTCCCGCTGTCGATCCTCATCCTGGCCGCGGCCGTCGCCTTTCACGCCATCGCCCCCGCGCACGCCGCCGACGCCGCAGGTGCTCCGCCCAAGTGCGTGCCCATCAAGTCCGCCAACCTCGACAACTACAACGCCGCGTTCCAGGGACTGTACGCTGAGGGCGCGCGCGACTTCGTGATGCCTGGCTGGAACGTCGTGTGCGGTTGGCGCTAACGCCGATCAGCTGCCGACCGCGCTGAACCCACACACCTGGGCTTCGCACGTCGCGGTGCTCAGGGTGAGGTCGACCGGGTTGCAACCGGGGAGGATGGTGACGCGGCAGCGCGGCTCGCCGTAGGCCTCCTGGTCGTCCAGGAAGAGCGCGGCGCCGTCCGTCGACAGAGCCGCCATACCGTCGCACGCGCCGCAGTAGCCGTTCTGCACGACCAGGACGCAGTCCTCGGGGGTGATGCACGCGGCGTCGTAGTCCGCGGCGTCGGGGGGATCGCCGGCGCAGGCGGCGAGCACCAGGAGCGTGAGGGGTCGGAGCATGGGCGCCTCCAGGGCGTCGACGTAACCCTAGCGCGGGCGGCGCGGGTGGCGCGGGTGGCGCGGCGGCGCGGGTGGCGCGGCGGCGCGGGTGGCGCCGAGAACGAGTCACGCACCGGGAGCGTGTGGTGTCGACACGCGCACGGGGCACTTGCGAAGTCGGCGCCAGCCGCACGCGCGGCGCCAATCTCGGGCGACGCGGGCGGCGCGGGTGGCGCCGAGGACGAGTCACGCACCGAGAGCCGTGGTGTCGACACGCGCGCCGGGCGCTTCGCGACGCGGGCGCCAGCCGCGCGGGCGGCGCCAAACGCGGTCGGCGAAGTCAGCGCAGTCAGCGCAGTCAGCGCAGTCAGCGCGGTCGGCGCGGTCGGCGCAGTCGGCGCAGTCAGCGCAGTCAGCGCAGTCAGCGCGGTCGGCGCGGTCGGCGCAGTCGGCGCAGTCGGCGCGGTCGGCGCGGTCGGCGCGGTCGGCGCGGTCGGCGCGGTCGGCGCGGTCG